>JAZLDR010000067.1:0-13304 GCA_045614805.1 Candidatus Cryptobacteroides sp. | reverse complement strand
CCTGGTGTCGTATATACCCGTAATGCAATCTCACTACTAAGGTTGTGCGGTTATCCGTCATCAATCCTGGATAAAGCTGAAGAGAACGCCAAGAATATCCATTTCAGCACGTGGAATTAAATTAACTTTATCGGTCTGTACTTACATATAGTCTAAAAGAGAAGTCTTGATCTGGTACCAACTTCCAAATCAAGGCTTTTTATGTATCTGCTGATTCCTCTGAATCAAGAAAGATTCACGGATTTAATAAAACAATTCGACTAATATATGAAGAACTCATGAAAGATAGAGTTCTCTCCGCAGTATCTATCAGAGTCTTCATCTAATGAGTTCAGGGCCTCCAGCAGCAGTTCATCATTCGCTTTAGTCCACGGATAGGACAATTCCTCACTGTCACGACTGAACATCGACATCATTGACGAGTAGATGTAGCACCTCTCGTCATTCAGGTCCTCATCAGGGAGCGCCTGAAAGAAAAGGAATCTTTTCCCATCAGTGATTATACCCATGAAGTTACTCCCAAGGGTGTCGCAGACCTCTTCGTCATAGACGAATTTCCATTCTTTCTTTTTCATATCCTCACTTGATTTTCAATACTTCAACCAGTTCATACAAGGAGTCTATCATCAATGTATGATCGATGAGTTCCTTAGGGAGAGACAGAGCCTGCATCTGCGGCATCACCGCAAGCATATCCCTTTCTCTTGCATACTCAGCCAGAGCCATCGGATCCGGAAGGTCTCCTAGCCTACCGTCAGAGTCAAGTCTTCCTGTCAGGATGCACCTGTCAAGTTCGCGGAGTCTTGCCTGTCCGGATGCCACGATGATGCCCACCGCAGCCGGAAATTCGAAATAGTTACCGTCGTAATCCGTTACTTCCGGCTCAAAGACGAGGCATATCTTCCTTCCGGGAATCCTGAATTCTTCATTCTGCATCGCCCTTATGGTCATCAGCAGAAATGTCCTGATCGAGATGTCGTTCATACCTACGATGTGAATACCGATACTCGGAGTGAGTTCGGTATTCACAGTAATCTGTCTTGCCTTGCCGTCCTTGACGACAGCGCTGATAATCTTTGCTTTCATCTTTTCTATTCTTTATCTGGTCATGAATATCTTTGCAACCATGCCTCTCTCCCCTTCCGTACGGGTTCCCTCGAACAACGGCAGGAATGTCAGTTCCATCGCATCGAGCGAACTCCATCCGTCAGCCACAAGCCTTGCAGCCGCAAGAGTCTCACGTGTGGATATCGTGCATGATATCTCCTGCTTGCCGTAAAGCGAACGGACCGTTCCTGCAACACTAGCGATGTTCTCTGCATCGGCAGGTTTGATTCCGCATCTCTTGGAGAGGACCTGCACCTCGCAGTCAAGCGGCATATAGTCCAGTTCCAGAGGGAAGAACCTTCCTACCAGAGCCCTGTCCATCGACATCGTTCCGGTATATTCCGCTCCGACATTGGCTGTCGCGATGAACACGCAGTCAGGATGTACCGCAATCGATCTCAGCTCGTCACCTCCTGCCATCTCCACAGGAAGCATCCTTCTTGAGTCAAGACACGGAAAGAGGATGTTGTTGGTCGTCACCGGTGCCCTCGAAAGCTCATCGAGGAGGATCACTCCAGGCTTCTGGATGTCCTGTGTGAACTTCGCGTAGTCGAACACCGACTCGCCACCCTTCTGGAGTCTATGTACTCCGAGCAGTCCCGATACCGGATCGTACATCGAACCCATGTCGTATACGTTACACTCGAGTCCGAGCTTCCTGCATGCAAGCAGTACCAGTTCTGTCTTACCTGTACCTGAAGGTCCTACCATCATCGTGTTGACCTTTGACTTGATGTTCCTCACAAGAAGGTACCAGTCCTTGTCAGCGATGTGGAATCCCTCGTCCTCGATTGTCGGAGCGTTCATCTTCCTGTCAGCCTTGATCTGCGCCAAAAGCGTTCCCGGATTCGCAGCATTGCCACTCTCTGTGAAGAGTGTCGACTCTCCTGAGAGTACCGGTCTTGCCTTATCCTCAAGGTCCGCCTTGTAGCTGTCATAAGCCTCGTTCATGCCTGCCGAAGGCATGTGTGACTGTGAGTGGTAGTCACCCAGGTTCAGTCCTATCGGATAGATCGCTCCTGCCGAATAGAATGTTGTCGAGTGAAGGGAGCGGAGCTCCAGACTCTCGCTGCAGAAGACCGTACCCAGTGGGTAGTCCTCTCTCATCCTCGAGTCCGCCTGTACGTTAAGGCTCTCGTCGATGTGTCTTCCTGATGGTTCTGTCTGTCCCGGGAGGGGTCTGAGTCTTTGTCGTCCTCCGACCTTCATTGTCTTGAAGAAATAGTACTGCTGTGCCATGTCTTGTTATTGTTAAATTGTTGAACTTTCTCTTTGTCAGCCGACCTGGCGACATCCTCGCCAAGAGTCTGTCTCTGCCCTGGAAGGCAGGATCGCTGATTACGGTGCAGAAAGCAGGATGTGATGCAGACGACTGCGGTACCCGAGGAAAATTGATGCTCTGAAAGAGTGTCCCATTTTCGGAGTGAAGGACCGACGGAAGCTGCAATCGAGCATCCTAACTTGCGCCGTACATCAGATCCTGACCAGGGACAAAGACATAGTCTTTGAATCTTTATTGTTAAAGTTTTTTAATCTTTTTGTTAAATCTTATTGATATTTATTTATATCTTTGCAGCGCAAGAGTTATACAGATGGTTATGAATATCATATTCCTAATAGCAGGAGTATCGGTAATAGCATTAGGTTTATACATGAACCGACGCGTGCCGGGTGTATCACAAAAAGACATTGTGATACCGGAGGATCATGTCACCCCACGTAAGGCTGTCAGATCCTTGCCCGTGATTGATGAGTCAGACAGAGGAACGACTCCTTCAGAAGGGGCAGGTCTGTCTGCAGTAGAGTCTGCATGCATAGCCAATGAGCCGGATATATCTGATATATCTTTTGAAGAGCCTGCCATCAAGCAGGAACTCGAGGAACTCGGATACAGGTTCACCCGAACCATTCCACCCACCAACACAACGAATCAACAAACTGTGATAGATGCCTTTGATGACGGAAGATGTTACTTCCCTGCTCCGGAGACGCCCGGACTGGGAGATGACCTCACTCCAGCAGATAATCAATAGCATCATAATATGAATAGAGTTAAAAGGAAAACCACAGTAATCACAGTTGCTGTCCTTCAGATGATTCTAGCGGCTACAGCCAATGCTCAAGCCAGAGACGTGAACAGCTTTACAACAATGATCAAGTCTCTTCTTCAAGGCGTTTCTGAACACATAGTCGACATCTCACTGATCCTTGTAGGACTGGTGGGAGCTGTCATGTGTGTGCCGAACCTCATCAAGCACTCACGAACAGATCCTAATGCATCTGACGCATTCGTGAAGCTCGGCGTAGGAATCGTCATCGCCGTGGTCATAATACAGATTGCCAGACTGCTTTTCTAGATTATGGATAAGGATAACAACGTCCACAGGGTATGGCGTGCATTGGATGCCGAGACATGCAACTTCGGCATAAGAGGAAGATATCTGATTCTCTTCCTTATCCTTACAGTCGTCGCAGTAATATTTACGGCAATCATATGGGCTTTCACAGGAAGCCTCATCGGTATGATCATAGGTGCTCTTGCAGTGACTGCGGCATATATTGCCGTACAGATTACCCAAGGGCTCATGACATCCAGAGAGTTCGAAAGAAAGCTATCCTGCATGCGGCTGTCGAAATATCTGAAGCTGCAGCTTAATTCATTAGAGAGGTACATACAGCAAAACAAGATAGAATGGAAATGAATGTAAGCAGTCGTGACTTCTGGGAGACATTCCCGCTGCTCACGATCAAGGACAGTATCATCGTATCAAAGCGAGGAGATCTGACTGTAGGATGGACGGTATCGCTGCAGCCAACTTATACGATAGACAGCCAGACCTATTCGAACCTGAATAAGAGGTTCGAGTCGGCCTTACGTGCACTTCCACCGTGGATGATAGTTCACAGACAGGACATCTTCCTGAAGGACCGGTATCACGCTGAATCATCAAGAGGATTCCTTGACAGGATGTACGAGGCCCACTTTGACCGCAGAGAATTTCTAAGACATGAACAGAGAATCTATCTCACACTCTCCAGCCGTGCTTCAGCACTCAGATCTGTCGGAGACTGTGGGATATTCGGGTTCAAGAATATCGTCGGCACGGTCAGAATACAAGAAGTAGATCTTCTGAAAAGGACTGCGTCTGCATTCGCGCATATGATCAACAGTGCAGAAATAGTGAATCTCAAGAGACTGGATGACCATGAGCTGTTGACCGAGCTTGAAAAATATATGCAGTTCAGCATCGACAAGGAGATTCCGACAGACCGGAAGATCTGCGAGGATTGCGTCGAACTGAACGGAAAGAAGATATATACTTATTCGTTGAGCGAATCAAAGGATCTCCCTTACACCATAGGAGCGACGGCAAAGATTGAAAGACTCAGCAGTAATGATGCGGAAATACACCTCTCCACCGGAGCTCCGATCGGAGTCTTATTGGACTGCGAGCATATTGTGAACAGCTACTTCCTTACTGTACCACAGAACGAGATTGCCAATGAGCTTGACAAAAGCCGCAGGCACAAGATCAGTATGTCCAAGCGCAGCTTCGAGAACACAAGTAATGCCGAAGAGCTGGAAGAGTTCAATAAGGATTCGCACGAGAAGCAGCTGATAACCATCAAGGCTCACAACAATCTGGTCATCTGGGCTAATGCCAGCGATATCGACAACGCCACTGGTAAGGCTGCCGCCGCACTATCATCAATGGGCATCACATGCAAGAGGAATACCCTTGATACGCCTGTCATATGGTACGCATCCATACCAGGAGCTGCCACAGAGCTTGGAAAGCAGAATTTCAGGACAGCCGAGCTGATGTCATGCCTATGCCTCGGCATCAATGAAACTTACCAACGCGATATCCCCAATGGCAACATAAAGCTCTGCGACAGGATCAGAAACATCCCTCTTAGGATAGATTTCCAGAAGAGCGCAGAAGAGCATGGACTGATATCGAACTATAACGCATTCATACTTGGTCCATCAGGATCCGGCAAGTCATTCTTTACAAATCATCTCACCAGGAGCCTGTATGATGCGGGGCAAAGCATCGCGATCATCGACATGGGCGATTCATATGAAGGACTATGCAATATCATCAAGGAGGAGTCGGAAGGGAGGGACGGCATCTATATGAAATGGGATCCGGAGCATCCGATATCGTTCGACGCTTTCCACGGATTCGAGGATTGGCTCAAGGACATTGGAGAGAACAAACCGAAGATACTTCAACGCGACCATGAAGGGGTACTATACCTGATGTCGATTATCAAGTACATGTGGTCACCTGCCAAAGGATGGCTTCCCGAAAACGAAGCTATTCTGGGAGACATAATCGAGCTGTTCGCTAGATTTCAGGAAATCCGGAAACCTGTTTTCGCAGATCTATATGATTACATAGTCAAAAAGCTTATACCTGTCCAGGAGGACAAAGGACTCCTGGATCTGGGAGACACAAAGATTGTCAAGCAAAAATTCGACTTAAGCGATATGATCCAAGCATTGAAGAGTTACACCAAGGATCAGACCTTTGGATTCCTCTTCAATGACGAGAACCCGATGGACATCTTCACAAGCCGTTTCACAGTATTCGAGATCGCCGACCTATCACAGAAGGGAGAGAAGTCATACTACCCTCTCGTCATACTAGGAATGATCTCGGCATTCAATTCCATCATGAGAAGGGACGCTGACACAAGGAAGGTCCTGATTATAGAAGAAGCATGGAAGGCCATTGCCAACAAGGAGATGTCAGGATTCTTACAGGAGCTATGGAAGACTTCCAGGAAGTACAACACATCTGCGATTGTAGTATCACAACAGTTCTCAGACCTCCTTGCTTCCGAGTCGGTCAAGGACACGATCATTCAGAACTCCGGAACAAAGATCCTTCTCTCGCAGGAGTCAAACATGACTGAGATCGACAGCATTGTCAAATACTTCGGACTCAGTCAGCAGGAAAAAGCCATGCTCATGTCCATCGGCATGAACATGAACCCCGATTACAGATACAAGGAGGCATTTATAAACATCGGAGGCAAGCACTGTTCAGTATACGCGACGGAACTATCACCTCAGGAGGGATTCGCCTATCAGACAAACAAGAGCGACAAGCAGCCTTACCTGAAAGAAGCCGCACATATCGGATACCGGGCAGCCGCTGAGAAACTGGCAATGAAAGAAAATGAGATGCAGAAAGATTAGATATTGGCTGCTGGCTGTATGCCTGCTCTGCCCCATCATTTCGCACGCCCAGCAGATTGTGATTGACCCGAGCCAGATTGCCGCATCCGCCACAAATGCAGCAGAACAGGTCGACTACATGCTTGACCAGTTGGGAGAGCTGGCGCATCTGGGAGAACAGATGAATACTGTCAGGGATCACTTTGACAATGTCTTCGGAGAAGACGGCATAGGAGGAAAGGCGATAAGCGTAATGGAGGATCTGGGAACTCTCACACGTCTCACACAGGCATACAACAGCACGATGGAATCCACCGAGAGATATGCCCGGATGATGCAGGAGATGGGACAACTAAAGCTGTCAGACGCCAATATGCTGCTCCACTATATGCTCTCGATGAAGGATAATATCGAAATGGGTGTAGAGACAGCCCGGAAGATTCTCAGCACACTCGGATTCTCAAAGAAAGAGAAAAAGGACGAACTGGAGAAGATCATTGACGAGATGGAGCAGAATCTAAAGACCTTAGACAAGGCTGTAAGGATTGAGGCCGAAGCCACCATTATAGCCGAGGGGCTTTCAGAGTTCGTTGACTACATCGATTCCGAGATGACCGCAGACAAGTTCGTCGAAGCGATGGAGCCGTACGGAGATCTGGAGCAAGCGAGCGAAGGCACTCTAGGCATATTATCCATGATACTTGGGATATTTAGTATCCTGTCCGCCTTCACAGCATTCCTTATCAAGGTGCGAGGAGGTATTGCAGGCGATCCGACAGCAGAACACGCCTTCCTGAGAGTGGCTGTAGGAATGTTCATCGGAATGGTAATGTTGAATGTTTTAAGTTCCATGTTTGGAATAAGACTGTAGATATATGACTGTACTATCAATGTGGAGCACATTGGAATCCATCAGGCATTCCGTCGTAAGCAGAGATTTCGTGGCGATCATGGACATCGCCGGGCTCCTGGCATGCATAGGAGCAGGCATTGCAATGTTCAAGGTTGTCAGGACATACGTAGGAGGAACAAACATGGACCCATGGGACTTATTCAAACCCATCGTCCTCGTGATTCTTGTATGTAATTTCGATGTCTTCGTACTTGGTCCGGTAAACGGACTCTGTGGCATCATATCCAGAGAGAGTGCGGATATCTTTAATCTGGATCCTAACAGATATCTTGGACAATGGTCTGACAACCTCAGACGTATCGGTACCCATGTAGCCATGCAGAACTACCAGGAGTATCAGGAGGAGCTTCTGGAGATCGCCGAGGACTCGTCCATGATAGGAGCGTTCTTCTCGAAGCTATGGCTCGCGATAAAGAAACTGCTCATGAGCATCTTCGGCATCAAGACACTGACCTTTGCAGGCATAGTCGGAGGTGTGCTCTTCCTGCTGGTCAAAGTCGTGCTGTTCGCTCAGCAGATGCTCTGCACCATATTCCTGATCATACACTCACTCATAGGTCCATACGTCATGGCTCTGGGCATAATACCCGGCTACGAGTCAGGATTCAGGGCCTGGTTCGGAAGACATCTGCAGATATCCATGTGGATACCGATGGGTTATATCATACTCGGAATCAATCTGGCGATAACAGACAAGATTACGGATATGATCATCGCGACAAACAGCGACCTGTCACTTGAATGGATCATGATTGTGCTTCAGATCGTGGCACTGGTTTCTGTCGCAAACGTCCCGAAGATGGTCACCTGGATAATACACACCTTAGGTTCTAATGATGCCCACAAGACATTCTCGAACATAGCAAGAAAGATAGCAAAAACCTAATAATCAACTTCATATGGACAATCTTATCAAATATTTCGACAACATCGAGACTTCCTTCAGAAAGATGAAGGTGATTACCATAACATCCGTCATTGCATGCGTGACAGTCTGCATCTGCTCCTTTGCCATCGCCGGCTGGACTATCATAGAGACCGGCAACCAGGTCTTTGTCATTGACAAAGGTTCTGCAGTCATGGCACAAAGGACAGAAGAGGATGCCAACAGGGATCTGGAAGCGACAGACCATGTCACTCGATTTCATGAACTCATGTTCAACCTCTCCCCTAACGCAGAAAGCATCAAGAGGAATACTGACAAGGCGCTCGTCATGAGCGATAAGAGTGCGTACGATTACTGGTCCGACCTCTCGGAAAGAGGATTCTATCAAAGACTCGTATCTGCGAATGTCTCTCAGGAGATTGTAATCGACTCGGTAAAGCTTGATATGAACACTTATCCGTATGAAGCCAGGACTTACGGAAGGATGTTCATGCTGCGCGAGAGCAACATCACAGCATATCAGTTGGAGACCACATGCCGGCTCGTGGATGTGGAAAGATCACCGGGGAACCCGCACGGAATGATGATAGAGAAGTTCAGGGTAACAAGAAACGAGAATTTAGGGACACGCAACAGGAAATAACATGTTTGGATTACGAAGATTGGTAATGACAATAAACAGCTGTCTGCCAAAGACTCGGAGAAGGATTTATGGAACTTTTATCGTAATGTTCCTACTATGGCTGACCATCACAGTTATTCAAGTATTGAAGATAATGTCATGAAACTGAACAAGCAGAAAAAAGCAGGCCTCATGCTCATCGGCATTGGTCTGCTGCTGATCACAATGGTTATTCTGTCAATTATGGACAAGGGAAGCAGCAAAGGCTCAGAGTCAGAAGCAACGAGTAACGTCTATCAGGATATACCTGAAGCAACCGTTCCGAAGATGAATGATTCGAAGACAGAAGCCTATGTGGAAGAAAATACGAGAAGACCATCTATTGTCGAGCACTGGGACAACTGCATGGAGACCACCGAGGAGGAAGAAGAGGATGATACTCCATCTCAGGATAATTATTCCACCGGGGGTGTCACTAACGAAGATCTCTTCGGGCAGAGCACTACGACTGCTTCAGGTGGTTCAGCAAGCAGGAATTATGAGAACCCATATCGGGAAAGCCATCAGGAACGGGAAGAACGACACCGCAGACGACAGGAAGAGGCGATCGAGATGGCGGAGAGAATGCAGAGCGGAACCACAGCGACAGATGCCGACCATGAAAGCATAGATGAAACTGCTGCTATCTCTACAGTAGTTGAAGCGCCAGCTGCAGAGATCAGGCGTAGCAGCGTGATTTCATCCCTCGATGACATGCAGGATGTGAATGGCATCAGTTCACTGAATTCTATAGATGACTCTGTCATTGACGACGTAAACAGACCGTTCAAATGCATGTTTTCCAAATCAATGAAGGTCAGAAGCGGAGACCGCGTTTCAGTCATCCTGCTGGAGGACATGTTGATCGGAGGAACATTCATTCCTAAGAACACACATGTAATGGGTATAGGCAAGATCAACGATAGACTGGAAATGGAAATCACAAGCATTGAGATGGGAGGTCGCATCATACCGTTTGGATATGAAGCATATGACATTGATGGGAGCAAAGGCATATATTGCCCGGATGTAGGTTCTGATGGAAAGACGATAAGAAGCAGAGGCACGTCGCTGGCCAGTTCAACTCTCAACAGCAGGATGGGGCGAATTGCCGGGGACATAGTCAATACAGGTGTATCTATCCTGCAGGGACGGGATGGCGAAAAGACGGTCAGCATTCCTGCAGGATACACATTCTTCATAATGAAAAAGAAGGAACGATGAACTTAAGAATCCTTACGATTGTGGCATGCTTGATTTTTGCCACACAACTATGCAGAGGACAATCGGACACGCTGCAGGTATCCTCCGCATACACCACCCATCTGATATTCTCTTCAGACATAACATACGCAGACCTGAGTAATCCTCAAGACATTGCGGCTAAGATTATCGAGCAGAACAGAAATCTGCTCGCTCTTAAGGCACGCTCCCCTTTTATGGATTCCAGCAGCGTATCTGCTTTGGAGTCAAACGGAAACATGCACACATTCATCGTCGTATATGAACACTCTCCGCAGCAACTGGTGATTGACCTGAGGGAAAGCCATGACGGATTGCTCTCCGAAAATATCTCTGGAGTCAGCATCGGAGGCAAAGCCGATGCTCCCAGTCTGCAGAGTCTGAATAAAAGAAAGCAGCAGCTGTACCACATTGGTTCGAAGAAATATAAGATTACTGCCTTATGTGAAAATATCGTCTCATACAGCGACATCACGTATCTGACAATTTCGCTTGACAACAAGTCATCTGTCAGCTACAGTATAACAGATGCTGTCTTTGTTCTTGAATCGGCCAAGAAAAACAAGAGATCTGTCTCATTTGAGAGAACGCTGCTCCCGAAGAACAGACACGGATCATTGTCTGCCGATGCAAGTTCTAGTTCTCGCATCACCTACTCATTCGACAAGATGACATTGGCAGAAGGACAGGTCGTCAAAGTCTATTTCTACGAGCAGGACGGACAGCGAAACCTTGAAGTAACTCTGACCGCCAGAGACATCAACAATGCCGGCAAAGAGTAGAGGTCATAAAAATGTCACCCCACATCTTACGGGGTGACATTTTATATGATCTTACCAGCCTTTATCATATGTTCGACCTCATCTTCAAAGAAGAATAGTTCCTTGCCATTCTTATAGGCTTTAATCTCTCCTTTCCGCACCATCCTATAGATAGTCACAGGAGCTTTGCCTAGCATGAAGCATAGATCCGGAGTCCTGAGGAGCTTACGTTCCTTTGGTTTCTCATCGGTCATTACCGACCTAGCTCCAGACAGACTTGCTACCACCTCTTTCAATCCCTTGACCTCATCAACCAAAGTGGCCATCATATTGGATATCTCCTCCAGATTCATCTTCTCATCCTTCATATCACTTTACCTCCATCGATTGGTTAAACTGCTTGCCAAGTTCATAGCATACGTGTTCAATTGTTTCGGTTGTATGATCCGGCAGGGTAATTACAGAAAATGATTGTGGGACATCTACAACTCCCCCATCAACAGAATAATACTTTGTGAAAGTCGAATTAATTGTAGCGACTGATGCAAACAGATTAGGGAACATTGCCTTTGCTATGAAAGCTGCCTCTTTACGGTTCAGCAATGCATAGGGAGCCAGGTTATAGATCATCAGGGCCAATTCATCCTTTCTCATGCACTTGCAAGGTGTAACAAAACTTCCCAGCCTATGAGCATCTGTCACCGGTGACAAGGTAAGCTTTTCGATGGACGAATCAAACTCTCTATTACGGACCTTACGCAGCGATGTTGCCATATTGAGTATCTGTTCACTTGTCAGATACTCACCGAATGCACTCTTAAGATAGCAGAGCAATCCTCCAAAGATTGTCTGCTCACGATGTTCCGGATTCACCTGAACAGTCTGACTGATTAATTTAATACTATCTTCACGACAATTAACGGCCATACATTTATATCATTTTCTTTTAACAAAGGTAATAAATAATAATAACAATCAAAAGAAAATGAGCGCTAATTATAAAGAACTGTTGCTATAGAAGTGCGGTTACTTCACTAATGATTTCAATCTTGACATTGTCCCAATCCTTACCTTCCAAACATTTTGGGTCTTCCATAGCATCTGCCTCATCAAAATCAATCAGAGATTTAAGCACTTGGGCATCTTCATGTTCCCACTCATGGCGTTGTTTGTGAAGTTCAAGCATTTGCGGAAGAGTATAGGATTCTAATAATTTATGTATGTCCCAAAAGTCTTTTTTCCTGCCACCTCGTGAAATTGCATTTATCTTCATCGCCACAATATCATCAACAGAAGCCATTCTGATTCCATCTTTTGTTTCTTCAGCATTCAGAAATTTATCAGTATACATAAGGTCTAACTTAACGCAATCGTCCTTTGAATCGCCTATATAGTAACCCCTACCGAATCCAACTATTGATGTTTTGTCAACGCGATCATAATAAGGAAATCTGGTCTCAAGAAAGTTTTCAAATGCTTTGAAATACAGACTTCCATATTCTGCATCAGTAAACAAGTCGATGTCATCAGACATTCTGTGCCCCAACCTCAAACTTAGGTTTGTTCCCCCGACAAGACGGAACGGAGAAAATAAGTCTTCGCTCATGAGAATGTCCAGGGTTTCTCTCAATAATGATGTAACTGTATTGTAGTGCAGCATAAATGTCAGATATTGATATGATATATATTCTTGCTTCTGTATTTCTCAAGCTCGTTAAGTTCAAGACCATAGAATCGGGCTATCTCCTTTTTCTCTTCTTCTGTTCCACGCTCCAATACTCTTGAAATGGCGAACTCCTTTCTTAGGCCCCAATTTATCTTGTCAAAATCTACATCCCAAAATAATATCCTTCGGATTTCAGGAATACCGGAAACCGATTGTGTTGCAAGTTTGATACGGTATTGTTCAATCTCATAATTGCATTGAAGCATATATAGGAATCCCATATCAAAGCCGAAAAATGTATCAAGTTTGATTGCCATTTCCAGTGTCATATTCCTACGACCTTTTATTATGGCATTCAATGTCTGGCTGTGCTCATTTATATGTTCCGCCAAACCGCGTTGGCTGATTTTCTTCTTTTTCAAACCGTGCGCGATAATCTTTCCTGGGGCGATACCCTTATATGCATTTAGTAGATTCTCTCTCATAGTTGTGCAAATATAAAAATAAACAAATTTGTTTGCAATATAGATGCCATAAATTTTAAAAGTATCTTTTTGAGGACCACATCAACATAGCTATTAACAGCGATAATACACTAGAAATGATTTGCAAATACGTTCCAAATATCTATCTTTGCAGTGTTAGGTATGCGCGGACAAAGTCTCATTGTATATCATTATATATCAATGCTTTGCATCGTCGTAGAAAAATATTTCGGCATCATAAAAGAGAACTCTTTAATAATCAATTTATCTAACTTTCTGCATCGGAAAATAAAGCGTAACTATTTAGTTGTCAATTAGTTATATTAATCTTCCAGGGGCAACTTCACAACTTATATAATCCGTTAAACCTCTAAATATCAACGGTTTAACGG
>JAZLDR010000066.1:0-20749 GCA_045614805.1 Candidatus Cryptobacteroides sp. | reverse complement strand
TCCATCATCCTTGCAATGATGCGCACGGATGAATTCCTCCTTTGCAAGGCGGCCCTGTTCGTTGATCGGATAGCTGGTATAGAACACTGCTCGTTTACGGAAATGCTTCTGATATCCCTTCTGCACCTCGATGATCAAAGTCCTTCCATCCTTGCAGCGGCACGAAAGGTCAAAAATAGACTTCCTGTCCTCCTCTGTCAGACCGATATACTCTGTCGGGATAAAATCAACCTCCTCAATCTCGCCATCTTCGATGATCATGTTAAGGAATCCTATCAGCACATCCTTGTTTGCCTCACTTCCGAACAGTCTCTTGAACATAAAATCGCATAGCAAACTTGCATACGCCTTACCTTTAATCTCCTTCTCTTTTGCTTCCATAATTCAAATTTTAAGTTTGAAGCAAAGGTCAAGACAAATAGCCGCGTACACAAAATGTACGCGACTATCGACTGAAATCGATGTCTGGAGTGTCTGTATTGCAGATATGCAACAAAAAATTAAGGAGATTTTTCAAAAAATCCGATTAATTTCAGTAATCGGAATATTGGTCGACCTGTCATGTCGAGCGTAGCCGAGACATCTGTAAACTGATTCATTATGCATTCAGGAGCGTCAATCAACTTTTTGGTCATTTCTTTGACTGACGATGCCATTTTCGTATCAAAATGGTGAATTTCCCGGACCGTCAGTCAAGAAATCGCTCAAAATCATGACTGACGGTAGGTGCAGCATGTCTCCTAGTTGAAGAATTTATCTCCTAGCCAGGGAATATCTCATTCAGACGTCACCATCTGGGTGCTATTTGTAGGGCACCACTGGCGGAATATATCATTTCCGCCAGTTACGGCGCGGCTGCTGAGGGGAGCTCGATCCCGGAAGGGCTCTCCTCGCATCCGGCCCTTGCCGTATTCAAGAACGCTCAGAGATCTGCTGCTGCGGAGAAACATCCGGGTTTTGTCGGTGGTGCCTAACCTTCTGATAATAAAGAAGTTAAGCATTCATTATCCCCTTGAAAACGAGAACAAAGAGCGCTTAATTGACAGATATTCAACATGTTAAGTGCCATCAAGGTTTATACCCTAAGTGAGTCCTTGTCCCTGAAAGCAGTCGAAGGCAAATATACACAGCTACCAAAGAATCCTGTTTTCTAATGCCAAACATGTCACACCAGGCGCAGGGCTCGCCGCATCTCAGTCCCAGGTCACAAAGCAGCCTTAATTTAGTTCCATGAGTGGCAAAGTAGTTGTAAATGTGCCGATTGATTAGTATATTTGTCGATTGCAAGTGATTGAACGAAATATAAAATCTAATACTAAATTATCATGAAACTTAGAAGTTTTGTCTTAGGTGCCATGGCGGCTGTCGCTGCTTTGGTATCTTGTGAGAATCTGGAGCAGAATTTCGGCAAGCCAGAGATCTCAATCAGTACAAATGAAATGGAGTTTACTGCACAGACTGGAAGTCAGGAGCTCACAGTAACTGCGACCACTGAGTGGTGGGTTGAGAGTGACGTTGATTGGGTTGTTGTCGACCCAGAGGATGGAAAGGCATCAGCTGATCCTCAGACTGTGACAGTTACCGTACTTGAGAATACAGGAATGGACCGTACTGTTGACCTCAAGTTCACAATTGGAATGAAGAGTAAGTATCTTACTGTTAATCAGGCAGGTCCGGGTGGATCCCCAGAAGCGCTTATCGTTTACTCAAATGATTTTGATGCTCAGGAGGCGGAAAATACCTATGGTAGTGGATCCAGCTGGCCATATCTCGATCAGTTCCCTGAAGGATGGCAGTCACCTAAAGGAACCGGTGTTGAGAATGTAGATTATTTGTATGGTGGAATGTCCTTGAGAAACAATGCAAATTCAGACGGCAGCTATTCCGATTATGACGGTTCTGGTCTGAACAATCTGTTCTTTGGAGCGTCCTCATATTTTGCCGTAACAGATATCGCTCTTAACGGTTCAAAGGATTTCACTCTTACATTTGGTACAGAGAAGTATTCTCAGAATAACGGAAATACATTCACTAAGTCAGAGTTCCATATCTTCCTCAGTAATGATGGAGAAAAATGGGTGGAGTTCACAGACTATTCTTATGATGGCGCAGATGGTCGTTGGAACATAGCGACTGCAAACTTCTCGGTACCAGAGGGAACAGAAAATCTTTCAATCTGTATGCAGGTTGATGTGGCAAGTTCTTACCGACTTGATGACCTTAAACTTGTCATCTCTGAAGGTGGCGAGACTGTAGATTTTACAAATGCAGTTGAAAAGGATTTTGCAAAGCCTTCAGGTGGAAATCAGGGCGGCGGTGAGTCCGATGCTACTGCAATCTACAGTAATAACTACGACAAGGAAACAGCAACAAAGACCTATGGTAGTGGAACCAGCTGGCCATATCTCGATCAGTTCCCTGGATGGAAGAATGCTGCAGGTACCGGTGCTGCTGAGGTAGGTTACAATTATAGCGGAGTTTCATTAAGAAATAACTCAAATTCTAATGGGGATTATTCTGATTATGCCGGTTCAGGTCTGAACAACATCTTCTTCGGTGCAAGTGCATATTTCGCGACTAATAATATTGCATTGAATGGAGCAACTACCCTTACTCTTACTTTTGGAGCAGATAAATATATTCAGGATGGCAACAGTACATTCAGTACGTCGGAGTATCTTGTGTACGTCAGCAACGATGGAAGTAAGTGGGTGTCACTTCCATACGAATTTGCCGGAACAGAGGATGGCCGCTGGAATGTAGCTACTGCACACTTCACTGTTCCAGAAGGTACTGCAAATATCTCAATCTGCATGGAGGTTACAGTTGCCTCTGCTTATCGTCTCGATGACTTTAAGCTAGTTGAAGGCACTGAGGCTGGTACAGTCATAGACTTCGCTCAGGGTGTTGAGAAAGATTTCTCTGCTGGCGGAACGACTGGTGGTACAGATACTCCTGGCGAGGTTGAAGATCCAAGTACAGTTGAGACAATTACATGTGCTGAGTTTATTGAGAAAGCTGATCCGAATACTACATACAGACTTATCGGCGAGGTGGTTTCTTCAGTCAATACAACATTCTGCAGTTTTGACATGAATGATGGCTCTGGAACGGTTGTGGTGTGGACTGTAAACAATAAGGACGAGTGGAAGAATATTGTCAAGCAGGGCGGTACTGTTACTGTACGCGGAAAATATATGCTCTATAACGAGGTGAAGCATGAAATGATTGATGCTTACATTGAGGCCTTTGAGCCAGCTGAGGGCGGTGAGGTAGTTACTCCTCCAGCGGGTGAGGCTGGTGAATATGATTCGTCAATCTCTTGGACTCTTGGTGATGCTTCGTATGATAATACTTCCGGCCAGAAGGGTACTGTCAATGGTGTCTTTGTTTCAAATCTTCTGAAATTAGGCAAGGGTTCTGAAGCAGCAAAAGCAGTGGCAGGAAGTGCTACACTTCATATTCCTGCAGGAACAGCAAAGATCGGATTCTATGCGATAGGATGGAAAGGAACAACAGTACCTGTGAAGTTCTCTGTAGGAGAAACAGAATTAGCTACAATTAAAGCAAAACCGAACACTGGAGCAACAGGTAATCCTCCTTATGCGGCAATTTCTGTCACTGAGGCTGACTACTATGAGGTTGCTATTCCATCACTCGAAGCTGTTGATGTAAAGGTTGAGACTTATGATACAGCAGGAGTGAACCATAGGGCTATTCTGTTTGCCATCAAGCCTGTTACCGAATAAAAAGTCTATATTTCAAACACCAAGGGACCGTCCGTAAGGCCGGGCCCTTGTGTGGTCTAAATGAGAATGATGAGATTTACATCAATATTCAAGGTTGCAGTGGCTGTTATGGCCATCTGCGGCCTTGTTTTTACTTCATGCGAACTAAAGCAGGCCGTTCAGGATGGTGAGTTTGAGGTGTCGCTCACGACTCCTTCGGTAGAATCCGGCAGGGGACAGCAGTTCGTTAGTGTGAAATGCGGCGGCGACTGGACTCTTGAACTTGTTTCAGATGCTGACGAAGAAGTAGATTGGGCAGATTTGAGTGTCAAGTCAGGAACGGGAAACAAGAGCAATGTCATACTTTCCTATCAGGTGAACAATTCGCCCGATGTACGGAAGTTGAAAGTTGTACTGGATAACGGAACAAGTTCCGTATTCTGCACAATGAGACAGTATCCGGCAGGAGAACGTCCGGAAGAAGATGACCCGGATGACGGTCAGGGTTCCGTTCAGGGCAGCATGGATCTGACCAAGACCGGATGGATGGAACTGCCGGCTATGGATAATCCGGATCTGGGCTACTACAGCCATAGCTTCAAGATGAACGGCAAGACATACCGCAACTATTCTTTCGGATGGAGCCAGAAGGACCGCGTGGCAATATGGGTGGCTTATCCTTTATGTGATTTTTATTCTAATGGTAGTGTTGTCAGAAAAAATGCTGAAGTCTGGGCTCTTGATCCATTATTGGGAAGCATGTCATCCGAGCCGAATGGCGATTATGGGACTAGGGTTTATGACAGAGGACACCAGTTGCCGTTTGCTGATAGAAAATGTTGTCTGGAGGCTGCCAAGCAGACATTTTATGGTACGAACATGACCCCGCAGCATCCTGGCTTGAACCAGGAAGGTTGGGCAAGTTTTGAAAATGTTGTGCGAGGTTGGGCCGGATCATCAGATACGACATACGTGGTGACCGGATGTGTTGTCGATCCTGTGAAAGAGTATACTGTGGATGGAAAAGGCAACAAGATGACAGTTCCTTCAGCATATTTCAAAGCAATCTTGAAGTATAGTAAGTCCTCGACCCTCGGCCAATGGAATGCAGCAGCTTTTTATTATGAACACAAGCCGTATTCCGGAGGCGTGACCAAAGGACATTCCAGGTCCATTGATGAACTTGAAGAGATGACCGGTATAGATTTCTTCGTAAATCTTCCAGCTAAGGTCGGAGAGGCTCAGGCAGCCAGAATTGAAGCTGCAGATCCTGCAGATTCTCCTGTGTGGTGGTAATGACATAATTGATAAATTATGATGAAAAAGATATTAGTAATATTTGCAGCGTTGGTGCTTATGGCTTCCGGCGCTAATGCCCAGGAAAAAGGCTCAAAGAACTATGTCATCGGATTCTATAACCTTGAGAATCTGTTTGATACCTACAATGATCCTGCAAAGAATGACGAGGAATTCCTTCCGGAAGGAAAGAACAAGTGGACTGAAGCAAAATATCAGAAGAAGCTTCAGAACATGGCCAAGGTCATCAGGTCGATGAAGGAGGAAAATGGAGTATGGCATGCTCTGTTGGGTGTTTCTGAAATTGAAAACCGTCTTGTGCTTGAGGATCTTGTGATGGAGCCTCAGATTGCCGAGGCCAACTACCAGATCATCCACTATGACGGTCCGGACAGACGTGGCGTGGACGTGGCTCTGCTTTATAAGCCTGAAGTGTTCACATTCCTTGACAGTGAGTCGATTCCGTTCACTTTCGAGAATAGCTCGATTGACTTCATCATGAATCAGGAGCAGAAGGACTATTTCAAGACCCGTGACATCCTCATGGTTCATGGACTTATCGATGGTGAGCACTTTGCCATCTATGTTGCCCATCTTCCATCACGTGCCGGTGGCAAGAAGGGTGGCAACCAGCTCCGTGACCGCGGTGGCGAGATCATGTACAATCACTCCATGATGATGCAGGAAAAGTATCCTGGTATCAAGATCGTCTGCATGGGAGACATGAACGACAATCCTACAGACCCTTCTATGGCTCAGTATCTTCATGGCAAGGAGTTGAAGGAGGATGTGACTGATACGGATTTCTTCTCTCCATTCACATCAATGCTCAAGGCCGGTTTCGGCTCGCTTGCATATCAGGGAGTCTGGAGTATTTATGACCTTCTTCTCGTGAATAATGCGCTCGCGAATGCACCAGAGGGAACATTCGCCCTTAAGCAGCTTCATAAGAAGGGATATTATGGACGTGTCTATAATGCGAAGTTCCTGACTAACCAGAAGGGTCAGTATAAGGGTACTCCTTTCAGAACATTCTCCAATGGTGCCTTTATCGGAGGCTATAGTGACCATTACCCGACTTATATTGTAATAACTAAATAAAGATCTCTCGACTTTGCTCGAGATGACAGATTCAGATTATGATAAAGAAAGTATTATTGACAATTGCGGCAGTGCTCTGTGCATCCACACTCTTCGCTCAGAATGAGTGGGGAGGCGTCAAGGGTACGGTAGTCAACCGTGCAGGAAGAGCACCGATTGCTGAGGCGCAGCTTACATTGACCCAGAATGGTGAAGTTGTTGCGCAGGTGGTTTCAGATGCGGAAGGAAAGTTCCTGATGGAAAACCTTCCTAACGGCATGTATGACATGACTGTCAAGGCTCCTGGATTCCTTGATGCAAATGTAAACGTGACCGTAGAAGGTTATGTGAAGGACCTTATCTTCGTGGGAATGGTCATCGAGCAGGTGGTCACCGAAGTGGATGATTCCAATTTCGCGGAATTCGACATGGATGACTCGGGATTCGAGGATTCTCCTTCAATCCTTTTTGAGTCAAATGACCCGTTCACTAACATTGCAAGTTTCGGATTCAGCAATATCCGTTTCAAGAACAGAGGTTATACCAATGAGTCTCAGGATGTATACCTCAGCGGAATCAGAATGAACGATGCCATCACAGGTTATTCCCCATTCTCTCTCTGGAGTGGTCTTAACGAGGCTATGAGAAGCAAGGAGACAACTGTCGGCAACGAGGTTTCAGACTATGGTTATGGCGGATACAATGGTGTGACCAATATCCATGCGACTCCTTCAAGCGTACGCACAGGATGGCGTTTCAGTGCACTTACCAACAGTGCTCTCTATCGCCTCCGCCTTATGGCGACATATGCTTCAGGTGAGCTTGACAACGGTTGGTCCTATGCATTCAACGTGTCTGCACGTATCGGTGGTAACGACTGGGTCAAGGGAGTCTACTATCGTAACTTCGCATATTATGCAGGTGTGGAGAAGAAGTTCGGCGACATGCACCGTCTCAGCCTCGTGACTTTCGCGGCTCCAGGTCAGCGTGGTGCGCAGAACGCTTCGACTCAGGAGGTTTATGACATGATGGGAGACAATATGTACAACAGCAACTGGGGTTACCAGAACGGCAAGGTGCGTAACGCCCGTGTGCGCAAGACCTTCGAGCCTGTCACTATCCTCAAGTACACTGTGACCCCATCAGACGATCTCGAGGCATCGGCTACAGTTCTCTGGAGAACCGGTAAGAACGGTTACACTGCGATGGACTGGTATGATGCTCCGGACCCACGTCCAGACTATTATAGAAACCTTCCAAGCTACTTCTATATGAAGGATCCGGACTATGACAGACGCAATCCGGAGAAAGCTGCATGGGCAAAGTATGCCTGGGAGCAGGATATGCCTGAGTACACACATCTTAATTGGGACAGACTTTACAATGTAAACTGGAACAATCTTGATGAAAACGGAGATGCCCGTTCGAAGTATGTACTTGAGGAGCGTCGTGTTGACCAGAATGACGTCAACATTGGTGCAAATGTAAAGTGGAATGCAAGCAGGATATTTACTCTCACAGGTGGACTGAACTATAAGTGGAACCGCACAGAGTATTACAAGAAGCTGAATGATCTTTTGGGTGGAGATTACTATGTGAACATCGACCAGTTTGCAGAGCGTGACTTCGCTTCAAATCCTGCAATGGTTCAGAACGATCTGGATTATTATATGGAGCATGGTGCCGCTCAGGTGCTTAAGGAGGGAGACAAGTACGGTTATGACTACTATGCTAATGTGCGCAAGGCGGACCTTTGGGCCAACGGAGACCTTGATCTCGGTGCATTCAAGGCGAATCTTGCACTTCAGGCAGGATATGAGACATTCTGGAGAGAAGGTCTTGTGAGGAAGGGACTCTTCCCTGGTGTCAATGAAGACGGCTCGGATTTCGTTGTAGGAGACAAGAATCTCACCTCATATGAGAAGGTGAACGGTAAGCTCGTTCCAATCACTTCAAAGGGAAAATCTGCTGTATCAGAGTTCTTTACCTACTCGGCAAAGCTTGGTCTGCAGTATCACTTTGCAGGAGGACACAGAGTGTATGCAAATGCAGGATACTTCAACGATGCCCCTACATTCGCTCAGTCATTCATCTCTCCTCGTACAAGGAACTCCCTCGTTCCTAATCTTGAGACAATGAAGACTCTGTCGACTGACATCAACTATCAGTACAGCAACAACGGCTATAATGTCCGTGTGACAGGATTCTTCACAAAGATCATGGACCAGACAGATATGATGAGTTTCTATGATGACTCGCAGAACTCATTCACCAACTTTGCCATGAGCGGCATTGATCAGCGTCACATGGGTATTGAACTCGGTTTCAAGGTTCCTCTTCCTGTACAGGGTCTTTCCGTGGAGGGAGCTCTCAGCTGGGGTGAATACATCTACACGTCGACTCCGCGTATGACTCAGACCGTGGACAACAGTGCAGAGGTTGTATATGACAATGAGAAGGTTCCTTATTGGGCGAGTCATCCTATCTATAAGAAGGATAATCATGGCAATTATCTGAAGAAGGATGGAAATGTATGGGATCCTGCGTTCGACCCGACATCTGAGCTTGCCGTAGATAAGAATCAGAAGCACTATGTTCCTTCTACTCCTCAGCTTGCAGCTGATCTCGGTCTTAACTACCGTACTAATTCGTATTGGTTCTTCGAGATTGATGCACAGTATTTTGCGAACTCATATCTTGATATGAACCCTGGCTACAGAACAGATCTTGCAGTGAATGGTCCGGACAACCACTTCACACCGGTTGAAGTGGAATATATGGCTGCTCAGGAGAAGTTCGACCCTGTCTTCCTGCTCAATGCAAGTATAGGTAAGTCATGGTATATCAATCGTAAGTACAATTTCGGATTCTCTCTTAACCTGCAGAACATGCTCAATAATAAGAGTGTGAAGACAGGAGGATATGAGCAGACCCGTCTCATCGACAGCAAGAGTGCGGAGAGGTACTATCGTTTCGACTCCAAGTACTTCTATATGCAGGGATTTAATTATATGTTGAACCTCTATTTCAGATTCTAAATTCTCTGTCATTCCGACCCGACGGAGTGAGTTGAGGAATCTCTAAATATTATGAAAAGAATATATACAATAATATTGACTGCTGCGGTACTTTTTACAGGATGTGAAGAGTTCCAGCCGGTATTTACCGGTAAGTATCCTGTGCCGCAGGAACATCAGATCTATACCGACGATGACTTCGGTAAGCTTACAACAATTGCAGAGGTCAAGCAGATGTATAAGGATAACGGTAAGAAACCTTATGACATCACAAAGCATTGCGTGATCAAAGGTCAGGTTATATCTTCTGACCAGTCCGGAAATATCTACAAGGTCTTCTATATTCAGGATGAAACCGGCGGTATAGAGATCAAGATGGGTAAGAATGGCCTCTACAATGACTACAAGATCGGCCAGTGGGTGTACATAGATTGTACCGACCTCACAGTCGGAGCATATCATGGTATGATCCAGATCGGTTATAAGGATGAGTCCGGTGAATATGATACAGCATATTTCGAGCATTCTGTAATCATTGACCAGCATGTATTCAAGGGTCCGATGGCTACTGAAGAAGAACTCATCAAGCCTAGGGTGATTTCAGGTAATGAAATATTGAACGAGAAGTATTTAGGAACCTTGGTTACTGTTGAAGGATGTCAGTATGCCAATCTGGTGAATGTTGTAGCCTATGTCAATCCAAATATTGTAGGTGATGCAGAAAAGAAGGCAGACAGCAATTATATCAAGATCGATGACAGAGACGGAAAGACTTATGGAATAACCTCATGGGCAATGTCGGAGAGTCTTTTCAAGGAGCATGTGATGAATGGTGACTTTGATCAGAAGAAGATGAATGACGGTGTTACCGTAGGAGAACGCAAGGATCTGATCATCCCTCAGCCTTATACAGTCAATCAGTATTTCAATGTTCCTGATCTTAACAGTTCGACCTATCTTCAGGTGCGTTCTAGCGGCTATGCAAAGTGGTCTGATGTAGATCTTCCACAGCCGGTACTTGATGGCTCTGCAACATTGACTCTTACAGGAATCCTGACCAAGTATGATTCGTATATGCAGTTTACCCTCATCGACCTCGATGGTGTGAGGAAGGCTGACGGAACTCCTTGGTATAATTAATCGTCATCCCCGGCGCGACCGGGGATTTGTCATCTGAACGACTCTTATGTCATCCTGAGCGTCAGCAAAGAATCTTCTATCAGAAGATGCTTCACTTCGTTCAGCATGACAAGGAGGAATAATAGAATAGATTTTACAAAATGAAGAAAATACTTTTTACTTTGACAGTTATGGCAGCAGTAGCGTGCAATAATTCAAATCCGCTCATCGAAGGATGGGACACCCCTTACGGCATTCCTGACTTCGGAGCAGTGAAGGAGAAGCATTACATACCTGCATTTGAGGCTGGTGTAGCCCAGCAGCAGGCAGAGATTGACGCCATTATCGCTAACGAGGAAACCCCTACATTCGCTAATGTAGTGGAGGCATATGAGAAGTCCGGAGCCATTCTTGACAGAGCTGTCGGAGTCCTCTTCAATCTTGCTGAGACAGACGGAACAGAGTCTCTCCAGAAGATTGTAGAGCAGGTTCTTCCTATGATTTCAGTGCATTCTGACAACATCTTCATGAATGCTGATTTCTTCAAGAAGGTTGAGGTGCTTTACAACGATATGGAGAATCTTGGTCTCAACCAGGAGCAGAAGATGGTGCTCAAGAAACTCTATAACGGATTCGTGAACAACGGTATCGCTCTTGGCGAGGCTGAGCAGGCACGTATGCGTGAAATCAATATGGAACTCTCGTCGCTTTCCAACACCTTCGGTAACAGACTTCTTGCAGAGAATAATGCATTCGCTCAGGAGTTCGGAGTAGCAATCTCCGAATATGGCGGAGCGATGGCTTCGACCGCCGACCGTGCACTTCGCGAGAAGATGTTCAAGGCATATGCTTCACGTGGCAACAATGGCAACGAAAATGACACAAAGGACCTCATCATGAAGATGATTGAACTTCGTGTCGAGAAGGCTAAGCTTCTTGGATATGAAAACCCGGCTCAGATGATTCTTAATGACAAGATGGCCGGCACTCCAGAGGCTGTAGATACATTCCTTGCAGGAATCATCGCTCCGGCTGTCGTTAAGGCGAAGGCTGAGATCGTCGATATGCAGGCTGTAATGGATGAGGATATCAAGGCGGGCCTTCTTCCTGAGGGTTCTAAGATCGAGCCTTGGGATTGGGCATATTATGCTGAGAAGGTAAGAAAGGCTAAGTATGCACTTGATGAGGAGGAGGTCAGACCATATTTCCAGATGGAGAATGTCCGTCAGGGTGTATTCGACCTTACAACAAAGCTTTTCGGTCTTCAGTATGAGAAGTTGGAGAATATCCCAACCTACCATGCTGACGTTGAGGGCTTCAAGGTTATGGATGCAGACGGCTCTCTCATCGGTGTCATCCTTACTGACTATTTCCCACGCAGCACCAAGAGAGGTGGAGCATGGATGAACAACTTTGTTAATCAGGAGGTTGTAGACGGAGTTGAAATCCGTCCGGTAATCGTTAACGTAGGTAACTTTGCAAAGCCGGTTGATGGCAAGCCTTCTCTTCTCACTCTTGATCAGGTCGAGACACTTTTCCATGAGTATGGACATGCTCTTCATGGTTTGTTGAGCCAGTGTACTTACAAGAGCGTAGCCGGAACATCTGTTGCACGCGACTTCGTGGAACTCCCTTCTCAGATCATGGAGAACTGGGCATTCCAGCCTGAGGTTCTTGCTACATATGCACGTCATTATGAGACTGGTGAGGTCATTCCTGCTGAACTCGTTGCCAAGATTGAGGCCGCCGGTACATTCAACCAGGGCTTCATGACTACAGAACTCGCCGCTGCCGCAATCCTTGACCTCAAGTGGCATATGCTGTCTGAGATTTCTCCACTCCCTTCGGTCGGTCGAAATGACAATGGTGATTCCACTGTCATTCCGAGCGGCTCCACTGTCATTCCGAGCGAAGTCGAGGAATCTTTCGTAGAGTCATTCGAGGCTCAGGCATGCAAGGAAATGGGACTTATCGATGAGATCATCCCACGCTATCGCAGCACATATTTCGCACACATCTTCAGCGGTGGATACAGTGCAGGTTACTATAGCTATCTTTGGGCAGAGGTCCTCGACAAGGACGCTTTCGAACTCTTCATGCAGAACGGAATCCTTGACAAGGAGACAGCAATGTCGTTCCGCCGCAATATCCTTGAAATGGGTGGAAGCGAGGAGCCGATGGTGCTCTACCGCCGCTTCCGTGGCGCTGACCCTGACCCTGCAGCCCTCACCCGCGCTCGCGGCCTGTAATCACAAATGTGTGGTATCGCTGCCACACAACTATCATATCAATCGTCCCGGAGAAAATTCTTGATTTCTCCGGGACGATTGTCTTGATCAGGCACAAATCATCGATATCCTCCGTATGCTACCGAACCTTCGCTTAAAATGTTGTTTTTAGGTGAAAGAATCTCCTTGATTATCTGAATCATTTCCGTTGGAGTAACTATAAAAGGCTTTTTAGGGAAATGTTTTGTGTTTCCTGTAACTAGATAAGAACCTTCAACGGATAAAGTAACTTCATAGAAAACAACATCTTTCGGATCTGGTAATTCTTCATTACTCATAATGCGTTCAGTAGAAATACCTCCTTGCTTTATGGCATCAAGAATTGTCTTGATCTTTTGTTCCGAGAACTTGAACTTGGTACGATGTAAAACATCAGAATACTCATTTAAAATATCATCGTTATAGACTGGAATCAATGTCCTGTCAAATATGTGGTCTAATAGCCTGACAGTTGCCGTGTCTTCATAACGAGATAGGAGAGCCGAGATTATGACGTTTGTGTCAATTATGACGTATATCTTCATGTTACTTTCCTCTTCTTGCAAGTCTGATCTCCTCTTCAATTTCTTCCAAGCTCATGCCTGAAGTTCCGTTTTCAGCAGATTGTCTACGCATTTCATAGAAAGCCCTTCGCCCTTTCTCCATAGTATCCTCGATAGTTTCACCCTCTATCTGGAAAGGTATGCGTCTTTGGCGAACAACAGCTTTTGCGTATATATTAAATGCTGTATTTACACTCATGCCAAACTGTTCACACAGTTTGTCAAATTCAGCCTTCAATTCCGCGTCCATTCTTATTGTTGTTGCAGTCTGTCCCATAACATTATTATTTTATGCAAAAATATACAAATGATATCAAAATGCAATACAAATGCCATAAAATTAATCAGCTATGATGGGAAGATCTTTAAAAAGATTAGTGTAAACATGTATATTATTCCCTCTGTTTATGTGGCGGATGTTATCTGCTGAGCTGATGGAGGGCGAAGGCGTAGGCTCCGAGGGAGACAGCCTTGTTGGCTCCTATTTTTGAGAGTGCTACTCCAATGCGTTTCTGTGGGTCGTATGTGACCTCGATTTCACTGTTGTAGATCTTGATGCTTTTCTGTTCACCTTTGATGAACTGCTTGAGCTCGTCCGGGTTGTCGAGGTCGTAGACTTTCGAGGCAAGTTTACTGATGGCTTTGCCGTTCAGATGATACATCTTGCCGCGGAGTGTCTCGAACATGCTTTCCTTCATGTATTTATATGCACCGGCAAGTCCACCTCCGATGACTACGAGTCCGTCAGTGATGGATACTGTCATGGCGATGGTATCGCCAAGCACCTTACCCATATGTGCAAATGCCTTTCTTGCAGCCTCCATATCACCTGCGAGTGTGCCTTCTGCAATATTGAAGATGTCCACAGGCTCGAGACCATGGTCCTGGTTGCCGGAGAATTCTCCGTAGAGTCGTTTCACTGCCCTGATTGATAGACCCTCTTCTGCGAAGACGCCTGGCTGATCAAGATAAGGCATGCTGAACATCTCGATACATGAGTTGTCGCCTCGGTTGAGCTGGCCGTTCACCACCATTCCGATACCGAATCCGGTACCCAGGGTGAATCCCAACAGGTTGCGGTACCTCTTCCTGCTGCCATATTCGTCAAGCAGTTCGTTCACTTCAGGAAGCAGACCGCCAAGCGCCTCTCCGTATGCATACAGGTCTCCGTCATTATTGATGTACACAGGCATACTGAACTTCTTTCTGAGGTATGGTCCGAGTGCTACGCCCTCTCTGAAAGCAGGGAAGTTAAGCAACTGTCCTCCTATGATACCGTTAGGGTAGTCCGCAGGTCCGGGGAAGGCGAAACTGATTGCTGCCGGGCGTTCTTCCAGCTGGTCTATGATGGTCCTGAAACCTTCCACCATTGTCTGGAGACATAGGTCAAGGTCGTCTGCATGAGCGGGAAGTGTAAGAGGCTCGACGATGAATTCGCCTCTCTGCATGGCTCCGAATACCATGTTTGTACCACCTGTGTCCAATGTCAGGATGATACGTGGGTCAGTGTTATGGTTGATCATATAGTGTGGTTAGTCCTACGAAGATAATGAATTATTCTGTCATTGTAAAGTCGATGACTGCACCGGCAGCGAGGTGGTCGTGTCTGAAGAACGGCTTCTCCCACTTCGAACAATTGACTTTCATGCCTTTGACATAACGGTTGTCCGGACCATTTGCTGGAGCATTGATTTCCAGGTCGCATCCGTTTTCCAGATGTACGACAGCCTTTTTGAAGAGCGGTGCGCCGACCGCATATTCATCAGCACCAGGACACACCGGGTAGAATCCGAGGGCTGAAAAGACGTACCAGGCAGAAGTCTGTCCGTTGTCCTCGTCGCCGCAATAACCGTCCGGAGTGGCGCTGTAAAGCCTGTTCATGACTTCACGTACCCAGTACTGGGTCTTGCGTGGCTGTCCGGCCCAATTATACAGATATATCATATGCTGTGCGGGCTGATTACCATGGGCATAGTTGCCCATATCCGCAACCTGCATTTCTGTGATCTCGTGAATGCGGTAGCCGTAGTAGCTGTCGTCGTAGATAGGAGGAACGACAAACACGGAGTCAAGCATATGAGCGAACTCATCTGCACCGCCCATCGCTTCCATCAGTCCGTCCACATCGTGGAATACCGACCATGTGTAGTGCCATGCGTTGCCCTCGGTGAATGCGCCGCCCCATTTGTACGGGCTGAACGGTTCCTGGAAACTGCCGTCAAGGTTGCGTCCGCGCATCAGATTATGCGATGGATCGAACACGTTCTTCCAGTTGTTTGAGCGGGCTTCCCATTTTGCGATTTCTTCAGCAGGACGCCCGAGTTTCTTTGCCAACTGCATGATACACCAGTCATTATAGGCATATTCCAGGGTACGGGCTACATTTTCATGAATACCTACGTTATATGGAATATACCCGAGAGTGTTGTAATATTCGTGGCCGAGACGGCCGGAAGAACTGACTTCCGGATGGACATGCTCTGTGCCGTATGCGATACAGTCATAAAGAGTCTGCCAGTCCTTTTCAGGAGTGATGCCTTTCAAGACAGCATCAGCCACTACGGAAGCGGAGTTGTTGCCGACCATGCATCCTCTATGACCCGGGCTGGCCCATTCGGGCAGGAATGCGTTCTCACGCGCTACATTCGCAAGGCCCTGCTGGATTTCCTCATTTACAGAAGGATATACAAGGTTGAGCAATGGGAAAAGTGCTCTGAATGTGTCCCAGAAACCTGTGTCGGTATAGAGATATCCGTCGCAGACCTGTCCGTTGTACGGGCTGTAATGTACAGGCTTACCGGTCTTGTCGATTTCATAGAATTTGCGTGGGAAGAGGGTGCTGCGGTACAGACATGAATAGAAAGTACGGTACTGCTCCTCTGTGCCTCCGCTGATTTCGATACGTCCGAGAACTTCGTTCCAACGTTCGCGTCCGGCCTCTTTTATTTCAGCGAATGTCCTGCCTTCAACCTCCTTGAGATTCTGCCATGCCTGCTCGAGGGAAATGAATGAAGACGCCACCTTCAC
This sequence comes from Candidatus Cryptobacteroides sp., assembly GCA_045614805.1. Lineage (GTDB taxonomy): Bacteria > Bacteroidota > Bacteroidia > Bacteroidales > UBA932 > Cryptobacteroides. The sequence goes on along the minus strand of JAZLDR010000066.1, from coordinate 4,652 downwards.
GCCCACCTTTTCGCCTCTCTGAGTCTGGAAGCCAACAGAAGCAAGGACATGGTTGCCCTCAAATTCCATAGCATTATCAACGGCCTTCTCCGGACCGTCGTATAGTGTGCTGTTTCCGAAAGGTTTGTCAAACACCATCACAAACCAGTTGCGGAAGTTGTCAGGGACGCCGCCGCTGTTCCTGGTGGTGAAACCTACGACTGCCTGCTGCTCAGGCACGACCTTTATATATGAGCCGTTGTCGAATGCGTCCACGATCACGCCGCTGTTTTCGCCTTCGGGGAAGGTGAATGTAAATGCAGCAGCTCGCTCGGTAGGGGTGAGCTCGACATTGATATCATGGTCTGCAAGATAGACCTGATAGTAATATGGCTTTGCTGTTTCAGACTTGTGAGAGAACCAGCTTGCACGTGCATTCTGGTCCACGTCTGCGGCATCCCGTACCGGCATGATGGCGAATTGACCGTAGTCGTTGATCCAAGGGGAAGGCTGATGCGTCTGCTTGAACCCGCGGATCCAGTTCTGGTCATATCTGTATGCCCATCCGTCACCCATCCGTCCTCCCTGGGGAGTCCAGAAGTTCATACCCCATGGCAGGGCCACGGCAGGGTAGGTATTGCCTGTGGAATAGGCATGATGTGACAGTGTGCCTGTCAGCGTAGAAACATAGTCTACCGGGTCGCTGACCGTCTCGACGTGATGTCCACTGCAACTGGTCAGTATCAGAATGACGGCTAATGTGTATAGTGTTCGCACGTATGTATCTGTGTTTTAGTAAGTTACTGAATTGTCCTGCTGCATATGACAGCAGGCTTTTTGAGGAAAATGTTGGTATTCAGCGTGTTAGCTGATGATGCTGTTAAGAACATGAAGTCTGCCGTCATCGATGATCTTCAGGATGAGTTCTCCGAAAAGGGTGTTCTGCCATGCGAACCACTCGCGCGTGAACACTTCGGAATTATCCTTGTGGAAGGACTCATGCATGAATCCTGTGCCTGCGTCAGTCGTCATGAGCTGACATATGCAGTCGCGGATCTCCTCATCACAGTCAGATGTGAAAGCCTTCATCATGATGCTCATCGGCCATATTACCTCTGACATTATATGCGGTCCTCCGATGCCTTCTCCCGCTGTTCCGCTGAAGAAGTATGGATTGCCTTTGCTCCATACGAAGCGTCTGGTGTTCTGATATACAGGGTCATCGGCAGGAACGTCTCCCAGATAACTCATGGCAAGAAGTGACGGCACATTGGCATCATCCATGAGGAACATGCTGCCGAATCCGTCCACCTCATAAGCATATATCTTTCCATATTCAGGATGGTCATGGACGGCATATTTCTGCAAGGCTTCCTCGACTTCGTCTGCCAGGTTACGACATTCAGCTGCAAGAGCCTCATCGCCTCCTGTAGCGGACAGGATCTCTGCCGCTTTCCGCAGCGAAGTAACTGCCATGAAATTCGACGGCACAAGAAATTCGAATGTCGTCGCGTCGTCAGACGGGCGGAACGCTGAAGCGATAAGTCCGACCGGATTGACAGGATTACCCTTGCCGACTACACACTTGGTGTCCAGCTGGCGGTCGGTCACACGCAGGAAGCGATACCTTCCCGGACCGTCCTTACGCTGCTGCTCCTTCATCACGGCAACGATCTTATTCAAAGCTTCGGTCCATGTCTCGTCAAACACCGACACATCTCCGCAAGTCTTCCAATATTCATATGCCAGACGTATAGGGTAGCAGTGAGAGTCGATTTCCCATTTTCTTTCAAATACATATGGATCGGCGGCAGGCCAGTCTGTCTTATCTGCTGCACCTATCGGTTCTACGTTGAACGCGTTGGCATAAGGATCTATGCATATACATTTGAACTGCCTTCTGATCACTCCGGCAATCATATCCTTCAATGCTGGATCTACATTTATGTAGCGGACATAAGGCCATACCTGGGCTCCGGAGTCACGAAGCCACATGGCAGGGATGTCGCCGGTATATACGAATGTATCTGGCTTTCCCTCCTCATCTTTATCGTAATGTACGGTGGTGTCGAGCGTGTTGGGATAGCAGTTGGCGAACATCCATTTCAGACGCGGATTTTCCAGCAGTCCCACAACCCTCTCGATGTCTTTCTCCACAGCCTCGGAAGTGAAAAGCCTGTCTTGAGGCAACGGGCGCTGGTCAGCATATTCCTCAGGTTCCTCGGCACAATACCATATCTTCTTCTCCGGTCCCATCTTCAGCACAAGTTCGCCTCCGGCAACGATATCGCTATGTCTGATATATCCTTTGGTATATGCCTTGCCGTTGAGGGTGATGCTCTGGATATAGCGGTTGTCCGCACTGTTGCCCTCGGTGATGATGCGGAATGTACCTCCAGGAACATTCACCTCCGCTTCGTCAAAGACAGGCGAACCGAACCAATAGCGGTCCGATCCAGGTTCCACCTGATAGAATCCAAGCGATGACATGATGTACCAGGCTGACATCTGTCCCACATCCTCATTGCCGGAAAGGCCGTCAGGTCTGCTGGTATAGAGAGTAGAAAGCACCTCGCGTACCCTGTCTGCGGTCTTCCATGGCTGTCCGGCCATTGTGTAGAAATACAGGATATGGTGGCTCGGCTCATTTCCATGGGCATATTGTCCGATGAGTCCTGATATGTCCGGTGAAGACTCTTCCCCTTCTACGACCGACGGAACGGTGAACAGAGAATCGAGCTTGTCCAGAAATGCACGCTTACTGCCGAAGCAGTCCGCGACTCCCTTGAAGTCGTGCGGTACCAGCCATGTATATTGCCATCCGTTGCCTTCGCAGTAGTCATCGGCACGGTGACTGGAAGCAAACGGACTGTAGTTCAGTCTGAACTGTCCTTTGCTGTCCCTTCCTCTGAGGAAGTTCAGGCCATGATCGAAAAGATGGACATATGACTTGCTTCTGTTCAGGAAATGCTGGTAATCAGCCTCCTTGCCCAGTGCTTTCGCGGCATTTGCAAGTGCGCCGTCAGCAAGTGCATATTCAAGGTCGTAGGCAACAGATTCATTGAAAAGGTCACACGGAATGTAGCCATATTTCATTCTCAGGTCCTGTCCTCTGTCCGGCCTTAGGGCAGATGCCTTCATCGACTCCATGGCAAGGTCGTAGTCGATACCCTCAAATCCTTTGACAATGGCGTCAGCTACCGGAGGAATGCCCGGATTGCCGACCATGCAGTTGGTTTCGCATCCATGCAGGTGCCATACCGGAAGTTTGCCCTGTTCCTTGTAGATTGAGAGCATGGTGTTGATGAATTCACTGTATCTTTCCGGCTGGAATATGCTGTAAAGAGGCATTGCTGCCCTATATGTATCCCAAAGCGAGAATGTTGTATAGGTCTTGTGACCTGGGTCTGCATGGACATTCCCGTCGGCACCTCGATAGCTCCCGTCTACGTCACAGAAAGTCGACGGAGCAATCATTGTATGGTAGAGGGCAGTGTAGAATATCTTCTGTGTGTCCTCGTCACCGGTCTTGACCTTGATTCTGCCCAGTTCCTCGTTCCATGCCTTGTCGGCAGCTTTTGCTGTGGCCTCGAAGTCCCATCCCTGGAGTTCAGCCTGAAGATTGGCATATGCTCCTTCCATGCTGACAGGCGAGAGTCCGACCTTCATCAGGATCTGCTCACCTTCTTCCGTATCGAAATATGCATGTGCAAAGGTCGGCATATCGCAGAATTCATCCTGCCATATCTGAATATTCCTTCTCTGGACCTCCAGTCGGGTGAAAGGCTTTGAGAATTCTGCGTAGAAATATACCTTCTGGTTGTCTGCCCAGCCGCGGGAAAAGCGGTAGCCGCGTATGGCTGTGCCGTTTTCATCCGGTCTTCCGGTCTTTGGGTCGACGGTCTCGATGAATGCGTCCATAGGTCTGTCCCAGCATCCGCCGTTCATCAGGTTGATGACGATTCCAGCCTTGTCCGATTGCGGGAAGGTATATCTGTGCATGCCCACGCGGTTGGTGGCTGTCATTTCGGCAGTGATGCCGTAACGTGTCAGCGGAACACTGTAATATCCCGGCTTGGCGATTTCCTTAGTGCGGTCGGCATATGACCAGAGTCCGGATTGAGGGTCCGCTTCCTGTCCTCGTGCATAAGTAAGGCTGTCACCGGTGACCGGCATGACGGTAATGTCAAAGAGGTCTCCGATACCGGTGCCGCTGAGGTGGGTGTGCGAAAATCCGATCACAGTAGAGTCGCTGTCATGATAGCCTGAACACCAGTCCCAGGATTGTGGAATGCTGGTAGGACCCAGCTGTACCATGCCGAAAGGTACATTGGCACCTACGAATACATGTCCGTGTCCGCCGGTACCGATCTTTACATCCACATACCGGGTATATGAGTCTGTCTGATGGCTACAGGAGACAACTGCCAGCAGTAAAATGAATAATGATTTTATAGCATATCTGTCCATAGGAAAATGTTTATTCTTCTGTTAAAGGGAAAAATGACACGGCCTGACCGCCATCTCCTGCCATTTCTATCTTCAGAGAATCTGACGAGGTTACCTTCATCTTCTCTATCCTGTAGCATGTCTTGTCCGGGGCTTCGGTTCCGTCCGGCTGCATCACTATCGGGGCATTGAGGTCATCCGCATATATGACAGCCTCATACTCC
>JAZLDR010000065.1:0-7050 GCA_045614805.1 Candidatus Cryptobacteroides sp. | reverse complement strand
TATGTGTTCAGAAGGTAGCCGGGATTATTCCTCTACCGGTTTGAATACCACAGCCTGGCCGCCATCGGCCGCCATTGAGATTTCAAGCGTGTCGTCAGAAGTGACGATGCGCTTTTCTATTCTGTAGCATGTCTTGTCTGGAGCCTGCGAGCCGTCCGGCTGGGTGACGATAGGAGCATTGAGGTCGTCAGCATAGATTGTAGCCTCGTATGATACGCCAGGCTTGAGGAAGTCAAGCTTTGCGGAAACGGTACGCGGCTCGTTGTTGGTGCCGGCGCCGAGGAAGAAGTCCTCGCCTGCACGGCGCGCTATGACGATGTAGTCTCCGATCTCTCCGGCCAGTGCCTCGGACCAGTCGCAGTCCGGGTTGAAGTCGCGGAAGAACTGGAATGCAGGATGTCCCTCGTAGTTCTCGATCAGGTCACAGGCCATCTGGAGAGGGGAGTAGAGGAGTACCCAGTTGGCGATCTGTCGGACCAGAGTGGTCTTGATGAATACCTTGGTATTGTCTCCGTTCCATTGTTCCATGCCCATAGCCCTTCCGTTCTTGTAGTAGATGTCGAAGATTCCAGGGGTATAATCCATAGGGCCGCTAAGGAGTCTGGTGTATGGAAGGGTGCACAGGTGGATTGAACTGTTGCCCTCGCTCCATGCGTTCCACTCCATTCCGCGCGCACCTTCGCGTGTCATCATGTTTGGCCATGTACGGCGGATGCCGGTCTCCTTGATAGGTTCATGCGCATCTATCGCAATCTCATACTTGGCAGCGGCCTCAACTACCTTCTGGTAGTGCTCTACACCACGCTGCGAGTGATGTCTGATGTGATTCGGCATTCCGCCCGCATATCCTGTCTTGAGGTAATGGATGCCGAGGCTCTGATATTTCGCAAATGCCTTCTCCATGTCCCTTTCATACTCGAAGATGCTTCCGCCTGTTTCGTTGTGCATCCAGAGGGAAACGCCCTTCTCGTCTGCATATGCGGCGATTTTTTCAAGGTCAAAGTCCTCATAAGGCTCGCAGTAGTCGAAATGCTGGTTGCCTCCCCAGTTTTCCCAGCCCTTGTTCCAACCTTCGAAGAGCACGCCTCCGATGTTGTTGGCTGCAGCAAAGTCGATATGCTTTATTGCGTTTTCAGTAGTCGCGCCGTGGCGAGGTCCCATTGTCCATACATGTGTTCCAAGATGCATTCCCCACCATACTCCCACGTATTTCTGAGGCTTGATCCACGATACGTCGGCAATCTTGCAAGGCTCGTTCAGGTTGAGGATGAGTGACGAGTTGATCAGTCCCACAGCATCACGAGCGATCTGCAGCGTTCTCCATGCTGTTGTGAATTTTGCTCCCACGCGTGCAAGGGTGCCCTCTGGACGCGGTGCAAGCTCGCTCTTGAAGCTCAGGCTGTCCTGTCTGTAGATGTTCATTTCAGGGAAGTCATAGAGTGCGGCTTCGTGGATGCTTCCGTAGATGTCGCCCATCTTGAAGGTGAACGGAGTGTTCGCATTTTCAGTCGCGCTGATCGCCTGCTCCCTGTATGGAAGTTCATAGCCCGAGAAGTAGCTTCCTATAGACCAGCTCATGCCGTCCTGCGCAAAGTTGAAGTATGTGTGGTCTCCGATGATGGTAAGGGAGTCGGCTACGGCTGTTGCGTCATACTCGTATCTGTATCCGATACCGTCGTCAAACGCCTTGAAGCGGAGCGTGAGCTTCACTCCCTGTCCGTTCTCCATCTCCACAGCCATCTCGCGGTGGTTGTCCCTCATTACCTTGTTCTCGCCCCATGGCTGCTCCCACTGCTCGTCCTTGGCCCCGTGGCGTACCTTTGTTATGGTGAATCCTTGCCTCAGATCTGCTTGTTCCGCCTCCAGACCGAGTGCCGATTCGTTGATTACAGCCTGGCCATAGGCCGATACCTGATAATGTGGAGCGCCGTCCTGGCTGAGTGAGAATGATACATTGATCTCTCCGTCAGGAGATGTGAGGTCTGTGTTTCCTGTGCATGCAGCCATGAGCATTGCGGCTGCGAGGATAAGTGTTATGTTGAGTTTCATGTATGTGTTTCGGTGCCGTTTAGCAAATTTCCATAAATAAAGTACAAGATAGAGTTTTTCTTTTAATTAAACACTATATTTGCGCCACTCCAGAATAATAAAAATAAGGAAAAGACAATGAAGGTATTTAAGATTGTGCTCGCATTGGCACTGTGCGGAGTTGTCGCAGCTCTCGCTCTCAGAAAGACAGAATCCACAGCAGTAATAGAAAAAGGCAAGATGGGAATCGTAGCTCACAGAGGCTTTTGGAACTGTGAGGAAGCCGGTTATGCAAGAAACTCCGTAGCAGCACTCAGATGTGCTCAGGAAAACGGTTTCTGGGGAAGTGAATTCGATGTGAACATCACAGCCGACAGCGTTCTGCTTGTCTTCCATGATGATAATGTTGCCGGAAAGAAATTCTCGGAGCATCCATATTCAGAGTTCAAGGATATCGTCATTGAAAACGGAGAAACCATCCCTACAATCGACCAGTATCTGGAGCAGGGAGCAAAATATCCTGAGACAATGCTTGTGTATGAGCTCAAGCCTCAGTCGTCAGTTGAAATCGAGGATGCCCTGGTAAACCTCAGCATCGAAAAACTCAAGGAGTATAATCTCCTGAATCCTAAGAGGGTAATGTTCATTTCATTCAGCTATTACATGACTTGCAAGGTAGCTGAACTGCTTCCTGATTTCACAGTGCAGTACCTCAGCGGCAGCAAGGAGCCTAAGGACCTCCTCGCTGACGGAGTGAACGGTCTGGATTATGCTCACGGCGTTTTTGTCAATCATCCTGAATGGGCAGAACAGGCAAGAGAGCTTGGAATGACCACCAACATCTGGACAGTGAATACAGAGGACTACATGCTTCAGGCCATTGATTTCGGTATCATGTACATCACCACCGACTGTCCTCTTGATGCCAGAAGAGTCATCAAGGAAAATGGTGTGAAGGAGATTCGATGAATTTTATCGTCTGATTAGCTGGTCAAATTTCGTGAGGCGGGAGTTGATATAGTTTCTGACTGTGCCCACTTCTGCATCATATGAGCCCAGGGCCTGGAAATTCATGTGAGTGTGCTGGTTGAGAATCTTCCATCTCTTGAAGTTCAGTTCCTGAGACTCCTGGAGCAGTTCTGCAGTTTCCTCAAGATATGCAATCAGCTCATCAAGCTCTCCTTCGTCAAGAGCAGTCTCCCATATTTCTATGAGGCGAGCCTTCGCCTGTGCATCTTCCTTTACGATTCTTGTAACCATCTGCTTTATTGCATTGCTGGCAGTAGAGCCGTTTGTGCAGTAGATGAAGTCGGACAGGTTGTTGATCGGATGTGTGCGGGAGTCGTTTTCGAATCCAAGGTCATAGTCCCATGCCGGACCAGTGTATAACTTGCCGTTGGCAGCATCCTTATACATGTATACGCTCCAATAGGTATCCGTGTTACCTCCGAATTCTCCTACAATGAAGTTCCTGAGGAAACTGTCCAGATCCAGATACTTGCGGTAGCCGTTGTTTTGATCGGTGTAATTTGAAGCGAAGACAGAGGCCTCCATCTTGTTGAAATAATCAGTAATGAATGCAATCTGCTGGTTTGTGATGTCGTCTTCGTCCGGATGTTTGATGGTTACAGGTGTGCCTCTGCTTGAATTGAACCACACGTCTTCGCTATATGCATATGCATCAATCTCGATAAGATATCCTTCCTTAGCCGGCACTCTGTTGCTTGCCGCCTCCACCTGATCACAGAACTGGTAGCAGCCGCGGTATTCTCCGTTGATAATCAGGTCTACCGGGTGGCAGTATGGAGTGTAACTCTGACCAACCCTTCTGCTTACTTCGAATGCAAGTATATTGCGCATCAGGGTCTTGTCTCCGTAATTGCTCAGAAGTGTCCATTTCTTTGCAGAGGCAGGCGCTCCAAGAGGGCTCTGCTTTTCATCAAACTTGAGTCTGTAAGGTTTTTTAGGGAAGTCCCAGCTGGCGTTTCCGCGGCCACGGATCTCCGTGCCGCTTGTTGCGAGAAGCTCGGTTCCGTTTTCAGAAATGATATAGACGTTACTGATGAGATTCTTTTCCTTTTCAATGACCTCCTCGCCATTTGCGATGTTCACTACCACTGTCGGCAGGTTGGTAAGCTGGTACAACTTGGAGTCATCTCCTTCTGATGGATAGCCATGGAACTCAAGTTCAGCAAGGTTACATCGCACGTCATTAGGGCTGACATAGCGCACATATCTGAATCCTCGCGAGCAGTCCACCTGTCCATAATGCATCACACCCTCCGAAGCGGAATTCTTGATCATGAATATAGGCAGCGCATCGCTGAAATCGGGGCTGTTGGCTCCCTCGATTACAGCCAGCTCCACACGTCCTCCCTGCGTCTTGCGAGGGGAGTATCCAACCTTTGTGATCACATGCTTTTCGCCAAGGTCAAGGCCCACCCATGTGCGCGAGCGGTCGTATGAAGCGAAATATGTGTCGAAGTTGCCGTCGAAGACGTTGTCCTTGGTGTTGACGGTGGTCGACTTGACATTTCCCTTATCATAGTCAACTGAATACTGAGTGCCTATGATCGTGCCGGTAAGCTTTTCTGGCGTTATTTCTTGTTTTGTTCTGGCCAGAGTGTATTCGGTTGTCCACACCCTTTCGCTCTCCTTATCTTCCGCCCATCCCCAGATATAGTAATCCGTGTCCGGCATCAGATCGGTTATCGTCATCTGCTGTCCGGCATCATAAGGTTTGCCAGGCGCTGCCTCTTCCTCGCCCTGCTCCCTGTTGGAGGTCTCGCAGTAGACGATACCCCAGCTGTCCAGAGCTTTCATGTCCGTAGACGTGACTGAAAGCGTAAGGTCGACGGACCTTGTATCCAAGCTATTGATCTCAATCCTGACTTCAGTCTGTGGTGGCGTAGGCTTCTGGTCGATCTGAGGTGTCTGTGGCGTCTGTGGTTGCGGGTCAATCTCTACCTCTTTGCAGCCAGCAGCCATCAGGCAAAATGCCAAAAGGAAGAATACAAATCTTTTCATAGTGTCATCAGTTTCAGTGAATATACAAAGATAGGATATTTCTAAGCACAAATAAATAATTGTAGGATAATATAATCAACAATAGCTGGCATTTGAAAATTGGACAATAATTAAAATTGACTATATTTACACCAGACTTAATTTGAAATTAATGAGGACTGCCAGAATTTTAACCTTTATTTTGCTTTTCGTTACCCTTCAGTCTTCTGCACAGGGCCTGATGTTTAACGGTATGGAGAGCTCTATTGATGAACGTACTTCATATGATGTGTTTTCTTCACGGAAACAAAAGTTCACAGATGTTCTCAAGATTGAATTTTCTCTGTCGATGTATCTGCCTTCTGATTTTGGCTATATCTTGAGGATAAAGAACAATGAGGATGAAAGAATATTCAACTTATTATATTCCGGTGTGGAGTGGGATCGCGAATGCCCTTTCAGATTGAATGAGGAAGGTAAGTCCACTATAATCAAGACTGATATTCCGCATGATTATATTGAAATGGGAAAGTGGATGGATGTTGTGCTGGAATTTGCTATGGCAGAAGGAAAAGTCACATTGAAGATAGATGATTATATATATGAGACAAGCATTGACCCTATCTCCTCTATATGGCGGCCAGTCATTAACTTTGGCAAAAGTGATTATATGATAGATGTCCCTTCCATGGCCGTGAGGGATCTCACAATATCTGATGGAAGGAAAAAGTTCGTTTTCCCTCTTAATGAGTCTGAAGGGGAGGAAGTGAATGAGATCAAGGGCAAGACTTATGGCGTTGTCAAAAATCCTCAGTGGCTTATGCACAAGTCATATAAATGGGACGAGGTTGCATCCTTCTCTTCACAGAGCAGAGCTGGAGTGAATTATGACAGATTCAGAAAGAATCTCGTATATTACAACAGAGATTCCATTTATATATATGATTTCATAAGCAAGGAGAGTCGAGCCCGGAAATTTGAGTCTTGCAGTCCTGTCAATCCCTACCTGGGAACCAGTTTCGTCAATCCTGCTGATTCGTTGCTTTATGTCTACGAACCTTATGTGGAGAATGGGGAGCCGGCTATGTCGACTTTGGCGGCATATGATCCGGATGATAATTCTTGGGTGGTGAAAAGTTGCAGTACTTTGCCGATAAGGTTTCACCATCATAGTTCTTATCTGGATGAAAAAAGAAAGAGATTTGTTATCTTCGGTGGTTTCGGAAGCATGATATACAATGGTGACTTTTACTCTTGCGACTTGAATGATTACCAATGGCAAAAGGATACATTACCGTCAGGAGACCGTATATATCCGAGATATTTCACCTCACTTGGATATTCCCCATCAGAAGATGCATTGTATATCTTTGGCGGTATGGGGAACGAATCAGGGGAACAGATAGTCGGCAGACATTATTTCTATGATCTCTACCGTCTTGATCTCAGTACAGGAGTCAATGCGATAATATGGGGAAAGGACCTTGTTCTTGACTGGAGGGAAGAGAATATGGTACCGGTGCGTAATATGGTGCTGCATGATGGTGGCTTCTATACGATGTGTTATCCGGAGTTCCATACCAATTCTTATCTTCAGCTGTTTTACTTTGACATTGAAAGTGCGACATATAGCAAACTGTGCAATAAGATACCTATCAGGTCAGACAAGATGTCTACCAATGCCAATCTCTATTTCGACCAGGATCTGCGTCTGCTGATTCTTACTGTAATGGAGTCTCCTGACGATGTGCAGTCGCATCTGAGAGTCTATGCGTTGTCATTCCCTCCGCTGACAGATGCGGAATATCTGGCGGCATCCAGAAAGTCTCATGTGTGGGTGTCAGTGCTCGTTTCTCTGCTTTTGGTTCTGGCAGTTGTTTCAATAATTTACAGCAAGGCCCGTCACGGTAGCAGCAAGGAACGGGGTACCCTTGCCATCTTGGGTAGAAAACGTTATCTGGTAGACCAGAAGCCGAACTCGATTTGTCTGTTTGGAGGGTTCTCTGCCTTGGATGT
>JAZLDR010000064.1:0-4311 GCA_045614805.1 Candidatus Cryptobacteroides sp. | reverse complement strand
CGAATTTTTCTTTTGCCTTCGCATACAAGTTTATGCAATAAGATGAATGAACTTTCAGCGGAAGACGTATGGTCTTACCTCGATGAGACGTATCAAGTTTCAGCGAAAGTTCGTTGGTGGTAAGCGTCTCCGGGATTACGTCTAGTGACGCATTTGCTGATTCCTTATCTTTGTTCAAACTTTAAAAAGATGAAGCATGAACATAGCAGAGCAAAAGTACACAGAGGTATGGGAACGTTTTCGTACCTACCTTATTAAGTCGGATTATACCTGTAGTCTCAGTAATTTTTGCCGTTTGACAGGTACCAACTACCATGGAATGGGTGTTTGGCTTAGTCGACACAACCTCAGTGTCTCCACGTTGAAAGAGGAGATCCGTCCGGAATGCATGGTGCATAACTCCGTTTTGCCCGGTTTTGCCCTCATGGTCCCCCGTGACATACCCAAGGAAGAATTCAATGTCAGGGGAATCAGTGTCACATTCCACAGCGGCACTATTCTAACAGTACGTGAAGGCACTCCTGAAGGAATCATCCGTCTAATACGTGAATATGAAAGGAAGGAGGGTGATATATGTTCTCTCTGACCTCTTCCTCCCGGTATTATCTTTACCAGCGTCATGTAAATATGGGAAAGGGTATCAATGGTCTGTTCAATCTGGTACGTTCCGAGATGAATGGCCTGTCCCCAGTCTCCGGCGACGTGTTTGTCTTCTTCAGCAAGAACCGTCGTAGCGTGAAGCTCCTAAAATGGGATGGTGACGGATTCCTGCTGTATTACAAACGTCTGGAAAGAGGCAGTTTTGAGCTTCCCCTGTTCAATCCGTCAACAGGGAACTATGAACTTTCCTGGAAATCACTTTCGCTTATCATGGAGGGCGTTTCATTAAAAAGCGCCCGTATGCGGAAACGACTTTACATTTAATTAATTGCCTGTTTGTCAGTAATATAATCCGGGAATTACTTGTGTATGTCATAGTTTTTCCGTATCTTTATACTATGACAAACAAGGAAATCATAGAACTTCTGAAGGAACAGATACAAGCTTCGAACAAGAGGGAGGCGGAACTGTTGGCTCGCATAAACGAACTGACTCAGGAAATCGCCTCCCTGAAAGAGGCCCTATTGAAGAAAGGCGAGTCCCTTGGCAGGCAGCAGCGTATAGCCAAAGGACTCGCCAAACTCGTATCCTGTCAGTCGGAAAAACAGGATATGCCTGCCGGAATCATCTCCGATGATGAACGGGAACGGAAAGAGCGGGAACGGGCAGCCGCACGCAAGGAAAGAGGGAACAACGGGGCCAAGCGTGACATGCACTATGAAATGGAAACGCTAGAGCATGATGTCTATCCCGAGGATGAAGGGTTTGACCGGCAAAAGGCCTGCCTGTTGTCCGAGAAACAACGGATATCCATCCGATATGAGTTCGTGCCCATGCGCTTCATCAAGCATGTATACAGGATACATGTCTATACGCAGGAAGGATGCATACTTGAAGGGAAGACACCCCCTTCAGCGTTCTTCAACTCCAGTTATGACGCTTCCTTCGTGGCGGGACTACTTGAACTCCGCTACCTGCACTCCATGCCTGTAGAAAGGATTGTGTCCTACTTTAGCCACCACGGATTCAACCTTCATAAGCCCACTGCACACAAACTTATTACAAGAGCCTCAGAAACACTGGAGAACCTCTATTCGGCCATACGGAAACAGGTGCTTTCTGACGATTATCTTGAATGTGACGAGACCTATTACCGGATACTCGTGCCGGAAAAGAACGCTAAGGGGAAAGGCGTGAAGAAAGGATATCTATGGACAATCGTTGGCATGAAGAGCCGGATGATGTATGTCCTTTATGAGGATGGATCACGGTCAACCGGTGTGATTGTCGATGAGCTTGCAGACTACAAGGGTACCCTCCAAAGTGACGGTTATACCGCATACCGGACCCTACAGGGAGAAGAATACCCTTCCATAGAACGGATTGCCTGCCTGCAGCATGTCAAGCGGAAGTTCATCGACTGCGGTGAGGACCCTCAGGCTAAAATGATGGTCAGCCTGATGAACGGTCTATACATGAAAGAACATAAACATAAGGTCGGAAAGGACGGATGGACAATAGAGGACAACCTCAGGCACAGGGAAGAATACTCATCACCGATATTGGAGAATATCAAGGAAGAACTACAGAAAATACGGAACGACAGCTCGCTTCCCCCAAGCAGTGAACTGGCGGCAGCGGCTGTATATATGGAAAATGAATGGAAGGCTATTGAGGGAATATTCAAAAGAGGGGATACGGAACTGGACAACAATAAGGTGGAGAGGTATAACCGTTATTTTTCTATATCCAGAAGAAACTCGTTGTTCTTCGGCAGCCATGCGGGTGCTGGAAGAGCGGCCATATTATATACCATTGCACTCTCATGTAAAATGCATGAAGTTGACTTCTTTGAATATCTAAAGTCCGTTCTTGAAAAAACTGCAGGATGGCAGCCTAACAGTCCTTTGGAGAAATATAGGGAACTGCTACCAGACAAGTTTAAGGATAAATAATAAAACGGCTTGCGAACTTCAAGTTTATAAGCCGTTTTTATTGTTAGACGTAATCCCGGAGACGCTTACTCTTTGTCTTGTCCTGAGATAGGTTGACTTAAAACAGTCATTCTATGAATTCAGAAAAGAGTAAAAGAAAGAAACATTCTTGTGGACATCCAGGAGTTGCTTATCCTCTAGCAGTACGCATGTCTGCAGTCCGTGATTACTTAAGCGGCATGAGCCGTTTGGAAGTTGCCCGTAAATATTCTATTGCTGATATGACAAATATATCGCGTTGGAAACGTAAATTTGCAGGTGTTGTCGAATTTAAAACTTCCCATACCATGGTAAAACGTCGTACTTCCCGTAGTTTGCAGACCGAAAGTGAATCTGAACTTTCGCTGCGCATCAAGGAACTGGAACGCAGCCTGTCTCTTTGTCAGAAGACTCTAGCTGCAAAGGAAAAGGAACTTGAGCGTGCCCAACTTCATCTTCAGATCAATGAGACCTTGTTTGACTTGGCTGAGGAGAATTATGGTCTGGATCTCCGAAAAAACTTCGGTTCCAAGTAGTGGAAAGGCTTCGTGGCAGTTCGGGCATGAAGATTTCTGACTGCTGCGCATTGCTTGGATTCTCCAAACAAGCCTATTACAAGCAACGTCTTCACCATGAGAAGAAGTCATTGGAAAAGGAAGTCCTTTTGCGTGAGGTTTTGAATATCCGTCGGTCTCTTCCCGTTCTTGGCGGCAGAAAACTTTATGCACTTCTAGGGCAACGTCTTCCTTCCGGCCTGCTTCCGGGTAGGGACAAATTCTTTGATTTTCTTCGTTCCCAAGGACTTCTGATAAGGAAACGCCGTGAATATCGTCCTATGACAACAATCTCTTGGCATCGTTTCCATAAATACTCCAATCTTTGGAAAGGACGGATACCGGAGGGTCCCAACCAGGTTTGGGCATCTGATATAACCTATATAAGAATGGATGCTGGAACCTTCCTTTATCTAAGTCTGATAACAGACGTGTATTCACACAAGATTGTAGGATGGTGGCTGTCCGAGTCGCTTGGAATGGAAGGTCCGCTGAATGCCTTGAAGATGGCTTTGGAAGATTTGCCTGAAGGACATCGGCTTATCCACCATTCTGACCGTGGCGTACAGTATTGCAGTAATGTCTATGTGGATCTGCTTCAGAGTAATGGTATACAGATTAGTATGACAGAAAATGGTGATCCTAGGGAAAATGCCGTTGCTGAAAGAGTCAATGGCATCCTGAAGGAAGAATGGTTCAATAGGGAAATAATCGACTCCCTTGAGTATGGAAAAACAAGGACAGGTGAGATTATCAGACTCTACAATGAGATGCGACCTCATATGAGCAATGATTATCTTACTCCCCAACAAGCTCATGACCAAAGTGGGATATTGAAAAGGAAATGGAAAACATATTATCGAAAAAAGAAAGGATTGTGTGAACTTATAAGCGAAGTTGTATAACTTTGCAGAAGAGTCCCTTGGTTGACTTCCGCATGCGGAAGTCAACCAAGGGAAGGATTAAGCCTTACGGTTATAATTGCATACAACCTATATCAGGATTATTAAGTCTAACCAGTCAACCAAAATTAGGACAACACAAGGTGTAGGATATGTAGGAAGATTTCTGTTCTTCCTACATCAATTCCTCTTTGAGACACAAAGTATTAACTCTTTGATGCTGGAAGTGTATGCTATTTAGGGAATATTATATAGAGAAATGGGCGCCGTCTGCTTCTACCC
>JAZLDR010000063.1:0-45983 GCA_045614805.1 Candidatus Cryptobacteroides sp. | reverse complement strand
GATCTCGACATCATGGTTGCAGCAACTTATGACAACATCATGATGGTTGAGGGTGAGATGAACGAGGTAAGCGAGACAGACATGCTCGAGGCTATCAAGTTCGCTCACGAGGAGATACGAAGACACTGTCAGGTTCAGATGGAGCTTTCAGAGGCTGTAGGCAAGACTGAGAAGAGAACTTACTGCCACGAGGAGAACGACGAGGCTCTCCGTCAGGCTATCCAGGAGTACTGCTACGACAGATGCTACGCTATTGCTAAGTCCGGTTCTGCAAAGCACGGGAGATCAGACGCTTTCGAGGCTCTCAAGGAGGAGTTCTACGCAACACTTCCAGAGGAGGAGCAGGAAGAGAAGAGAATGATGATCGAGAGATACTACCATGCAGTCGAGAAGGCTGCCATGAGAAACATGATTCTCGATGAGGGTGTACGTCTCGACGGTCGTGATACAACTACAGTTCGTCCAATCTGGTGCGAGACTGACTATCTCCCATGCGCACACGGTTCTGCAATCTTCACTCGTGGTGAGACTCAGTCACTTTCAACTGTAACTCTCGGTACAAAGCTTGACATGAAGGAGCGTGATGAGGTTCTCATCCAGGAGACTGATCAGTTCGTTCTTCACTATAACTTCCCACCATTCTCAACAGGTGAGGCTCGTCCACAGCGCGGTGTAGGCCGTCGTGAGATCGGACACGGAAACCTTGCTTACCGTGCACTTAAGCCTATGATCCCTATGGCTCCGGAGAATCCATACGCAGTTCGCGTGGTTTCAGACATCCTCGAGTCTAACGGTTCTTCATCAATGGCTACTGTATGTGCAGGCTGCCTTGCACTCATGGATGCAGGTGTGAAGATCAAGAAGCCGGTTGCAGGTGTTGCAATGGGTCTTATCACTGACAAGGAAAATCCAAACGAAAGATATGCAATCCTTACCGACATCCTCGGCGACGAGGACCACCTCGGAGATATGGACTTCAAGGTTACAGGTACCAAGGACGGTATCACTGCAACTCAGATGGACATCAAGGTTGACGGACTTTCATACGACGTTCTCGAGAAGGCCCTCGAGCAGGCACGTCAGGGTCGTCTCCACATCATGGGTGAGATGATGAAGACCATCAGCGAACCACGTGCAGAGTACAAGGAGTTCGTTCCACGTATGGTTCAGATCCGTGTTGCAGGTGAGTTCATCGGTGCTATCATCGGAAAGGGTGGCGAGACTATCCAGCGTATCCAGCGTGAGACCGGCACAACTGTTACCATCACAGAGGAGCAGGTTGACGGCGTATCACAGGGTGTTGTCGACATCTTCGGACTTGACAAGGAGTCTATGGACAAGGCACTCAACTGGATCAACGGTATCTGCGCAGTTCCTGAAGTTGGTACAGTATATCACGGAAAGATCGTTTCTATCCTTGAGTTCGGTGCGTTCGTAGAGATTCTCCCTGGTAAGGAAGGTCTCCTCCACGTATCAGAGATCGCTTGGGAGAAGACTGAGAAGGTAGAGGACGTTCTTCATGTAGGTGACGAGGTTGACGTCAAGCTCCTCGAGATCGACGAGAAGACAGGCAAGATGAGACTTTCACGCAAGGCTCTTCTTGAGAAGCCTGAGGGATATGTAGAGCCAGAGCGCAAGCCACGCGGAGACAGAGGTCCACGTCGTGAGGAGCGTAATGGTGGTCCTCGCCGCGATGACCGCAGAGGTGACAGAGGCCCACGTCGCGATGACAGAGGTCCAAGAGGTCCACGTCGTGAGCGTCCGGCTGAAGCACCTGCAACAGAGCAGAACAACGAGCCAGAGATGTTCTAATACATCTTTGACCATATAATTGAAATGGCTGACCAGGGTTTTCACTGGTCAGCTTATTTTTTATCACCGGCTATTTCATACGACCTCCGATATAGCACAGAGTGGTGGCAGGTAAATGCCTATACATCAACAAATTAAGTATTCTTTATTCCGCAACTTCGGGGAATAAAGAACAACTAAAGCATTGACAAACAATTACTTTGGTGCCACCTTTAAATGCAAGTACTTGAGGATTTGTAACTTGGAAACAGATGTTTCAGTCAACATTCCCGACATTAAGGTAAACTTGGATTCCATTGGCAAGGAAATCACCTCTCCAGCATCCTTGATTCCTTGTTTATGAACATATTTATAAAGGTCTCTATACTCTGCATCGGAGTAGCCGGACTTGTATTCAGGGATATCATATTCACTGCCTGCATTGGAGTTGATGGCCAGGACCATATTGTCATAACCATTATAATAAGTTCCAATCAGGATATCATATCGTATCACATTATACCTGACAATGATATAATCGACCAACTGTTTTTTCTCCCTACTGTCCAGACCAGCAAACAATCGTCTCAGCTGAACATATGTCATGTGGCTGTTGAGCGCGATAGTTCCATCAACCTCTTTTAATGCACGACGTAAATTTCTTGATGCCTTTTTCCAAACAAGATGATCTGAGAACGGATTGTTCGAAGATGCATAAGCCAGAAAGTTCCATCTATAATTCTGGGCTCGTTTGCACAAGAGACGTTCTACGGGGTTATTGAACAAATAGGATATCGCAGTTCTCAAAACTTTCATACCGGACTTCGGAGCCCAACCGAAACCTTTACAGAAAAGCGGCCCGGAACGTGAATGATATCGGTTATACTCCTTTACAAAAGTGATTGTGACATTAGACACGAAAGCTGAAAACACACGACTTGAAGAAGCTGATATCAGAGAATGCAGATGGTCTATCATCAAACATAACCCATAGACATTTATCCCATATTTGACGGACAGGACTGAAAATATCGTGTAATACACCAGGTAATCCTCCACTTCGTAGAAGATATTGAATCCTGACCGGGTGCGCTGATAGACATGGTTTACTCCATTATTAATAAATTTTCTATTCATAAGAGAATGGTGGCAGCAAATAGGTTGATAATCAAAACTTTACATATTCATTATTCCTCATTTTAAGGGAACAAACAAGACATATCTCATTATTATTCAGAATATTAAGTGCCACCGCCCTGAATCAAGGGAAAGTCAAGGAGACTCATGCAGACATGCCACATATCCTGACATATCCAAAGTTACATGGAGGTAAGGAGAAGATGTTTAAGAAAAAGAAAAATGTCGGTATAGAAAACGCGGAAATTTAAAGAAAAATAAAAAGTTGCGGTGTAATGGAGTATATTTGCAGATAAACAGTGAAATGGAGCAGCATGAAACGATTTACAGTAATATTGACTTTGGTCTGTGCTCTGGCATTAGGGTATGGAACGTTTACCTCATGTGAGAATATCGAGGATCAGTTTGACACCGAGGTAAATAACGGTGGCGACCAGACCGGTGACAACGCAGATGGCGAAGGCGCTGAAGATGGCGGTGATGAAGGCAATAACGAAGGTGGCGAAGGAGAGAACAACGGCTTAGAAGGAGACGGCACGGGCGACAGCGAAAACGGAGATGATGGCGGCAATGCAGGAGACGAAGGTACCGAGGATGGTGAGGGTGATATTGAGAACGGCGATGGAGATAACGGTGACGGCAACGGTGACGACGGAGAGAACGGAGATGGAGAGAATGGAGATGGAGGAAACGGAGATGGAGAGGACATTGAGGAACCACAGGAGAAGGAGTTCGTGATATTGTTTACCAATGACTTTCACAGTCAGATTGAGCCGCTCAGCAAAGAGGAGACATACAATGCAGACAGAGGTGGGGCAAAAAGGATCAAGGCTCTGGTTGATAGTGTAAGAACTGCCGAGAAGACTGTCTTCGTTGCAGATGCCGGTGATTATGTTCAGGGAACATATTATTTCAGTCTTCTCAATGGTGCTGTTGAAATGAAAATCATGAACGAAATCGGTTACGATGTCCGCACTCTCGGCAATCATGAATTCGACAAGAGAATGACAGGTCTGTATGACATGCTTTCATGGAGCAGTGTACCTGTCGTTGCATCCAATTATGACTTCAGCAAGAGCAATCTTGCAAACCGTGTGGAGCAATCAATGATTATTGAAAAGAATGGAGTGAAAGTAGGATTCATAGGACTCAATGTAGACCTGAACAACCTTGTAGCACCATCGTCTCGTGAAGGCGTAGATTGGCAGAACGCCATCAATGTAGCAGACGACCTGGCACAAGAACTGCGCGAACGAGGTGCTGATATTGTGATCGCATTGTCGCATCTGGGCTACGAGAAGAACAGTTCTGAGGTTTACTATGACAGAGGTATCGTGATGAACACTCGAAACATCGATATGATCATCGGCGGACACTCGCATACCTTCCTGAACTATGCCGACTATGTCAGAAATCAGGATAATGAAAGCATCCCTATAGTGCAGACAGGAAGCAAGGGCATCTGTCTGGGCTATGCCAAGATCAGGATCGACAAGAACGGCAAGCCTTCATTTACATACAGACTTATCCCTGTCAAGAATCACCTAGACAGGAAACTCGACCCTACATTCTCTGCTCTTATCGATGAATACACAGAATCTGTAGGCTACAAAATGGAGGAGGTCATCGGAAATTGTCCGCAGACCATCAGGAAAGGAGCTCCTGAAAGTCCTCTATACAACCTTACCGGAGACGCGCTCATATGGATGGCGAAGGAATTTATGGACACTGACGCCGATGTAAGCCTATATAATTCAGGTGGGCTGCGGGCTGAACTGTCTGCCGGAAACCTTACCATCGGAGATGTATATGCTGTATATCCGTTTGATAACGTCCTTTCAATAATAACCATGAAAGGAAGCGACCTGAAGACGATGTTCAATTATGTAGCCTCTTCAGGCGGTCTTCCTGTAAACTCGGGAGTCAGACTGGTTATAAAAAACAAGAGAGTCTCTTCCGTAACGGTAAACGGAAAGGCGATAGACAACAACAAGACATATAAAGTCGCAACCATTGACTATCTGGTCGACCTAGGCAGGTATGGATTTGAAAATGCTACAGACAGAAGCGATTCCCCTGAAATCATAAGAGATTATTTCGTAGAGTATTTCAGACATCTCGCAAAGGAGAACGGCGGAAAAATCACCGCAAAGACAGACGGCCGCGTGACCGTTCAATAAGAGAAAAAATCAAAGGTTCCCGTTCATTTCTAAAAAAGTTTATATATCTTTGTAGGAGAACGTGTCTAAATAATAACTTAAAACACAAAAATTATGAAGAAGATTATTATCGTGGCAGCATTGGTGCTCGGATTTGCAGCAGCTGCAGCAGCTCAGCCTAGAGCAATCGGTTTACGTGGTGGTTATGGCGCAGAGCTTTCTTATCAGCATACAATGGGTGCCAACTTCGTAGAGACAGACCTCGGACTCGTAATGGACGGTCTCAACGTAGCAGCAACATACAACTTCATGATTGCTCAGCCACAGTGGACAGACAGAGGAGAGTGGGGATTCTACGCAGGTCCTGGTGCAGCTGTTGGTCTGGGATTGGGCGAAAACAGCCACCTCAACGTTGCAGTAGCAGGTCAGGTCGGACTCGAGTACACATTCTGGTTCCCTCTCCAGCTTTCTATCGACCTCAGACCTCAGCTTGGTCTCGGATTCGCAGACAAGGCAACTATGTATTTCGGTGGATGGTGCCCTGCTCTTGGCGTACGCTACAAGTTCTAAAAGGCTTCAGCATATAAATATAAACGACGGCCAGACAAATCTGACCGTCGTTTTTGTTTATCCCCCGATATTCTATTAATGAAATAATATCCTTATATTTGTGGGTTGTGAAAATTGAGTAACAGAATATGAGAGAATTATATATAACCAATTCCCTTTCGAGGAAGAAAGAGATTTTCAAGCCTATCAACGAAGGACATGTCGGACTTTATGTATGCGGTCCTACAGTTTATGGAGATGCTCATCTCGGCCACGCCCGCCCAGGCGTGACATACGACGTATTAGTCAAACTGCTCAAGCACCTCGGATACAAGGTGCGTTATGTACGCAACATCACTGACGTAGGACACCTTGAGCACGATGCCGACGAGGGTGAGGACAAGATTGCAAAGAAAGCCCGCCTGGAGCAGCTTGAACCGATGGAAGTCGTTCAGAGATGTACTCTCGCCTATCATGAGGCCATGCGTATGCTCAACGTCGCTCCCCCATCGATTGAGCCACGTGCTTCGGGACATATCATCGAGCAGATTGACCTCGTAAAGAAAATCCTCGAAGCAGGTTATGCATACGAAAGCAACGGATCGATCTATTTCGACGTACTCAAATATGACAAGGACCATAAGTACGGCATTCTTTCCGGACGTACGCTTGACGAAGTGAAGGAAGGCACCCGCGAACTTGACGGCCAGCAGGACAAGCGCGCTTCATACGACTTCGCGCTTTGGAAGAAGGCTTCTCCTGAGCACATCATGCGTTGGCCATCACCATGGAGCGACGGCTTCCCTGGATGGCACCTTGAGTGTTCTGCGATGAGCGAGAAATATCTTGGCAAGGAGTTCGATATCCATGGCGGTGGAATGGACCTGCTCTTCCCTCACCACGAGTGCGAGATTGCACAGAACACCGCATCACGTGGCTGCAGCGGCGTGAAATATTGGATGCATAACAATATGATCACCATCGAAGGCAAGAAGATGGGTAAGTCCCTCGGCAACTTCATCACTCTTCCTGAACTTTTCGCCGGTAACCATGCGAAACTGGAACAGGCATACAGCCCGATGACAGTGCGCTTCTTCATCCTTCAGGCTCATTATCGCGGAACACTGGACTTCAGCAACGAGGCACTTCAGGCTGCGGAAAAGGGTCTTAAGAGAATAATGCAGGCAGGCAAGGACCTCCGCACCCTCGCTTCTGCAGCAGGAGTTCAGGCAGCACCTGCACTTGCATACGGCGAGTTTGTTTCCGCAGCAGCACCTGAAACTATCGTGGCAACAAACGCAGAGGTACGCAAACTCGTCGAGGAGGTCTACAACAACCTCTGCGACGACCTCAACACTCCGATGGCGCTTGCACAGATCTTTGAGGCTGTCCGCATAATCAACACCGTCAAGGACAAGAAGATGACACTTGACGCTTCTGACTACAAGGCACTTGTTGACCTCTTCGATAACGTAGTTTATGGCGTGCTCGGACTTCGCGACGAGGAGGCTGCCGAAGGTGGTAAGGCAGTCAAGACTATCGACGGACTCATCAATATGGTCCTTGAACAGCGCAAGGCGGCGAAGGCGGCGAAGGACTGGGCGACAAGCGACAGGATCCGCGACGACCTCAAGGCCCTCGGCGTACTCATCAAAGACACCAAGGACGGCACAGAGTGGACACTCGAGTAACCATAAAAACTATCTGAAATGAACTTTATCGGAAACATCCTCTGGATTATCTTGGGAGGACTTATAATCAGTCTCTACTATGCATTGATGGGACTGCTGTTCTGCATCACTATAGTGGGAATACCGTTTGGAGTACAACTGTTCAAGCTCGCAGGCTTCGCGCTGAATCCATTCGGACACGAAGTGGTATCCGGTCCAAATGACACAGGTTGCCTTGCGCTGCTGATGAATGTCCTATGGATAATGTTCGGAGGTATTGAAATCGCCCTCCTGCATATCGGATTAGGTATCGCCCTCTGTGTCACAATCATAGGCATACCATTCGGTCTCCAGCATTTCAAGATGAGTCTCCTCGCCCTGGTTCCATTCGGCAAAGAAATATCATAATCATCATGTACAAATTCATCTCATGGAATGTGAACGGCCTCAGAGCCGTGTGCGGTAAGG
Source organism: Candidatus Cryptobacteroides sp. (assembly GCA_045614805.1). Classification (GTDB taxonomy): domain Bacteria; phylum Bacteroidota; class Bacteroidia; order Bacteroidales; family UBA932; genus Cryptobacteroides. The sequence goes on along the minus strand of JAZLDR010000063.1, from coordinate 38,209 downwards.
GATTCGCGGATATATTCGTGGAGTTGGATGCTGATTTCTTCTGTCTGCAGGAGACAAAAATGCAGGCCGGACAGCTGGACCTGGAATTCCCAGGTTATAAGTCATACTGGAATTTCGCTGAAAAGAAGGGATATTCCGGAACTGCCGTATATACAAAGCACGAGCCTGTAAGCGTAAGCTATGGTCTGGGAATTGACGAACACGACCACGAAGGACGAGTGATCACTCTGGAGATGGAGGACTTCTACCTCGTGTGTGTATATACTCCTAATTCACAGGATGAACTCCAGAGACTGGATTACAGAATGAAGTGGGAAGACGATTTCCGAGCCTATCTGACAAGACTGTCCGATTCAGGCAAAGGAGTGATCGTATGCGGAGACCTCAATGTCGCCCATCAGGCCATAGACCTAAAGAACCCATCCAGCAATCACCACAACGCAGGATTCACAGACGAAGAAAGAGGCAAGTTCTCGCAACTTCTTGAGGCCGGATTCATCGACACATTCAGATATTTCCATCCAGAAGAACGCGACGCATATTCATGGTGGTCATATCGATTCCAGGCACGCCAAAGAAATGCAGGGTGGCGCATTGACTATTTCGTAGTCAGCGACAACCTGCGTGAAAGACTGGCCGGAGCCTCTATTCATTCTGAAATATTCGGATCAGACCACTGTCCGGTGGAACTGCTTCTGCAATAATTCCCTACATACCATGCTGTGCCAGCCACGCCAGCGCATATGAGCATGTGGCCTTGCAGCGGAGTCCGTTGAGATCGGCAAATCTATACGCCTCTCTTACGAGTTCCGATGCGATGCCGCGTCCTTTTATGGGTTTGGGCACAAAAGTATGCGTGACAACCAGAGCACCTTCGCTGATAACATAGTCAACATGAGCCTCATGGCCTTCTACAGTCGTTGAAAAACGGCGTTCCTTTTCGAGATGAGTAATGTGTGATTTCATTTCCATGTACGTTTTCGGAGAGCGACTCTCAAAACAAGTGCCATCAGGCTACTTTTTCAGAGCCTCATATGCATATGAGCCTAAACCGAAAACGATTTGAGTGATTGCCTGGGACGTATGCGACATAGTAGCATAGACTACTCCAAGTTCCACAGGGACTCCATACATGACAGACAGGGCAAGGCTGATGATAAAATGGAAGGCGCCGATACCGCCCGGAACAGGTACTGCGAAACCGAGACCGCCGACCAGCGACAGGAAAAGGGCATCGACTAGATCAAGTCCGTCAAGGAATGGTGCCGCATTGACAGTCATGGCAGCCATAAACCAATAGGTCATCCATATAAGAGCAGTATATGCAAAGAACAACCATTTGCGTTCCATTTTCATGCAACTTGCAAATCCTTGCCATACTCCTTCGAACACGCCCCAGATCTTAGCACAGAGCACATTGGTACGTCTATATTTCCAAAGAAAATATGCTCCGGCAGCCAAAACGATGACGACGAGGACCAGCAGCAACCATACGTTCTGATCGAAACGCTGGGCCATCGGCTCCCATATGCGTTCCATGAAAAAGGCACCGAAACGCTTATATCCGGCTGTAATCACCACCAGAAGCATGAGCAGCATCACAAGAAGTTCCCAACCACGTTCCAGAACGACTGTTCCCAGGACCTTGTCGTATGAGGCTTTCTTATTTTCCGGTTTCTGCGGATCGGCAGGCTGCGAACGGCGGGTGATCACACCGCAACGCACGAATTCGCCGATTCGAGGAAAAACGAAATTTGAGATATTGCCGATATTGATAGCGTTGAATGCCGTAGTTCTGGAAATGCTGTCGTCAATAGGTTGAAGAAGCTGACGCCAACGGAGAGCCCTGAGCCAGAATGCGAAGGCCCCGGCAGCCATAGATATGAGAACATATCCCCATCTGCAACCTTTCAGACCATCAATGAAGTCCGCCCATTCCACATCCCTGAATGAAAACCAGAGGAAGAGGAGGGCTATGGCAGCTGAAAGGAGATATTTTATTGTTTTGGTTATTCCATCGGTCATAATGATCGGTATATAGATTTCTCGACTCGGCAGTCATCACGAGAATGAGTGCAAAGTTATCCAAAAGTTTTCTAACTTTGTGAGTTCAACTGAAAATAATCATTACATGGCATCAATTTTAGGAATAGGCAATGCCCTTACTGACATCCTGGCCGTACTTCCGGACGACAAATTTCTTAAGGAGTTCCATCTTCCACGCGGAAGTATGCAGCATGTGGACATGGAAACAGGAGACAAGATCTGGAAGACATTGAAACCTATGGGAGTGCAGCTCGTAGCCGGTGGTTCTGCTGCGAACACAATCACAGGAACTGCCATTTTCGGAATGGAATCCGGATTCATCGGAAAGGTTGGAGACGACGATCTCGGACACCTTTTCAAGAGCGATCAGGAGCAGTACGGAATCAAGTCCATGTTGCTCAAAGGTGTCAATTCATCTGGAAGGGCTATGGTATTCATCACTGCACCGAATGCGGAGAGAACATTCGCCGTGTACCTGGGTGCAGCATTGGAACTTGTACCGAAAGATTTGAAGCCAGAGTACTTCGAAGGCTATGATTATTTCCATATTGAAGGCTATCTGGTGCAGAATCAGGCAACCATCCGCAGAGCTGTCGAGCTGGCCAAGGCCGCCGGATGTATCATCTCAATTGACATGGCCTCTTATAATGTCGTCGAGTCGAATGATGCCTTCCTGCATGATATCGTCGAGAATTATGTAGATATCGTTTTTGCCAACGAGACTGAAGCCAAGGCATTCACCAAGATGGAGCCTCGCGAGGCCCTTGATGAGATTGCCCGTCATTGCAGAATCGCAGTCGTGAAAGTCGGCAAGGACGGATCGATGGTAAAGAGCGGTGACGAATATCACTTCATTGAGGCATGGCCTGCAGCACCCGTTGATGCGACAGGGGCCGGAGACACATACGCTGCCGGTTTCCTTTACGGACACTCGCTCGGAATGCCTCTGAAGGTCTGCGGAGAAATCGGTTCCATCATTGCAGCCAAGGTTGTGGAGGTTGTTGGTACAAAGATTGACATACCACGCTGGAAAGCGGCCAAAAAGGAAATCCGAGAACTTATCGCAGCTAATACACCTAGAGAGTAAAGACATGTTCGATTTCATTAAAAACATATTCAGAAAAAGAAAGATAGGCAGATTCATCAGCGACGTGCCTACAGGACTTATCCCGATGAAGAATATCTCGTCGGTGAACGTCATCATGGACGTCGAGGAGCCCGGATTTGATCTTCTGAAAGCAGATATTATCTCATGGGCCCGTCAGGAGGGCCTGAATATAAACATATATTTCTTCGACTTCAGACGCCTTGACAAGGAAGAACTGCTCATCACCAGCATCCAGACTACCATCATCAAGAAGGAGCTCGATTGGATCGGCACTCCTGAGATCAGCAAGGTGATGGGGCTGATGGGAGAGAAGAGTGACCTGCTCATTTCCCTGATCGACAACGGAGACTTCCCTATCGACTTTATCAGCAAGTGTACCAAGGCCCGTTTCAAGATCGGCCGTCATGACTATCCCGGACATGCTTTCGACATGATCATTTCAGGAAGTCAGACCGCTGATCTGCGTTCTGACTCAAGACTCATTTTCGGAGCAATCACCGAATTCCTGCAAAAGATACAGTAATGAAGAATTTTCTCAAATATATCGGAGTTGGCGTGAAAGGCGCCTGCATGGGAGCGGCTGATGTAATCCCTGGCGTATCGGGAGGCACCATAGCCTTCATCATGGGCATATATGACGAATTCGTAGGATCCATCGCCCGTATTGACTCCACTGCAGTCAAACTCCTGTTCAGCGGACGGATCCGAGAGTTCTGGAAGCATATCAACGGTACATTCCTCCTGTCATTGATTGCCGGTATCGGAACCAGCGTTGTCCTGCTCGCAGGTCTTATGCAGAGACTGCTGACAGACTTCCCGATCCAGACCTGGGCTTTCTTCTTCGGACTCATCGTCGCGTCATCGATATTCATCCTGAAAGGAATTTCCGGCTGGAAGCTACGCGAAGGTCTGCTCCTTGTATTTGGAATTGCTTTGGGTGTTACTATATGCACACTCTCACCAGTCAATACTCCCGAGGCATACTGGTTTATATTTCTGAGCGGAGCACTCGCTATCTGTGCAATGATTCTCCCAGGCATCTCTGGCAGTTTCATACTGCTTATCTTAGGGAAATATCAGTTCGTGATGGCTTCAATTACATCTCTCGTTGGAAATATCGGAGCCCTCTGGGGTGCAGCCGGAACTGATTCCTCCGCCTTCTGGGAAGCAGCTGCTGTCATTGCAGTCTTCGGAATCGGAGCGGTGGTAGGAATCCTCGGATTCTCAAAATTCCTGCACTGGCTTCTTGCAAGGTGGAATAAAGAGACGCTGATTGTTCTTGCAGGATTCATCATCGGATCGCTTGTAAAGGTGTGGCCATGGAGTAACACTGAAGCCATCGTATGCTCGCAATTCCCTGCTGTAGCAAAACTTGGAAAACTCGCAGAGGCAGCGTCAGAAAGCGGTATTGGAGCAGAAACTGCCCAGAAAATCTTTGACACTGCAGTCGCAAACCATGCTTCAATGACAGACCCTCAGATTCTCAGCGCTGTGGGATTTGCCCTCATCGGATTCTGTCTGGTAACCGGCATCGAGTCTGCAGGAAAACTTATTGCCAAGGCTAAACAGTAAAAGCGGCACAATCATTGAAATGCAGTCCGGCAACACATTCTAAATGGGCTGTATTATGACACGTCTTCTCAAAAACACTCACCTCCTGCTGGCAGCATTGGTGATGAGTACCTCATGTATCTACGACGCTCCAGGTGACCGTTTCTACAGAACACTATGGGCATCATCGGAATCTCCTCTTGAGAATCTTCCTGCCGAAAATCTTACTTTGGATTTCCTATGCGGACAGACTGTATGCGTGAAATCCACCTCCGGTTCCGCCTCCTCCTATGGCACTTACGAGAGCGACGGGCATACCGCAATTTTCAGCAACCTCAACCTTTACCTTGGCGATCAAATGCTGACGTTCATCGATGCCCACCGCCATAATGACACACTCACCCTCAACTGGAGAACGGTGAACTCCCCTGAAACCTTCACCACCACCCTGCACAGACTATCCTCCTACCCCAATTAACACACAAACCTCATTAAAATTTTGCAGATTCAAAGAAATCCACTATATTTGCACCCACTTTTTGAGGGATTGGTCCGGTAGCTCAGCTGGATAGAGCAACAGCCTTCTAAGCTGTGGGTCACAGGTTCGAATCCTGTCCGGATCACACCAAAGACAAGCACTCAACGACGTTGAGTGCTTTTTTCGTATGGTACTCTTCCGTCGAAAGCTTGCTTTCGTAAGGGAGAGGGCCGTACGAAAAAATCTTCAGCGTAGCAGAAGATGCTTGTCTTTGGTGTAAGATAACCCGTGGTAGGGCAAAGGAAAACGAAGCGCCAGCTTCGTAATCCTGACCGTCGAAAGCTTGCTTTCGTAAGGGACGGTGGTGCATAAAAAAGGGCAAAGGAAAATTCAAGACCTTTCTATTGGTCATCGAAACTTTTCAACCACTCGGAACATTCCTCTGAAAGCAGTGACATCAGTTTCAGGTAAAAGGATGATGTCTCATCTTTAGATTTCCCACATAACCCAGCCATGCTATGTTGCAATGTCAGCATGATGCGGAGCATTCTACGAGTAAACAGGTCATCATCGAAATAATGGATAAGCGCAATAATATGCTTATATGGACATATTCGATGACTGCTTCCAGACTACGACCCATTTCGGTAAAGAAATATATCTCAAGAAGGAGTACTACAAGCAAAAACAAGAATGCAAGGACAGTTGACACCCTGACTGCTTTGCTTTGCGGACATTCATAAATTGTTTTCATACTATCGAAAAGGTGTTATTTTATTACAAAGATAACACCCATTGATATGACATTTTATCAGTTTTGCTGATAATTAATAGAATAATCCGTATATCATTTGAATATCAACGGCCAGTTTATCGAAGCGTCTCCTGTCGTCCTCCAGTACCATGTCCCGTCACGCATGAAGGTCTGAAAATCATATAGAGATAAGACTCTCGTGATCTCTTCAATGATTTCTTTCTTTCGATCTTCCGACAGAGTCTCAGTGCATCTTAACATGGTTATATCCCAATCAGTTATTTTTCCTTCATCACTGAATTCAGAGGCATTGAACTGTACTGTAACTCGCCCCTTCACTTCTGGAAACTTATCATAGCGGAATTCTTTGGGCATCAGGTATCGGATATTGTCAAAATGAACAGTGCCAGGCTTATTCCGAATACTGTTGGTGTATGTACGTGATGAAACAACGACACCGGCCTCGACAACAAGTTCAGTCTCCTGTTCGTAAACGGGAAAGAGTCCGTCCGGCTCAATGTGGAGGAGATTTCCTGTCCCGCATATGAGCGTATCTGAAACCCATGATGCGAAGACCCGGCCATCCCTGTCCAGATACTTATCAAGAAGGCCATTAAAGTCCTTGTGTACCTTTGATGTCTTTATACTGTTCAGAAAGAGTTTATTGTCCCTTACTTCAAATGTTGCAACATATCCCCTCCAGTTAGCAGAGTACGAGAATTTATCGAATTCGAGTTGGTTGCCCAAAGCATCATATGTGACAGAATCGAGCTGGTGAAGAAGAGCCTTATCCAGTCCATGCTCCACCTTATCAATTATGATTATGTCTCGGGCTTGAACAGTCGCACTCACATTATGCGAGAATGTGAGCAACAATGCAATAAGATATAGTATGCAAACCAGGCGTTTCATAAAGCAATCCTTACAAAGTTAGAGAGATTTTTAATTATTATTTATAACTTGCAGAGAATTTATGAGAGAGTTTTTCATTAAATATTTCGGACGCATACTAGCGATTCTCGGATGCACTACACTTGTAACCGCATGTTATGGTGTGCCATATGCTCACTACCATGTCAGCGGCCATATTGTGGATTCGGAAACTGACCAACCTATTAAAGACATAAAGGTCAGAGCCGTACCTTCATATGAAGGCACGGACGAATATCCATTTGACATGTCAACATCCACAGACTCTCTTGGATACTTCGAGCTGTACGGAGCGGGAGACATTGAACCGCCGGTATATATCATTGAATGTAATGATGTTGATGGAGAACTTAACGGTTCTTATGTGCCTGTCATCGAAGAGATTCCTTACGAAGAATCATATGACATCGTCATCAGGATGACTCCTGAACACAAAAAACAGCGTTCCTGTTTAACAAAATAATACTTTTTTCGTCTATCATGGTGAGCGCTTGAATCACACGTATCACCTTAAATCAGACTTATATGAAAAAGATTATCTTTGTTGCACTTTGTCTTCTGACTGCCACAGTTGTCAGTATCGCATCAAATAGAAACGCAGATACAAGAAACATAATAAGCACTATCAGCGACTATAAACATGTATCTGGTGTCCAAGTCATCTCTGTTGGAAAACTCGGTCTGGGATTGGCAAAAGTTGTCGCCAGTCTGTCTGTAGAGTCAGAAGAAGAGAAAACTGCCTTGGCAATACTCAACGGTATCAATAAGGTGGTAGTTGTCAACTATGAAGACACCCCGGCAGCCAAACAGAATGAGTTGAACTCCAAATTTTCAAAATTGTTCAATAATGCCGAGAAAATTCTGGAAGTTAAAGATGAGGAAGACACCGTCAATATCTATGGAACTTCAGTCAATGGAGGAGAATCTATCGATGATCTGATGATATTCATACCTGAAGACTACACATTGATTTGCATTCTGGGGAGCATAAGTGCAGAAAGAATTGCAGACTTAATTAAAATTGCAAATGAATGAGATTAAAGAAATATGGCTACCACTATCCGGTCGATTCTACCGTGTTGCATATCATATTCTAGAGTCGAAAGAAGATGCTGAAGACGCCGTTCAGGAGTTATATCTCAAGCTTATCAAAACTCCTTACAAGTTAGCAAACATACAGGATCCGGCGGCATACGGAATCACAATACTTAGAAATATCTGCATAGATCTTATACGGCGACGAGAGAAAAGAAGGTCAGAAGAGTTGCATGAATACATGATTGCAGACGCCAGCAGTCCTGACAAGGCTGCGGCCGAAAAAGACAAGTTACGGATATTGATCCATGAAATTGACAGACTGCCTCAAAAGCAATCAACGGTATTAAGAATGAGGACTATAGAAGGATTGGAATATGATGAGATATCTCAACGTACCGGATTATCCCAGGTAAACATCAGAGTACTTATCAGCATCGCAAGAAAAACACTAAAAAAGAATCTCGGGATATGAAATCAATTAAAGACATAGAACATATTACAACAGAGGAACTGGAAGCCATCTCATCAGATGAGAAGATTGTCGTCCCTGACGATCTTGACCACAAAATCCTATCAAGAATCCTCGGTGTGAAAAAGAGAACATATCGTATGATAAGCGCAGCAGCTGCTATCACTGCCATCATTACAGGTTTGAGCATATTCCTCCTGAACAATGAACCAGAAGATACGTTTGATAATCCATACCTCGCATACGCCGAACTGGAAAAGGCGTTTGCTACAATGTCGGAAGGAATAAAGAAAGGAATGGATATGGTTGAGACATCAGAAACAGTTATAAAAAAATCATCGGAAATCTTTAAATAAACAACAGAATGAAACGCATAATCATATTAGCAGTACTACTTTTATCAGCTACAATAGCATCAGCTCAAGAAGGAAAGAATATATATAACAGATATTCAGGAGGAAAAGGGGTATCGGCTGTGTACATCTCTCCGTCAATGTTCAAGATCATTGGAAAACTTCCTGACCTGGAAATGGAAACAGCAGACGGTAATTCCATGAATCTTGCTCCTCTCATAAGCTCTTTTCAGGGATTTTATATGTTGGATATAAGTAATCCGACAACAGTTTCCGCCATTAATCAGGATGTAGCTTCCATGATAAGCAAAGGCAGATATGAACTCATGATGGAAGTTAAGGATGAAGGCGAAACGCTTCAAATATACACCTCCGGCAATGAAAAAATAATTGAAAGCTTTATTTTTATTGCATCAGACGGAGAGAGCGTTCAGTTCATCTGCATTGATGGAGAAATGAACCGTTCAGAAATAGAGAAGCTTATTGCAGGTTCTGTCCAATAAACATCAGAAGAGGAAGGTCGGCATAGGATATTCGCAGATTTCCATTTCGTAGATTTCATGACGACTCTGCGATAACGGAGCGGAATTTGTTATCCCGGAAAGATAAAGACCGGGATATGCCACTTCTTACATCTGATGAATTGAAGAACATGAGCCCCCTGTTCGGAGGGCGGGCAGGCAACGCCTTCGGAAGAGGCCTCATGCACATCTTGTCAATTGACAAGATTAACGACCTGTACGACAGACATGTCTGCAGCAAAGGACCTGATTTCGCAGAAGACATACTCGAAGATATCGGTGTCAAGTACGAAATCCTATATGCGGACATACTCGAGAGACTGCCGGATGGTCCGTTCATCGTCATCAGCAACCATCCTTACGGAAGCATTGACGGAGTTATGCTGGTGGACATCTTCGGTCACTTAAGACCAGACTTCAAGGTGATGGTAAACAAGATTCTCGGCCGCATAGAGCCGATGAAAGAAAACTTCATCTGTGTCACGCCCACAGGCACAAAACGCACATCACCTACAACAGACAGCATCCAAGGCATAAAGGATGCAATTTCACACGTACATTCAGGAGGATGCCTCGCAATCTTCCCTTCCGGCGCTGTCTCTGACCTGAGCATAACCGACGGCTGCATCAGAGACAGACAATGGCAGGAACCGGTCCTGAAGCTCATACACAAACTCAACGTGCCCATTATCCCTGTCCACTTCCTGGACAGGAATTCCAACTTCTACTATTCGCTCGGACTTATAGACTGGAGAATCAGACTACTCAGACTGCCGTCAGAAGTCTTCAACAAGCGGGGAAAAAAGACAAGAATCGCCATAGGCGAAATCATATCACCTGAAGAACAAAGGAAATTCACCGATATCGGATCATTCGGCAACTTCTTAAGAAAAATGGTATATAAACAACACTGATATGGAACAGAACAAGGCAGACGCTGTAAGGATACAGACATCTATCCTGAACGCACTTGAAAAGAAGGTATTGGTATGGCTCGCCGAGCGACAGCCCAAATGGATGACCTCCGATATACTGACATATCTGGGAACTTTCGGAGCCATAGTCATTGCAGCGGGATACATCCTTTCGGACCGGAACATAAACTTCCTATGGCTCAGCTCCCTGGGCTTCATCATCAACTGGTACGGAGACTCACTGGACGGAACACTGGCCAGGGTCCGCAAGAAACAGCGGCCGATATACGGCTACTACCTCGACCACACCATTGATGCAATCAACGAGGTGATGATATTCGTCAGCGTAGGACTGTCAGGCCTGATGCACCTTAACATCGCACTGATGGCTCTGGTGATGTACTTCCTGATAACAATAAACGTAAGCATCAACGCACATCTAAAAAAGGAATTCAGACTGACATATATCAAAATGGGGCCGACGGAATTCAGGATAATAATGATCATCATCAACACACTCTTCATACTGATACGTCCGTTGAGAGAATTCGCACATAGCTTCACATTATGTGGTCATGAATTCACTTTCCATGCTCTTGATTACATAGGAGCTGCAATAGTCGTCCTGCTCGCACTGATTCATCTGGCCACAGTATACAAAGACATAAAGGACTATGCAGAAATAGACCCGATGCCAAAAGATTAATGAAAGATGATGAAGCTCCTGCTCAGATTTCTGAAATTCTCAGGTACAGGCGTGATCGGCACTATTGTCGACACGCTTGTACTCCTGCTTTTATCAGATCTGGTCTTCAGCAACGGATATTGGGGAGAATATATCATCTCCCCCATCATATCATTCCAGTGTGCCATTGCAGTGAACTTCACCATTTCCTACTTCTACGTCTGGAAAGACAGGACGAGAGAAAGCGGCAGGGGTACTGTGAAACGATTCTTCCGGCTATACCTGAAATATAATCTTTCCGGTTCTACTGTTTTCCTGATAAGACTCGGCATACTGCTCCTTATCGAAAGATTCACAGGATGGGATGTAGTAATATGCAATCTCCTTGCAATGTGCATCTCAGGAATACTGAACTTCACAATCAACAATATGGTCATATTCAAGAAGACTGACTGATTTTTATTATCTTTATGGCCGCTAACGCTAAAACATGACCACATGAAGAAAATCAGAATCGGGCTTCTTGGCAAGATCATCATAGCAATCATTGCAGGAACCTGCATAGGGCTCATATCACCCGCTTGGATTGTACGTCTGTTCCTGACATTCAACGGGATATTCAGTCAATTCCTCGGATTTGCGATTCCTCTCATCATACTTGGACTTGTCACCACAGCCATCGCTGACATAGGCAAAGGAGCAGGCAGGATGCTGCTGCTGACAGTGGCCATAGCATATGGTTCGACCGTCCTTGCCGGAATCATATCATACCTTACAGGCGCAGCCATCTTCCCTTCGATGATCGGAAGTGCAGCATCGCTTGACACCATCTCAGCCGGAGAAGAACTTACCGGATATTTCAGCGTAAGCATTCCACCGTTGATGAATGTCATGACAGCGCTTGTCCTGGCATTCGTCCTTGGCCTCGGCCTGGCGACATTGAAGACCGACACGCTCAAGAAGGCTGCTCACGATTTTGAGGAAATCATCGTAAAGACCATACGGACAGCCATCATACCTCTGCTTCCGATCTACATCTTCGGTATATTCCTCAACATGACATATGCAGGGCAGGTCTTCGCGATTCTGACCGTATTCATCAAGATCATCGGAATAATCTTCCTTATCCACATAGGAATCCTGCTGCTCCAGTTCTGCATTGCAGGAGGATTTGCCGGAAAGAATCCATTCAAGCTGCTTTGGACAATGATGCCGGCCTATTTCACCGCGCTCGGTACACAGTCATCTGCAGCAACCATACCGGTGACTCTGGAACAGACCAGGAAGAATGGAGTCAGTGAAGACATCGCCGGATTCACCATCCCTCTCTGTGCCACCATCCATATGTCCGGCAGCACATTGAAGATTGTCGCGTGCGCCCTTGCACTCATGATAATGAAGGGAATGCCATATGACTTCGGCATGTTTGCAGGATTCATATGTATGCTCGGAATAACAATGGTGGCCGCCCCCGGAGTACCGGGAGGGGCCATCATGGCAGCACTGGGAGTACTGCAGTCCATGCTTGGCTTCGATCAGGAAGCACAGGCTCTGATGATTGCTCTCTACATTGCCATGGACAGTTTCGGCACAGCATGTAACGTTACCGGAGACGGAGCCATCGCAATAATCATCGACAGGATAAAGTCAGGACGTTAATCTGCGGACTCCAGCGCCTCGATATTGCGGCTCTGGTCCACCCAGATAAGTTCCGATGTATCATAACCACGTCGGGCCGCTTCCTCAAGGACCATATCCAGAAGATCCGGATCAGGGACCGGTGTACGGGAAAGTATCCACAGATATTTTTCCGCCTTGCTGCCTACCAGAGAAATCTGATAGTTCTCATCCACCATCATGACATTGTAGTCTGAATAGAAAAACAGAAAAAACGACACCCGCAGATGGCCGGGCTCTCCTGAAGGGTCAGGATATTTGGCCTTACCCTCGGCAATCTTGTACTTTCCATCCTTCCATCCGGTGTTCAGGACAACAACTTTCCCGTCATCCTGAAGAATATACTGAGCCATCGTATTATCCATGCCACATTCAAAGCTATGGTTATAACGGGCTACTTCATACCATTCTCCAAGATAACGGGAAAGATCGAATTCCTTTACAGTCGAATTGTCAAAATCCTTGGAACATGCCGCTAAAGGCAGGGCGGCGGTCACTAAGGCCGCAAAAATCAGACGTTTCATAGCACTAACTAATTTAAAGACGTCTGACCGCAAATCAAAAACCGTTCCCTTCTAGAACTGCATTGATATAAGCCTTAAAATCTTCAAGTTAATACACAGATTTTATAAATGTACATATAAGTTCCACTGCAGCATTGACATCACGTAGGTCGATCATCTCTACAGGGGTGTGCATGTAACGGCATGGTATGCCCAGGGAAATGAGTCTCTTGCCGGCTCCTACAAGCTGCATTTTCTCTGCATTTGTGCCACCGCTGGAGCGTTCACGGGCAGAGACCTGCACAGGAATCCCGTGCTCGGAAGCCAGGGCTTCAAGTTCACGGCTGAGAGCGATGTCTGTGTTCAGATGACGATGCAGCACCACGCCTTTTCCGAGGGAAACGTCGCCGTACTTCTGTTTAGGGCAGTCCGGAACATCGGTAGCGAAGTCCACATCAATGCAGAAGATCACATCAGGATCAAGTCTGCCTGCCATGACCGCAGCGCCCCTGCAACCGACCTCTTCCTGTACTGAAGCAACAGCAGACACCTTGCCGTTCTCAAGTCCGCCGTCTTCAGCAAGTTTCTTCAAGGCCTGCGAGATCACATATACGCCTATCTTGTCGTCAAGTCCCTTTGATGACACCCTGCTGTCTCCCAAAGAAAGCATATTCGGTACAAAGGACACCACATCACCAACAGAAATCTGATTCCTCACCTCGAAAGACTCAAGACCGGTGTCCACCCACATACTGGCAAGATCGATTGCCTTTTCCCGCTCTGGAGGAGGAGTGAGATGAATAGGCTTCTTGCCAATCACACCCGGTATCTTTTTACCGGAAGCAGTTATGACCACCACGCGGGATCCCGGTACGCAAAGGTCGTCAATTCCTCCGTTGCGGCGCACATGGACATACCCATTATCACTGATATACAGCACCTGGAAGCCGATTTCATCCATGTGGGCCTCAAGCATGAAATGCTTTCCGGGAGCCTGACCTTCCAGTGTAGCATAGGCATTTCCAAGCACATCCTTTCCTGTTTCAGCACCACACCGAGACATTTCGGACAAGAATACATCCGCAACCTCTGACTCAAATCCTGATACGCTGTGAGCGTACAATAATTTCTCTAAATAATTCATAGCACTCCTTTATTCTTACACCTTTCGGTAACTTTCTTCTTCATCATCCTCGCAACCTCGCAGAAGCGTCTGCATGGTTCATAGAGGTCTCCATCATTCTCATTGTAGTTATAGACCGCACACATATCACAGTAATTATGATAGCCGCACGAGCTGCATTTCACGAATTTTGTACGGTCAAGATTACGCAGTTCATCAACCTTCCCTGAAGACGTCCATATCTGCTCAAGAGTCTGACAATTCAGGTCTCCGATATTCATTGCCTGCCATGCAGGACAAGGATAGACATCGCCTCCCGCACCTACGCACATACTGTTCTTAAGAATCTCACATTTGGTGAATCTGTGGGCGAAAAGCATGGTATCAAGGTCTTCCCTGCTGCTGACCGAATCTATCATCCTGCGATATCCCGGATCATTGTCCAGCATTTCATCCAGCAGATGTCCGGTCTGCGCCAGAGTAAGCCTTGTCGCACAGACATTGTCGGTACAGAAGTCATTCTGTGCCAGCATAATATAATCCACATAACAGAACACTCCGATTGACTCGGCATAGTCCGTCATCTTCCTGTAATCCTCATAATTCTGCTGCATGAGAGGGCACGATATCAAGGCCGGAATATCACGCGAAACCAGCTTTTCCAGACAGGTCTTCGTCTTCTGCCAAGAGCCTTTCAGACGCGTGATTGAATCATGTACATGCTCGTCTGTAGAATAGAGGGACACCTGAATATTGAAGACATTCTGTTCCTTGATGAAGTCCAGCATGGCATCGTCAACCAGAGTCATATTGCTCTGAAGGAAAATCATCAGATCCTTCTGTCTGCAATAACTCAACACTTCCCTGATATACTTGTACAGGAAAAGTTCTCCTCCGGAAAAGATTATTCTGAGACCGCCCATAGCGGCAAACTCATCAACGATCCTGTACGCCATCTCAAGCGGCATATTCGTGCCGCATATCTTGGTCTGTCCTGGAATATAGCAATGAATGCATTTCTCATTGCAATGCGAGGTCAGTTCCACCTGAAGCGAACGCAGCCAGAGACCCTCCTCCCTCGTATCCGGAAACGGAACATCGCTGAACATCTGCTCGACCTCCTTAGCCGAAGCATAAGAGAAGTCGTGCTCGGCAGCATTCATGGCAGTTTCATCACTGCCAGTCACTACAAACCACCTTGACTCATACAAGGCAATGCGGTCCTTGACCTCTTCCTGCGGAAAAGAAACGGATCCGATCAGTTCCGCAAGTCTCACAGGCTGTCGTGCAATACGCCCAAACAACTGAATATCAATATCATCACGAAATGTCATGACGACATGATTGGCCTGATTCTCCACGTAAACGAAGCCGTTACGGAATCTGACGAATGCGTTTCTGCTAAGCCTTATCAAACACATGACACAAATCTCTCTGGTTTATCGGATTATCCGCCATAGCCTTCTGGGCTATACTCTCAATCTCCTTAAGAAACTCCATGCGACAGCCCTCCCTGAGCTCGCAGGCCTCACAATCCGGACATACCGGCAGCGGACAAGTGCGGAGCACATTCTTACGGTCATCCATCAGACTGCGCGCAATCGCCACACTCCTATCATCAACCTTCGCATCTTCTCCTGAAAGCATAGACTTCAATGCATGATAATAGCCCGGGACCTGTTTTCCAGCCTTCTGCTTGGAGTCGATATATGCCGAGACTTGCTCCAATGCAGATTTGTCATCACCCGTACGCAATGAGATAAGCATCATCAGGAGATGTCGGTTCACATTATTGGACTTATGAAGATTATGAGGAGCCAAAGCCACAGCTTCCGTATCCATCTTTCCAAGCAGCCACATCGCCCGGGACAGTCCGTCCTCATCCAACAGAGGAAGCCTCCACAGAGGATTCAGCTGATTCTCAGTGACCTGTTTGTCCGCGATTCTGTCGTTGACATCGCAGAACTGCTTATCAATGTCCGACATGCCCGGAACAACAATATGATAGGTCGGGAAACCTAGGAAAGAATTATCCCTGACATAGATATCATAACCCTTATCCTGCAGCCAGCTGACAATATTGGACAGATCCTCGCTGAAATCACGTCCCTCCGGGATATTGCGTTCCGGAGCATATCCATACGAAGGGACTGTGCCGAAGAACTCCTGCGGCATACGTCCGCGACCGTAGATGAGACTACGCTTGAACTCATTGAACAGATCCAGCTTCTCGCATGAATTCATCTCATTCTCAAAGCTCAGTGTCTTGCCTGTATGACCTTGAAACACCTCCGTAAAGCACCTTTCAAGTGCCACACGCGGATTGAGGTCAGCTCCGTAATGAATGATATATTTCGAATGGTCAGGATTGTAGACCATCAGAGCGATGACTGGAAATCCCTCTCCAAGAGAACAGTCCTTGACATGATAATCGTAACCATATTCGGTACGCATTCTCTCGAGGTTGGCAAGGATTTCAGTTCCCTCAAACGCAGACATAGGGACATCCGGAGGAGTCAGCCTTCTGAGATACATCTCCTGAAGGGCATACCTCTCGAATATCTCATTGAAACCCTGAATCAAGGCCTCCTGCGGAATATTTCCTGCTGCCATACCATTGGATCCGTTGATCCATCTCACGAGCGAATAAGGAAGGTTCACCAGTTCGCCACTTCCGACGTGATAAAACGGAATGAAACGACACTCGAACGAAGTCTCTGCAATACCGGAAGCAGGATAGGCACGGGGCATGAACTTCCTTACAAGTACCTCAACCTCAGGCTTTCCAAGCGTCTGCACGGTCTCATCCGGGAAATACATGCAAGGTGTGGTAAGCCACACAGGATTAGGATATACGACCACACGATTCTGATACCTCTCCATCATCTCAGCATAGGCACTCGCCATGGCATATGGCGGAGTCATTCCCTTGCCGTTGGTGCCGATTCTCTCATAGCCAGTCCTCGTGATGGAAGCACGATAAGAACAGAACATGTCACCATCTCCCTTCTCCGTACAGGTCACGGGTATGCCGTGACAGTCCAATATATCCTTGATACGGGCTACCGTCTCTTCCGGCGCCGCTGCCTTATATTTCTTCATAATCTTTCCTTTCAATCTTATCTTCCACATACATCTTCAGATGTGGTCTGTATGTATACACCCAATCCGGGCAATGATCTTCCGTTCCATGTTTCTTGGAAGTGAACAGCACATTGTGAGGGCAACCTCCGTTGCATAAAGGCAGAAGAGGGCACTTGCTGCACTTTCCGTTATTGACAGGATTCCAGTTCTCCCAGTCTGCAAACCATTGTGCTTCACCGGTTTCCACTTCATCCACATGGCCGCATATCCATTCTTCTTCACCCAAGGTATCCAGACATTTGTATATATGTCCTGATGTACCTATGACCACGTCGCCTTTGCGGAGACATCCTCCCTGCGGGCATGGGCGTGGCGTAGTAAACCTCATCACACCAAGGCTTTGCGCGTATGCTGTCAGATCCACTTCAAGGTCTGAGAATTCTTTGAGGGTCTGTATATCCTCACGCATTTCCTGAGGTGTAGATGCATAGTCAAAGGTCTTGACCAATGCCAGATATACCTTCCCAGCCATCCCTGCTTCCGCAATATTATCTATCAGTTCCCTGATATGACCGGCATTCTGCCTGTCGATGGTAACCCTCACCGTCACATGCGTACCTGCCTCAACCAGATGACGGATATTTCTCCATATCACCGCAAACGTACCATGTCCGTTATGCAAAGGACGGCGTCTGTCGTGCACAGCCTCCGGTCCGTCGACAGTGATTATATATCTCATGACATTACAGCGGCCCACAAGCTCCTGCACCGTCGATGGAGTCAGAGCATAACCGTTCGTGGTCATGTCGGCGATATACTGCACTCCGTTTTCCTCGCAGAAGGCGATGAAGAAATCCGACAATTCCCTTATCGCCGGCATATTCATAAGAGGCTCACCTCCAAACCAGGTCACACGCAGTATCTTGAGAAGGCCCCTTCGTCTTTCGACATAACGCTTTATCGCCTCAATGCCTGCCTCGTCCAGGGATCCGGCCTTCCTGTTTCCCTCAAAGCAATATACACATCGGAACTGGCACTGCATGGTAACGGCAATCGTGAGGTCAAGAGATGACTCATCTTCCTTGCCTGCCTGATAGCCTGCAGACCAGAGTGCAGCCTCATCCACATCAGCGTCAACCACAATTCCGGCAGCCGTAAGAGCAGACGGAGCAGCCGACGGACAGGACATGACGGCCTCATATTCATCCTGATCCATCAGTACCACAGCACCTGTCCAGGTGTTGAACACGGCCTTACCTCCGGCAGCCGGGACAACGACATTCCAGCGCGACCACCTCTGCGAGGAAGACGCGCCGCCCGGAGCCATGCCCCATACATTATTCCTGATGAGCTTCATTGCTGTTGATGATTCTCTTCATATCCCTTAACCGCCTGTACCAGTAGTCGAATCTCTCCGGACTCATATCACCGAAAAGTTTAGGGGCCAGAAGCATTCCCAGGTCAGTCCAAGCCTTCAGGCTTGTCATCATCGGACGGATATCACCTTCTATCCGGTCATAATCGACCGAGCCAGGTATAGGCGAAAACTTGTTCACTGCCAACGAATCCGGCATTGTGCGACGTATAAGGGCCTCAGTAGCCTCGAGGTCTTCCTCAGTCTCGCCGAAATAGTTGACTATATAGCTGGAGTAGAAATGCAGTCCGATACGATGGCATATCTCTGCCGCCCGTTCGCACTGTTCTACTGTAATCTTCTTGTTCATTCTGTCCAGAATCCTCTGGCTGCCGGACTCAAATCCGAAGAACACCTTTGAACATCCGGCATCCTTGAGCAGGGTGAGGAACTCCTCATCAGCCTGATTGACCCTGAGATTGGCCCACCATCTGTACGGAGAGCCTGCCTCGATCAGCAGTCGGCAGACCTGCTTGAACTTCTCCTTGAAACTGCCCACCGACGAGTCCTGAATCAGGAAATGCCTTACATTGCACTGACGCGACACATCATGGAGCATTTCCACGAAATATTCAGGTGTGTGGCAGCGCGCCGCAAGGAATGAATTGTGTGCGCAGAAGTTGCAACGATACATGCAGGCCCTGGAAAAGGTCACAGGCATCACCCTGTGCAGGTCCACATTGGAGATGAGTCGGGACGGCTGGGAGTAGAACTCCTTATCCACCAGCGACCAATCAGGGAACGGCAGTTCATCCAGATCCATGACGACTTCGGCAGGGCCCGGGGTTCCCAGACCTTTAAGATATACTCCGCGTATCTGCTCCAACGGCTTTCCGGAAAGCAGGTCGAGAAGAGATAGTTCGCCCTCACCTATCATCAGGGCATCAAAATCGATATAATCGTAGGTCACATCCGGCAGAAGCGTCGGATGCACCCCACCCGCAATGATCATCGGAGCATCCTTGCCATAATATCCACGCAAGTGGGAGACAATCTCCGCAGCAGCAGCAAAACGTGCAGTAAAGAATGACAGTCCTATGACCTCCGGACGGAATTCGCGGCATATCGCCGAAAGCATGCCCAAAGCGACAGCCACATCTCCACGAGCCTCCACCAGCATACGCGTCATATCCGCAATACGCACCGGGGCACCTTTTGCCACAAGCCATGAGGCAAGCCCGACGACATTCTCCGGAGCCCTTTCCGGGTATTCGGAGAACACATATTCAGTATCCCCTACCAGGGATGCCTTCCAAGGTATGACAAACAGGATACTCTTCATTATCTTGAAAATACACTATTCAGAAGTTCTACACATTCCTCCTTGCTCTTGCCACGGAGAGCATAAAGAGAGGCTCCCTTTCCTTCAAGCCATCTGACAATATGGTCCCAATATATTATGTTGGATTTGCAGCGGAACGGATATCCGACCATGAATCTTTCTCTGAGACATCCGCCATAGCATGTCGTCTCATAACGGCAGCCGCTGCACTCTGACGGCACCGGTGCCTTGTCGAATATTCTCTGTCTAAGGTCTGAACGATGGAACTCTTCCGGTGTCTGCGACAGGAAGTTTCCGATGACTGATTCAGGCACATCGAACTCGGCACAAGGGTATATGTCGCCACCCGGAGCAAGTGCGAGATATCTTTTCGAGCAGTTCTGCTCCCTCAGACATATAGACGGACGGCCTAGCAACAGGTCTCCGACCAGCTTGACTATATCGGTATTGTTAGCCGGTTGGGGATCCGCCGCCCATAGATCGAAATAACGTATCATCGCTCCGGCAAACTCCTCGTCGGACACATACATAGGATTGGAAAGGTCGAAATCCGCAGATATCGGGAAGACACGCGCCAGACGCACGTTCATCTGACGAGCCTTGTAGAATTCATATATCTCGTCAATCCTGTCCACGTTATGTCTGGTGACGAGATTGATGGAGCCGCATCTGATTCCGGCCTTCAAGGCAGCGTCGATATTCTCCACGACTATATCAGATGAGGGCTTTCCGTTACGGAAAAGGCGGAAATCACTGAACATATCCAGCGACACGCCCACATATCCGTTGAAATGTTTCCTGATCAGATCGTGATATTCCGGAGTAAGACGGACGGCATTGGTCTGTATGCCGAACTCATGACGGATACCATAGGAAACAAAGAGCTCTGCAGCATAATCGCAGAGCTCTTCAAGTCTTTTTGGTGAAAAAAGCAGGGGCTCACCGCCATGCCAGCAGATTGAAACATGTCCGACTCCTGAAAGCCGTGCGTATTCGCAGACGAATTTCAATGCCGACTTCACCTCCTCATCTGACATCTCCTTCATGATCGAGGCATTGTCCCTGCCATAGCAGTACAGGCAGCCCAGATTACAGTTCAATGTCGCCTTGAGGGTGACGAACAGACTTTTTACACCAGCCATAAGACATCGATTAGTAAGTAGGATGTCCTTCCTTGCACCAGTCACACCATTCAGCAACTTCCTCAGTAAGGTCGATACGTGCAATTACGTCTTCAACGATAAGATTCTCCTGTACCATAACAATCGAAATTTAAATGATTTCCTACTCTTTTCCGGCTTTTCGGATTCTGCCTGACTACAAATCTAATAAAATAATCTAACATACCATCACTAAATTTATATTTTTGGGGAATTCCCTCAAAGTTGCTATCTTTATAGTTCGTAAAACATATTGGCAAATAACGCAGATATATATGGAAAGAATCATCGAATGTGTGCCTAATTTCAGCGAAGGCCGCAACATGGAAGTGATCAATGCTATTGTCGCTTCAATCGAGAAATCAGGTGGAGTCAAGGTCCTGGACGTAGATCCGGGCGAAGCCACCAACCGCACAGTGGTAACATTTGTAGGTAGCCCAGAAGCCGTCGTAGAGGCCGCATTTCAGGGAGTGAAGTGCGCCGGAGAGCTCATCGACATGCGCAATCATCATGGTGCCCATCCTCGTTCGGGAGCTACAGATGTACTTCCGCTCATCCCTATTTCCGGAATCACATTGCAGGAATGCGCTGAACTGGCAAGAAAGCTGGCTGAGCGCATTTATAATGAACTGGAGATTCCATGCTACTGTTATGAGGCAGCTGCTCAGAAGCCTGAGCGTAAGAATCTTGCAGTCTGCCGCGCCGGTGAATATGAGGCTCTCCCTGAGAAGATGGGAGATCCTGAGCGCCAGCCTGACTTCGGCCCCGGCTGCTATACAGAGCGTGCAGCACAGGCAGGTGCGACAAACGTAGGTGCGCGTGACTTCCTCATTGCAGTCAACTATAACCTCAATACTACTTCTACCCGTCGTGCCAACGCTATCGCTTTCGATGTGCGCGAAAAGGGTCGTCCGAAGAGAGAGGGCAATCCGATCACAGGAAAGATCGTGAAGGACGAAAACGGCAAGACAGTGATGATTCCTGGTACGCTGAAAGGATGTAAGGCTATCGGATGGTTCATCGACGAGTATGGTATCGCACAGGTATCGATGAATATCACAGACATCAACACCACTCCGCTCCATGTTGCATTCGACGAAGTATGCAGGGCTGCTGCCGAACGCGGTCTTCGTGTCACAGGAACCGAGATCGTAGGTCTTGTGCCTAAACGCACTCTGATCGAAGCTGGACGCTATTTCCTAGAGAAGCAGCAGCGTTCGACAGGTATCTCTGAGGAGGAGATCATGAAGATTGCCGTCAAGTCTATGGGACTCGATGACCTCAAGCCGTTCAACCCTGCTGAGAAGGTTGTGGAGTTCCTTATCGAAGATCCTGCCGAGACAGCGGCTCGCGAAAGACTTGTCCGCATGACATGCAAGGGCTTTGCCTATGAGACTGCATCCGAATCACCTGCACCTGGCGGTGGTTCCATTTCGGCATATATGGGTGCTCTTGGAGCAGCCCTCGGAACTATGGTTGCAAACCTTTCTTCACACAAGGCTGGCTGGGATGCGCGCTGGAAGGAGTTCTCGGACTGGGCTGACAAGGGTCAGGCTTTAATGAGCAGACTTCTCGCACTTGTTGATGAGGACACTGCCGCATTCGACAGGATCATGGCAGCCATCGGAATGCCAAAGGGCTCGGATGAGGAGAAGGCTGCACGTGCAGCGGCACTCGAAGCAGCCACCCTCTATGCCACAGAAGTTCCTTTGAAGACCATGAAGGCTGCACTTGAAGTTTTCCCTATCGTCAAGGCAATGGCAGCAGAAGGCAACCCGGCATCGGTTTCAGACGCAGGAGTAGGCGCACTTGCCGCCCGCAGTGCCGTTCTTGGAGCCCAGCTCAACGTACGCATCAACGCAGCAGGTCTTGCAGACCGTGAGGCAGCTGACCGTCTATGTGCAGAAGCAGCCTCGATTGCATCAGCCGCTGTAGCAGCCGAAGCGGAGGTGCTGGAAATTGTTAACGATAAAATCTAATCATATATGAATAAATTCCACGAAGACATTTTGTCTGGCATTCCGGCAGTGCTTCCGGAGCCTAAGCCATACGACACAACAGTAAGCCACGCCCCTAAGCGCAAGGAAATCCTCAGCGAAGAGGATAAGGTACTGGCAATCAAAAATGCACTTCGCTACTTCCCGGCAGAGCACCATGCAGTGCTTGCTGCTGAATTCGCACAGGAACTGAAGGAATACGGACGTATCTACATGTACCGTTTCCGTCCTGACTATGAGATGTATGCCCGCCCTATCGACGAGTATCCTGCAAAGTCACATCAGGCTGCCGCAATCATGGCGATGATCCAGAATAACCTCGACTACCGCGTGGCCCAGCACCCTCACGAGTTGATCACTTACGGTGGAAACGGTGCCGTGTTCCAGAACTGGGCACAGTACCGTCTTGTGATGCAGTACCTCGCGACTATGACTGACGAGCAGACTCTGGTGATGTATTCGGGCCACCCGCTCGGACTCTTCCCAAGCCACAAGGACGCGCCTCGCGTAATCGTGACCAACGGTATGGTGATTCCGAATTACTCTAAGCCGGACCACTGGGAGAAGTTCAATGCTCTCGGAGTGTCGCAGTACGGTCAGATGACAGCAGGTTCATATATGTACATCGGTCCTCAGGGTATCGTGCATGGAACTACCATCACAGTGATGAATGCAGCACGCAAGCAGCTCAAGGCTAACGGTCTTGCAGGTACAGAGGATAATATGAAGGGCATGCTGTTCGTGACAGCAGGTCTCGGCGGTATGTCAGGTGCACAGCCTAAGGCCGGTGTGATTTCAGGTGTAGTGAGTGTGTGTGCCGAGGTCAACCCTCATGCAGCTCACAAGAGACACAGCCAGGGATGGGTGGACGAGATCCATATAGACCTTGACGAGCTTATCCCACGTATCCGCAAGGCTGTAGCTGACAAGGAAGTCGTTTCAATCGCATATCAGGGAAATGTCGTAGACCTCTGGGAAAGACTGGCAGAAGAGAACGTCCATGTGGATCTCGGTTCAGACCAGACTTCCCTCCACAACCCTTGGGCAGGAGGATATTACCCTGTGGGATATTCATACGAGGAGTCTAACAGAATGATGGCCGAGGAGCCGGAGAAGTTCAAGGAGTGCGTACAGGAGTCCCTCCGTCGCCACGCAGCTGCTGTCAACAAGCTTGCTGACAGAGGCATGTATTTCTTCGACTATGGCAATGCATTCCTCCTTGAGGCTTCACGTGCAGGTGCAGACGTTGTTCGTGAGGATGGCCGTTTCCGCTACCCTTCTTACGTTCAGGATATCATGGGTCCGCTCTTCTTTGACTACGGATTCGGTCCATTCCGTTGGGTCTGCATGTCCGAAAATCCTGAAGACCTTGCAAAATCAGATGCTATAGCAGCGAAGGTTCTCCGCGAGATCATGGCAGAAGCTCCTGAGGAAATCCAGGGTCAGATGATGGACAACATCCGTTGGATTGAAGAGGCCGGACGCAACAACCTCGTGGTCGGATCTCAGGCTCGTATCCTCTATGCAGATTGTGAAGGCCGTACCAAGATTGCCCTTGCATTCAACGAGGCAATCCGCAATGGCGAGATCAGTGCTCCTATCGTTCTCGGCCGCGACCATCATGACGTATCAGGTACTGACTCTCCATTCCGCGAAACTTCCAATATATATGACGGATCGCAGTTCTGCGCCGACATGGCGGTACACAATGTCATAGGCGACGGCTTCCGCGGTGCTACATGGGTGTCCATCCACAACGGCGGCGGCGTAGGCTGGGGCGAGGTGATGAACGGCGAATTCGGTATGGTTATCGACGGTTCTGCAGATTCTGACCGCCACATCCAGGAAATGCTCCTCTGGGACGTCAACAATGGTATCGCCCGTCGCAGCTGGGCACGCAACGAGGGTGCTATGCACGCCATCCAGCGTGAGATGGACCGCACTCCTGGTCTTAAGGTCACCCTTCCTAATATCGCAGACGAACAGCTTATCAGAAATATCTTAAAATAATGACACATATAATTTCCAATAATCATTTGACCATTGATAAGGTCAATGAAATCGTTACCAAAGGTCTCAAGCTGGAACTCAGCAAAGAGTCGGAGGCTGCCATCGTAAAATGCCGCAAGTTCCTTGACAGCAAGATGGAGGACATAGGTCATCCAGTCTATGGAGTCACTACCGGCTTCGGTTCACTGTGCAATATCACAATTCCTGCAGAAGATCTTTCTCAGCTGCAGCACAATCTCGTGATGTCGCATGCATGCGGTACTGGCGAGACAGTTCGGCCTGAGATTGTAAAGCTTATGCTTCTGCTGAAGGTACAGTCGCTTTCATACGGATATTCAGGAGTACAGCTCGTGACCGTTCAGCGCCTGATGGACATGTTCAACAACGATGTGCTCCCTGTAGTTTACCAGCAGGGCTCACTCGGTGCTTCCGGCGACCTCGCCCCATTGGCACATATGTGTCTGCCGCTGATCGGCATGGGAGAGGTTTATTACAAAGGAGAGGTGCGTGCTTCTGCTGATGTGTGGGCAGAGCTCGGTTGGGAGCCGATACGTCTTCAGTCAAAGGAGGGTCTGGCTCTTCTCAACGGTACACAGTTCATGAGTTCACATGCCGTGTGGTCACTTATCCAGGCCGAGAGACTTTCTGACTGGGCGGACAAGATCGGTGCTATGTCACTGGAGGCTTATGACGGACGTATCGAGCCGTTCTATCCTCAGGTGCATGAGGTGCGCGCCCACAAGGGTCAGATCGAGACTGCTGCAAGATTCCGTGAGCTTCTTGAGGGCAGTGAGATCATCCGTCAGAAGAAGGTGCATGTGCAGGATCCATATTCATTCCGTTGCATCCCTCAGGTGCATGGTGCTTCAAAGGACACAATCCGTTATGTAAAATCTGTGATTGAGATCGAGATCAACAGCGCTACCGACAACCCTACTGTCTTCCCTGACGAGGACCTTATCATTTCGGCCGGCAACTTCCATGGTCAGCCTATCGCTATTCCTATGGATATGCTTACAATCGCACTTTCAGAGCTCTCGAATATTTCAGAGCGCCGTATATATAAGCTGATTTCGGGACAGAGAGGTCTTCCTAACTTCCTTGTGGCAAAACCTGGTCTGAACAGCGGTTTCATGATTCCTCAGTACACTGCTGCTTCAATCGTGAGCCAGAGCAAGGGTCTGTGTATGCCTGCTTCTGCTGACTCCATCCCATCATCACAGGGTCAGGAGGATCATGTCAGCATGGGTGCAAATGCTGCCACCAAGCTTGTACGCGTAGTGGAGAACACCGAGCGCGTGCTTGCTATCGAGCTTTTCAATGCGGCTCAGGCATTCCAGTTCCGTCGTCCGCTCCGTTCATCTGATGTGATCGAAGGTATCTTTGCAAGCTACCGCGAGGTTGTTCCATTCATTGACGATGACCGCTATATGCATCCGCTGATTGAGAAGTCTGTGGAGTTTATCCGCAAATAGCACTGCCATATGCAGCCGAAGATAGTGCTGCGAAACAACACAAAATTGCACCGTAAAACGCAAGTACCTAACCAACAGACACTTAACTATGTTTGCCTGCCTGCTTTTCACCGCAGGCAAACATAGTTAAACCACTAAGTATCAAAAACTTACATTATACGCACGATGAAGACCATTATATATAATATCGGAACGTTAGCGGGAATTCTGCCGGAGGGCACGCTGAAGCTGGAAGGTGCTCAGATGAATCATGTGGAATGCATTGAGAATGCCTACCTCGTGATTGAGGATGGCATCATAACAGAGTACGGAGTTGGTACTGGTACCAGCTCCGACACGAATTACATTGATGCCGAAGGAGGATTTGTGATGCCATGCTTCTGCGACAGCCATACGCATATCGTGTATGCTGGTTGCAGGGACGGAGAGTTCAGAGACAAGATTGCCGGACTGAGCTACGAAGAGATTGCAGCTCGCGGCGGTGGTATTCTGAATTCGGCTGACCTGCTGCATGAGACATCTGAAGATGATCTTTACGAGCAGTCGATGGTAAGGGTTCGTGAGATTATGGCGATGGGTACCGGTGCTGTGGAAATCAAGAGCGGATATGGACTGACTGTGGAGGATGAGCTGAAGATGTTACGTGTCATCAAGCGTATCAAGGAAACAGCTCCTATTACTGTCAAAGCAAACTTCCTGGGAGCCCACGCCGTAGGTCGTGCATACAGAGGACGCCAGAGCGAATATGTAGACCTGGTGTGCAATGAAATGCTGCCAGCTGTGGCTGCTGAGGGTCTTGCAGACTATGTGGACGTGTTCTGCGACGAAGGTTTCTTCACAGTGGAGGAAACAGACCGTATTCTGGCTGCCGCAGCGAAATATGGCATTACTCCGAAGATTCATGCCAATGAGCTGGAAGTATCAGGTGGTGTACAGGTAGGCGTGAAGCATAATGCCCTGTCTGTGGACCATCTTGAGAAGACTACTGAGGCGGAAATCGAATCGTTGAGAGGAAGTCGCACAATGCCGACAATGCTCCCGGGATGTTCGTTCTTCCTCGGAATTCCATACGGCAATGCGAAGGGTTATATAGAAGCAGGATTGCCTGTGGCACTTGCGTCTGATTATAATCCAGGTTCAAGCCCAAGCGGCAACATGCGCTTTGTGATGGCATTGGGTTGTATCAGAATGAGACTTACTCCGGAGCAGTCGTTCAACGCCTGCACCATCAATACTGCTTATGCAATGGGAGTCAGCGACCAGCTTGGCTCGATCACCGTCGGCAAGAAGGCCAACCTGATCATCACCAAGCCAGTTCCATCACTCGCCTTCATCCCATACAGCCACCAGACACCGGTAATCGACCGCGTCATACTCGGTGGTCACACCATAGCGTAAAACATAAAACTCTAACTATCAGCACATTAAACTAGTTACCCTGCATGGAATTCCATGCAGGGTAACTAGTTAAAGCATTATGTGATAACGACTTATATTTTACGCTGGATTATTCTGCCGGAACAGCATCTTCCACACAAGCCTCTGCAGCTGCTGTTGTATCTGCCTGAGCTTCACAAGGACATTCCACTACAACTTCCTCAACCTGGTTATAGCGTGGAAGCGGAGAATTGAGGCCAGCCCAAGCAAGAAGATTGAACATCCAAAGAGCTGCAGCAACTACTGCAAGAGCTGCAACTGAAATTGTCCATTTCTTCCATGCTGGAAGTCCAGCCTTAGCATATGGATCCTTAAGTTTGAGCTTCGGATACTTTGCAGCGTCAGTGAGGGTCTCACCGAAAGGAATGCTGATCTTCGAAGCCGCATTGACTGCCCATCCGTTGGCATTAAGGAGCGGAGCGATATTGCGACGACGCAGCTTAAGCCATGCGAGCACCATTGCCGGACCGGAAATCACCAGTATGACACCGACGAGAGCAAGGATCAGCTGCCACCACGCCAAAGCGAAGATTCCCTTTGCCAAAGCAGCGAGAGCAGTACCGATCATGCCGACAGCCATACCGATGGCAGCAAAGATACCGGCGAACTTAGCGATATCAAATGGTGGTGCAGCAGCTGGTTTTCCGTCTGCGCCGGTTGGCACAGCAGCTGGAGCCGCATTGATCTTGGCAGTTGCCTCAGACATGATTTTAGCGTCCTTGTCTGCAGCACTCTTGTTGATAAGATTCTCAACTGTCTTAGCCATTCTGCGGTAAGGAGACCAGAACGACTGAGCAATGCTGATAGGATTGTCAACGATCTTGGTTATCACTGCATCCCACTCAAGACCTGCATTATCATAGTAAACCGCATTCTTTCCTACGATAAGATCACCAATCTCACCGACTGTCACAGCAGCAACAATCGAAAGCTTTCCAGCCTTTGACTTGGTAGTACAGTCACAGTAAACGAGGAACATACCGCTGGTAGCTGCAGAAGCATTATGCTTGCCCATATCAGCCACCTGCATACAGAAACGGCACTCTCTCTGGTCAATGATGAGACGGCCTGACTGGAAGATGGCAGCCACCTTCTTATCCTTATCATAGAAATCATGCAATGTCACGAAGTTGCGGACAAGTCTGTAGAAATCACGAAGGACATGCAGGAACTTGTCAACCAGTTCAATATTTGCAGCCTCCTCTGCCAAAGCAGCATCCTGAGCGATAAGATCAAGAAGAGCAGCCTTCTTATCTTCTTCGAGGAACTTCTTGACTGTCTCAAGTCCGAGAGCCTCAACAGCAGCACCGGCCTTGGCAGCCTTCCATGAAGTGTATGCACCGAACGAAGCACCTACAGCAGCCCAATCAGCTTCTGTAAGCACCTTCTTACGAGCAAAAGCTACACTCTTAACCAACTCGAACTGAGCTGTCCATGCTGGGTTGACAGGTGCTGTGAGGTCAATCTCAGCCTTGCCTGTAACACGAGCGATAGGATATGCTGCAATCTCATCAGCCTTAGCTGTAAGATTCTCGGCACTGATTGCCTGAATGCTTGCTGTCTGAACGTCAAGAGAAGCTGTACTGTCCGGTGAGAACGCAGCAAGCTTTGAACGCATGAAATAATCCTTCACCTTAGCGTCGAGAGCATTATATGCTGCAATGAGAGCCTCTGTCTTATCTCCATACGGAGCCTCAACAGCAGCTTCCTGCCAAGCCACATAATCAGCAAGAGCCTTATAGAAATCCTCAAGCATTGCGGCATTCACACCCATCGCACCGCTTCTGTCAGCCACTCCACCGAGCGCTGCAACAGCAGCTGCAATCACTGCCTTCTCCTGAGCATCATCTGTCGAGCCCTCAGTAATCACTCCGTCACCATTGAAACGTGTCTTTGCAAATATTGCAGCCACGTCCTTGGTATCTGCAAGTGAAATCACAGTACCCTCCTTGCCGAGATTCTCAAGAATCTGCTTTGCTGAATTATAGAGTTTCTTACCTGCCTCATTGTCCTGATTTAACTTCGAAAGATCAATAGAATCAACACCTGCGGTAAGCACATTGAGGTCATTAACTGCTCCTGAGAGCCATTTTGATGTGCATATCACATCGTTGACGCGAAGCTTTCCATCACCGTCACAATCCATATATGCAAGACTCTTGGAATCAATCTCAAGACCTGTCACAGGACAAGACAGGACTGTCCACATCTTTGGATCCAGGTCCTCAAGATGAGCAAGATCCTCTCCGGTAGAAATCTTCACACGTGATGAGCCGCCGATATTGGCATACTCCCATTTGTACTTGTTTTCTTTGTTAATCAGTGCCATAGTATAGTTGGTTTTATAATTCGGTTATGTCGACCACGCCATCGCGTGACATTGATATTCTGAAATGATGATATTCCGTTGCTCCGTCATGCTGAAGCTGGAAAATGATGTTGACATAATATATCTTCTGGACCTTCAGCTGCCTCAGGGTACCGGATTCATCCACTGTATCGATCGGAACTTCCGGATTATCCATCTTATGAGTGAATCTATTGAGGTGAAGACGCATGATCTCATTTATGCCACGCATAGGATAATCTGCATTCGCTGCAAGTGCTACATCATCAATCGACACCTTCTTTCTATATAGCAGAACCTTCTCCTCAAAAATGCGGGACTCATCTTCAACAGACGATGACCGTTCACGCATATCCTTGACCTTGGCCGGAATCTTGGATTCAGATATGAAGTCAAAGCCTTCCCTTATCTCACCGACACGGTGCTTACCGATGGTCACGCTTGCCTTCTTGTCATAATACTTATCACCAAGTCTATGAGCAAAATAATAGCGCAGCAGGTCCTTGATACGGTCCTTGAGCATATAGCTGACCACAAGAACAACGAAAAGCGGCCATGTGATATTGCCATATTTCACCTGAGTATGCCATGCTACCGCAGTTGCAAAAATCATTGCCACACCGGCTGCTATACTGTAATATATCTGTTCAACGGCGACTCCATCCTTCTTCTTGTCCAGACGGATGTAAAGCTCGCTTTCAATGAACTTCTTGAGCATTCCATGATGGAAGACAAGTTCACGGTCATGTTCCGGCTTATCATTAACGACACCGTACCCCATTGACAGCTTATATTCCCTTTCATCCATTATAAGCTTGAGGAAGTCCTCACGGATTGCAGCATAAGCCTTCGAATTTATTGACGAGTCAATCTGACGGATGATACGTATGGTACGAAGTTCGACCACATGACTCATGAATTCGTCGCAGAGATGGAAATAAGTACGGGTCTTATCCGACACTGTCGGCACATCGATTATGCGATACAGGTCCCTGAATTTCTTCAGGACAAGCCTTGTGCTTC
Source organism: Candidatus Cryptobacteroides sp. (assembly GCA_045614805.1). Classification (GTDB taxonomy): domain Bacteria; phylum Bacteroidota; class Bacteroidia; order Bacteroidales; family UBA932; genus Cryptobacteroides. Next base: position 6,830 of record JAZLDR010000063.1, on the reverse strand, counting down.
CGACAAAATCCTCTACCAGATAATTAGCGGAATCCAGAGAACGGACAGCAGTCAGATGTGCTGTCTGATCGCGGAATGCACTCTTGAATATCGCTGCAAACATCTTGAGATGATATTCATATGCATCCATCTGCTCACGGGTGGGATTATTTACAATACTCTCAAGTGCATTCTTGAGAGACACCAGCGGCAGAGAATCATCTTGGGCGATATCGCGGAGCAAGTAAACAGGAGTGATCAGTCTGACGTTAGACTTTATATCTCTGTAAAACTGTTTCTTGCCGTAGTTTTCAGGATTGATATCCAGGCTGTTTGGCACGAATGTCCACGCATTGACAGAAAAGTCATCGCGTGCACCATCATCGGTGCAGTTGAATCCGAACTTGAACTCAACTGAGAAATTATCGTGTTTCTTTGCCTGAATCGATATCATATTCTATGATATATGTCTAAACCCCCTGCACCCCCTAAAGGGGGATTTCGGCCCTACCCGGGCCGGTCCCTTCGGGACTTATTAACTAAAATAAACCAGGCGTGTAGCCGAGCCAGTGTAATACGGTCTCTCCCCAAACTACTATCATAACCCATGCTATAAGCATCATGGTGATACCGAATTTGAAGGTGTCACTCCAGCTGTATTGGTTGGTTGTATATAGCAGTGCAGCCGGTTTGCTGTTGAACGGCAGCACGTAAACATGTTCAATCAAAAGAGATACCGGGAATGAAAGACTGAGTGGCGGAAGGCCAAACTGTTTTTCAACTCCGATGGCAATCGGCAGGATGACAAGTGCCCTCATGTTCTTCGACTGGAATATCAGAGCACTGAAAAGCATCAGTCCTGTAAGAACAAGATACAGCACAAAAAACGGAGTCTGAGCTGTAATGCCGAGAGCATCCATACCTGCACCTACGATCATAGAAGGAAGGTCTGTGGCATTAAGACCGGAACCGATCACATAAGCTCCGGCTGAGAAGATCATCAGGTGCCAAGGGATATCCACATCATTCCACTTGACAACACCGATACCCGGAACCAGAGCAATGATGGCACCAATAAGCACAACAACCTCTGCAGAAACGCCATGCCAGTTCTCAGTCACCCACATAGTGAGCACACCAACGAATATCGCAATGGCCTTGAACTCCTCCGTGGTCATCTTACCCATGGAATCCAGTTCATGACGCAGACGTTCCATTCCACCCTGGATCTGCGGTTTTTTCTCTTCAGGCTTAAGCGGGAAAATCACCTTTACACCGATAAACCATCCGAGAAGAAGAAGAATCATGGCAAGCGGGAAAGCTGCCACAAGCCAGTCTGCATAGATAAGGCTGACTGAACTGTATGCACCTGTAAGCAGAGATACAGCCAACAGATTTGCACCAGATCCTGTCATAAATGCACTTGCACCGATATTGATCTGGAAAAGATTCTGGAGCACAAGGTTACGTCCGAAGTTGTTGCGATTACCCTGACTTGCTCCGAAAATAGCTGCCACTACCATGAAGATAGGAAGCAGAATCGTCGCCTTTACTGTCGTAGCCGAAATGAATAGTGACAGGACGACATTGATTACAAGAAAACTGAAGAATATACCGGCAGCACTCTTACCGAACTTGAGCACAAACCAAAGCGCAAATCTCTTTGCAACGCGGGTCTTGACCAGCATACTCGCAAGAACGAAAGACAAGATGTTAAGCCACATCACCGGATGTCCGAGCTGTGCAAACGCATCTTTTTGAGTTGTAACACCACATAGTATGACGCCAAGAATTACCAGTAAAGAGGTAAGGTAACTCTGAACAGCTTCTGTAATCCACAATATGATGGAAGCACAGAAGATGGCAAGCATACCGTAGCAGGCACGAATGAATGCTGCCTCGCCGATGACAGCAAGGCGTTTCTGTGCCTTATCCGACAATGAAGCAAAATCCAGATTATCAAACAACGGAATGTCTATCACCCAATATATAAGGATAAACACAAGTACAGCGATGGGGCCTCCCAATCGGGCCATCCACTTCTCGAAACCGGATTTTTCCATCTTCGGAAGTTTCTCCACCTTATAGTTATTCATGTCCAGCGGGTCGAATGCCTGCTCCTGGTCCAGTTCAGTGTTCTTGTCGGTCATGGTCGTTTTATTTTAAAGATTTCTCGACTCGGCCTTTGGCCTCGCTCGAAATGACAATCTACATAATGTTTGTAAAACCTGTTACATGTAACAACACCAGTGTCATTTCGAGTGAGCGGAGCGAATCGAGAAATCTTTCAGAATATTACTTTACCCAATTCTTATATGGGTTCTTCATAAGCATAGAGTTGTAGTACTTCACATCTCCGGTGACCTCCTCACCGAGCCACTCTGGCTTTACAAAAGCCTCATCCTCGGCAGCAAGCTCAACTTCAGCCACAACAAGGCCTTCGTTGTCACCGTAGAATTCGTCTACTTCATAAGTATGATCACCAGCCTCAACGAGATAACGAGTCTTGTCGATCACGCCTGGCTCACAGATCTGAAGAAGGTCCTGAACTTCTGCTACAGGGATTTCCTTCTCCCACTCGAAACGGCTTGCACCGCTGGCTGAGCCGATACCCTTGATGGTGATGAAACCCTTCTCACCCTTTACGCGCACGCGAACTGTACGCTCAGGAACTGAGCTGAGGTAACCCTGGGTAATGCGGGTAGCCTTCTTTGCAAACGGCTTGAAGTCGCCTGCAACCAAGAATTTTCTTTCGATTTCCTGTGCCATGATACTACTCGTTAGCAAGTGGTTTGTCAGACATACCGATCACGCGCTTGATAGCCTGGAGGTAGTTGATATTCTCAACGCCTTCGAGACCGCAGTCAGCGATGGTCTTCTTGATATCCTCGATCTCAGTAGACTCAGAGTTGATAGTCACAACCTTTGCACCGTTGATAAGGACGTTGCCCACCTCGCAGATGGTGTTGTTCACCATATAGCCGAAACGCTGCTTGTGTACGCGTACAGCTGCGAGATCAGGATTAGCCTTTACCATGCCGATGAACTCCTCGTAAGTATACTCATCCTTGTCAAGAGCAGGCATATCCACCATGAATGCAGGGAACACCTCGTTCTCAAGCACCTGACGTGAGATCGGGAACTCACCCTTCATGAGAGGATTCCACTGCTCGAGACCGTCAACAGTCTGGACATAAGTCTTGATGTCCATCTTACCGTTGCGGATCTTGGTGTTGTTGATGTCGTTCTTACGTGAGATGATGTAGATCTCGTCGCTTTCGCGCTCCCATACCTTTTCAGGTACAGGAACGGAAAGACGAGCCATTCTCTTATGTGCCTCACAGAAACACTGTCCGAAAGAGCGGAACTCGAAGCGTGGCTTCGAGATCTCGCCTATTTTCAGTTCTGCCATAGATAAGACTACTGTTTAGGAGTATGCTCAAGATCAGCAACCTTCTCACCGTTAGCAGCACCCTTGGTAGGAGCAGCCCATGCAAATTCTCCTGTTCCATTTGGAACGCGTGAGAATGAAGATGTCTTATCGTTCACGAAATTTTCTACCTGATTCCAGCCAGCACCTTCTTCGCCACGCTTGAACTCATCAAGCTTATTATTCTTTCCATCATAGAGTTCGATGAAGACATTCTTCTTTCCAGAAAGACCGCCCTTGAATACGTGATTCTTGCTCTCATACGCATAAGCTGGATCACCACCCTCTGCCGGATCTGCGAGGTCAGAACTCTCAAGAACAAGATATCCGTTAGCAGGAATCTTCATTCCCTCAGCAGCAGTCCAAGTTGTGCTCTTTCCACCATCCTTAGAAGAGTCATACTTCACAAGGTATGCTCCGTAAACTACAATCTCCTTGTCTGTTGTATTATACAGCTCGATATACTTTTCAGCACCAGAAAGTTCATTAAGAACCACACCAGTAAATGCTTCAGGATCGGCTTTAGCTCCATCTACCTGAGGATCAGACTGTTCACAGGCACAAAGTGCGATTGCAGCAGCTGCTGCGAGTACAAAAAACTTTTTCATAATTGTTTGATTTTTAATGGTTTATTATTAGTGATGTGTGTTTATTTTACAGATCCCTCGACTACGCTCGGGATGACAGGGTCATACTAGAAGGCAACCTGGAAACGGCAAGCGATCATATGATAGTCAATACCTTTGCTCTTACTGTCAGGTGCAACTTCTCCTGGATAGTAAGTAACGTTACCAGTCTTGTCATAACCTGTTCTATATGGTCCCTTTGCAGTCTTGTCAGTTCCGTCCTGAGCACCCTTACCATTGGCAAAGATATCCTGATCGTTGAACTGGTAGTTGACTACGAACTTCACATTGCGAGTCACGTGGAAGTTAAGACCGAGCGAGTAAGCATAAGCAGAACCACCCATGACGTATTTAGAAATATTGAAGTCACAATACTCTACTCGTGCACAGAGTTCGATATCGCCCCACTCTCTTCCGTTGTTGGTGCGGGTGTACTTTGCTCCGCCGGCGTCATAGTTCTGACTTCCTCCGAAAAGAAGATAACCGGCCTGTACATACCATCCCCATGCCTGCTGCATGTTAGGAGCTGCACCATTTTCCTCAGCCCACTTTGCCTCATCTACGAAAGGCTTACGAGCGATGTAAGCACCCTCATAACGAAGCCCCTTATAGTGACCGGCAATCTCGAATGTATAAGCGAGTTCATGATCGAGATAGGAGATTGCATCAGTATCCATGAATTTCTTACGGTTGATTCCAGTTGTATTACGTGTGCTGTAACGAATTGCATTGTAGCCGTCTGCACCACTTGAAGTCTTAGGATTTCTGTAAGAAACTGCAGCTCCGATGTGGAGGGATCCGTTCTTCATCTTGTGAAGAGGACGCCAAACCACCTTACCGGTGTAAGAAAGACCTGCATTCAGACCGTAATCCTTGTTACCATCCTCAATTGCAGTCTGTGTCTCGGCACCTTCAAGCTCTGGTCCGAAAACTCCGGCAGAAGCCCAGATTGCAGGAAGAGCATACTTGACATTGATACCCATGTGGCGTGAAGGAGCAAGATAGCTCACCATAGGACGCTCCATGAACTGAAGGTAACGTGATGTGGTGTTTCTCTGGATAGAGAAGTTCTCTTTGAAGTTACCCGCCTTGATTTCGAGATTCTTCACACCTGTGAACGCAATGTAAGCATCCTTGATTTCAGGAGCACCACTTGTCCAGTCAGTATCGAGCTCACCATACCAGTTCTTGTCAAGCTGAGCCTTTACAGCGAAACGGGTACGACGCATCATCATACCGTTACCGATCTGAGTCAGGTTCTTGTCATATCCGAAGAAAACAGCAGCGTCTCCCTGAACTCGCACGTCAAACCACATCTTGTAGTTCTGTGCCTTGTTCTGGAAGACGAGAATTCCATCCTGGACTGTTGCATCAACAGGATAAGAGTTTACCTTCTGTCCATACTGATTGACTTCAGTCTTTTCCTGTGCAAAAGCTGCAGACGCAAAAAGCGTCATCAGCGTAATTAAAATTACCTTTTTCATCATTGTAAGGTTTAGTTGATTAATATTTATTAGGTTGAATTTCCATAATCCCGTCATGAAGACGATCATACACTCAACAAATATACGTCATTTAGATATCAAAAAGAAGAATTCACGGAGATTATTTAAGATATTCCAGGATGATTTCCTCCATAATCCTATAACACTCGATATTCGGGTGCACACCATCAGCAGCGTATTTTTCAGGCAGACCATTATTCTCATCCTTCAATACCGAATGATAGTCAACATACGGAACTCTAGCTGACTTTGCATACTTCCTGAGCATTTCATTGAGTCTGACTACATCATCTGCCGGACGCAGTTCCTTCCGCCAACTGAAAGCAGCCGCAGGAGGAACAGAGCAGAGAATCGGCTTGACCTTATGCAACTTTGCGAGCTCACACATAGACTGCAGATTCCCCAAGATATTCTCAAGAGAAATGTAACCATTATTCAGAGCAATGTCGTTTGTTCCAGCCATGATGACCACATATTCAGGAGAAAGGTCAAGAACATCCCTTCTGAAACGTACAAGCATATGAGAGGTAGTCTGTCCGCTGATTCCTCTGCCAATAAAATTATTGAACGAGAAGAAATCAGAATCGATCCTCGCCCAACCTTCTGTAATAGAATCACCCATAAAGACAGCATGAGGCTTCTTTGCAACAGTCTTATTAGAATCTTCATATCTGCCGAAGGCTGCCCAATCATAACGTTGATTCTGAGCAGCAGCTGCCACACATAGTGTCAGCAAAAACAAAAGTAAACTGATCTTTTTCATCTTCATTGTATTTAAAATTCAAGAACCGCTTGGGCCTGAAATCATCAAAAGCAGCACAAGCGGTCATCAAAATTACGAAATTTAATGGAAAATCATCACCGCTTGGGCCCAAAACAGCCAAAAATCGGACAAGCGGTAAGGAAGGCGCGGAAGCACATCAACATCATTACCTTAAATCAATCTAGCAAAACTAACGAAGATACAAAAAAAGAGACATTCAAATTACTTGAATATCTCTTTTTCTGCGGAGAGTGAGGGATAAAGACTATTATTAAAATAGAGTCTTAAATAGATTATTATCAATAACTTATTTCTGTCAAAAGATTTGTAGAGTCTCTAACATATCAACGTGGATATAAGAAAAATTTGGTCCATAACTTGGTCCGCGAACTAACATTATTGCTTACGGTTTACGAAGAATACATTTCATTGACAATTTATTTCATTCGTTTGCAGATATCAAAAAAGTGCGTATATTTGCTGCATAATAATGGGTGGCCGAAAGGCTGTTATGAAAATAAGTTAAG
>JAZLDR010000062.1:0-20992 GCA_045614805.1 Candidatus Cryptobacteroides sp. | reverse complement strand
CCTGGAACTAGGGCGTTTCAGGAAGGGAATTCATGAGTTGGAGACAGATTTTGACAAGTGGATGTACCTGCTGAAACACATGCATGAACTTCATGAAATCCCGGATGTTTTTGAGACGCCCGAATTCAAACGCTTGTTTATCTTGGCGGAAATAGGTAAATTCACCGCCGAAGAGTATAAACAGTATATAAAATCATTAGATAATATGAGCGACTATTACAACGTAATCGATACTGCAGCTGAAGAAGCTGAGAAACGGGGACGAGCAGAAGGAAGAGCAGAAGGAAGAGAAGAAGCGAAGATGAAAACAGCGAAGAACCTGAAGCAGTTGGGAGTGGATGTAGAGACTATTGCCAAGGCAACAGGACTGTCAAAAGACGTAATTGAAAATCTATAAGCTGAAAGGCAAAATCATTACAGATGCCATGTGAGATTGCCAGGTTCAGTGAAGAGAAACGAATAGAATACGATCAGGATATGTACGACGAGCGTAGACATATGGGCGAAATCAACACAGCCAGGAGACTCGGACGCGACGAGGGCTTGGCTGAAGGACGAGCAGAAGGTAGGGAAGAAGCGAAGATGGAAGTGGCAAGGAGAATGCTTGCTGCAGGAATGTCAGTTGAGCAGATTTGTGAGTTGACAGGAATGTCGACTGAGGCTATCAGAAAGTTATAGAGTTCGTAAAATATAACTCGGGTGGTACGGCAGCATTCGCAGCAAAGCGGGTGCTGCTTTTTTTACTTATAACTGGGAATGTTGTTACAGTCAAAGAATTGACCCAAAAGTTGACTGACGCTCCTGAATGCATGAGGAATCTGTTTGCAGATGTCTCGACTACGCTCGACATGACAGTTGAGGTTATATATCACATGACAGGTGTGGGCAAATGCATGAACTTCAAACCCGTAGTGTGTTGATTATTCGTAGATTAGATGTTTGCAGGTGGGTGTTTGACCCGCCTGATTTCTTTTGTGTTCTTACTGGTGACTCAATGATATACGTTTGGTTATATTAATATTATTTTGTAATTTTGGCCACTTATTTCAAAAGTAAAATTAATTTCTAAATGACTATGAATAATATACTTAGGAATCTTTTTCTGATGGCATTCACGCTGGTTGCCGCTTCATGTGTAGGTGAGGTAGCTGATCCTGCAGACAATGCCGCTATGTTGGGCGGTAATGTAGCTGCCGTAACTGAACAGGTGGCTTCCGTAAACAACTCGCTGGAGTTGTTGAATTCCCTTGATGAGGTTGTTGAATACGATTTCAGCGCAGTTCAGGCCGACATGGAGAATCATGTCAGATATCTCATGTCAGGTGTTTCGTCTGTCGATGCAACGATTGCTTCGTTACAACTTCAGAAGAATGTTGCTGCTGTTGTAGGCGAACTTCAGGTGGAGGGATATGAATCGCTTTCAGGTCCGTTTGCTAAAAGCCTGAAGTCATGGATCGGAGATGATTTTGTCACATTCTTCGATGTGGCGGTCTACCGTGGAAAAGTTCATGCTGTAGCTGAAACCGCAACATTGAGATTTACCGACCAGTATGATTTTATCGATGCAGTGCGTTCGGATGTTGAAGCCGGACTTCGTGAGGGTGTGGGAGTAAAGGAACTCTCTTCGACTGCAGAAGATATTCAGAACAATATTTCCCTCACAGAGGAGATTGCCGCTAATGCTGATGCGGTCCTCGAAAGTCTTGAGGTTGAGTGTACTGTTGCTATCGAGTCAATGCTTGGTAACTCTAAGGACTATAATCCGGAGTCATTGAAGAAAGCAAATGCTCAGGCTTCTGCTCAGCTGAAGAGTGCGGAGTCATCTATTGCGGATCTTGCCGCAAGCATTGAAGCGATGCAGGAGAAGGTAGACGGAATTGATTCCAGATTGTCTGGTCTTGAGGAAGATGTCGAGGGACTTCTCGGTATGATTCAGTCTGTAACCTTCCTTTCAGAATATTCGGAGGATTATGCTGTTGCATATTACGAAATGAATGACAGTAAGGTCAGTGCTCCAGGCAAAACATATGACGGAAAGAATCAGAGGGATCCGGCCGGTACCATTGAGCTCAGCTATATGGTGCGTCCGGCTTCAACTGCAACAGCCGTTACAAGCGATGTTGTCAGCGTTGTCGGATATTATGCAAATCAGCTGCAGACCAAGGCCATCGACCCAAGTCAGTTTGTAAACTTTGAAGTACAAGGCGTCCGTCTTACTAATGCTGAGCGTGGTATTGTGACTGTGACTCTGTCTCATGACCTTAAGGATGATTTCTATTATAAGACGACCGGTGCCAAGTGCGCTCTGTTCATTGCAACAGGCAAGACAGATGTCTCTTCTAAATTCGTTGAGCTTATTCCAAAGGACAACAGCACAACTGTTTATGTGGAGGGCCTCAAGATAAATACAGATGATTTCGAAATTGATGAAGGTCAGACAAAGAATCTTACTGCGACTGTAAATCCTTCATCTGCAACAAATAAGACATTGACATGGACTTCGTCTAATACCGAAATTGCAACGGTAGACAAGTCCTCTGGAGTCCTGACTGCCGTAAAGCAGGGTAATGTTACAATCACTGCTACAACCAATGGTATTGACGAGTGGGGTGACAACCTTACAGCGTCTGTAAATGTCAAGGTCAATCCTTCTATCCGTCTTGGAGGACCTCTTTATGTCGAGGTCGGAAAGACTGCCGAACTCTCTCTCGACTTCCCACCTGCGATGAACATCGAAAGCAAGGTGTGGATGTCTTCTGATGAGACTAAGGCTACGGTTAATGAAGATGGTATTGTGACTGGTGTGGCTCATTCTTATAACCAATATACACATCAGTATAATCCTGTCACCATAACATGTCTTGTCAATGGTAATATTACATTGACTCATCCAATTGATGTTGCTGTACCTCAGCCAAGACAAATCAGATTTGCTGTCTGCGGTGACGATGTGGGTACTATTACAACAAAAGTTGATGTTCCGATTAACTTGAGTGGAACAATTCTCCCTGATGAGGTAGACGACGAACTCTTCCGAGTAACCTATGCGTATGATCCTGAGTATGGTTGGGTTGATTTTAGCACGGGAGTTATTAAAAATCCAGGCTCTCCGGGACTTAAATATGTTGATGCAACAGTGAGAAATGACAACGAAGGATATTATTTGAAAACAAGTGTCTCTAGAAAACTCTATATAAATGTTGAGCCTTATTATGTTGAGACAATGAAATTTGCTCAGGAGAATGTTTCGTTGGCTCCAGGACAAACTTCTAATATTTCTCCTATATTAACTTCTGATGTTGATGGTAAACAACCTACATATAGGGACATGACGTGGACTTCATCAAATCCACAGGTTGCTTCAGTTGATGCGGAAACTGGTCTTATCACAACTCATACTGAGGGAAATACTGTAATTACAGCTACAATTACTCCGGCGGCAGTGCCTAGTGGGGAGGAACCACTCTCTGCTTCATTTACTTTAATTGTAGAAACTCCTGTTGACCCTATAAATATAGGCGATTTCTTCTATAGCGACGGAACCTGGTCAACAGAAAGAGATTATGCCAAGACTGTAATAGGTATTATATTCTCTAATACTCCAGCAAGTGCTGATTCGAAATTGATGACTGAGTATTCTCAGGCTACACATGGTTTGGTTGTGGGTATTAAAGAATATAACCATCATATTGGATACTTGAGTAATGTAGGTGGTTCTTCTGATTCCGGTGTTGTTTTGAAAGACCGTTGCGATATCTTTAATGAGGGGGTTTCAAACGGTTATACAAATACGTACCACTTGTCGAATTATAGTAATGAAAAGGGTGTTGTGTCTGGATATAATCTCGATAATGGAGCGTCGGTTTATTATGCGGAGTTATTCCATCCAACTATGGGTGTGTTGGCGGATGTAACTACTGCCAGACCGCAAGGTGTAAGTACTTGGTACATCCCATCTTATAATGAAATGTTCCTCATGAAGACAAACCTTGACAAGATTAATTCATCATTAACTGCAGCTGGTGGTGATGCTTTGTCTGGAGTTTATTGGACAAGTACATTTAAGCAGTATTATACCTGGAATGGTGCCCAAGGATCTTTGGATGCAACGGCAGGTTATAACATGGAAAATGGCTCTTGGAAAACATATGTTACAAGTGCATATAAGCAAACTAACCCTGTCCGCGTAGTCTTCGCATTCTAATGACGTGATTATGAAAGTAGAAAACACAAATGAACAAAATATGTATCTGGCACCCTCGATAGGGGTGCTGGATATATGCCTTGAAGGACCGTTGTGCATGAGCGTGGAGGATGATCACGAAGATTTGGGATGGGGAGGAGATATTGAATAATAAGGAGGAACAATATGAAAAGATATTTACTTGTATTTTCTGCCTTCGTGGCAATGGTTTCCTGCAATATGGAACCTGAGATTGTTCCGACTCCGGCTCCAGCTCCTGAACGCACAGTGACAATCGATGCTGCAGCATCCAGAACAACTCTCGTTGGAGATGAAATCCTATGGGAAAGTACGGATAAGATAGCCGTGTTCTTCTCGAAGGGTGACTTGAAGAGCGTCTCTGAACTTTCGTCGAATATAGAGGCAGGCACGACCGCTGCAAAGTCCAGGTTTTCTGGCAAACTGGCAGATGAGGTCACCTCTGAAAACGGCTATGACGAGTCAGGTTACGCTGTTTATCCAAGTTCGGCGGTTTCCGTTGATGGAGATGTTATTTATGAACTCCCTGAAGAGCAGACTGCTCATGAAAGTGGTTCATTCATCTCCGGAGTAAACCTGTCTTCATCTAAATTATCACTTGCGGATATTGAAGATGACGGTGAGGCAACTGCAAACTTCCTCAATGCATTGTCTGTACTGAGAGTGACTCTCTCGGAGGATGTGACCTCTGTGACAGTTACTGGTTCTGCCCCATTTGCTGGTAAGGCTCCTGTAGCCTTTGATAAAACGGGAAGACTTCTTGTTCAGGAGGGTAAATGGGAAAATCCATCTGAGAGTGTAACGCTTCTTCCGGCAAATGGAACTAACTTCGAGGCCAAGACCTATAATATTGTAATTTGGCCAGGAAAGCAGGAGGGACTTTCGATTACCTTGAATTTCAAGGAGTTGGAAGGGTATAGCAAGGTGTTTTCAGTGTCAGCTGAGAAACCGACGACATTTGTTCCTGCAAAATACTATAATCTTAAGGTCCTCAGTACGGAGGAACTTGTCGTTGAGGAGATGCTGGATGCTATAGTTCTACCGCCATCCGTAGACTCGGAAATAGATAAGAATGAGGAGAGTGTTGAAGAACTGTCCTTGCAGATCCAGTCGGTTTCCTTGATGACTGAGTATCTTGATAATGCAGTGTATGCACGTTATGCTCAGATGACCTACAGCAAACAGAAGGTCGACCTGTCATTGGATTATATTGTCAAGCCTGAGTCTGCTGCTGAGGCGCTCGTCGAGGCGTTCAATCAGGATCCAACCGTAGTTTCCGGTCTGCTTGGCTATGGTAAGGGCTCCGGTCTGGAGTTTCAAGACCAGACACTTGAAGTCAGGAGCCTCTTCTTGAGCGAACTTCCGGGAATCGGAAAGGTCGTGACTGCTACGGTTGATGCCAGCTCAATTGACAATAAGTTCTATGAAGGTGACTGGGACGCTTCTGTAGCGCTTCATGTGATGCATGGCAGCACGGATGTACTGTCTGATTTCGCTAACCTTGTACCTAAGGCTGGTAGTGTGATTACCGGAAATAATATCATACCGGCTGTCCCTGGAGCAAGGGTTGTGGTTCCGTTTAATTATGCGGTTTCAAGTGAGAATTATACTTTGGAAATTACAGATTCAGAAGGCGTTGCCGGGACAAGTTTGAATTACAACGACAGCTTTAAGACCGGTAATCTTTCTGTGTCTTTTGCTGATGGTGCAGTCGGATCGCCGAGCGTAACCCTGACATTGACCGTTGGAGAGGGTGAAAATCTTGAGGTAGTTGAGTATGAATATACTTTCGTTGATAATGGAGGACGTATAGACTTGACCACCAGTGGTGATGTGGACTGGATCGGAGGAGATGTCGTTGTTGAGGTCGAGTCGACTTTGGGCTCGGGTACTCTTATGCCGACAGGAGGTACGAGCGTGACATTCGACAATGTGAAGGTCTTTACATTTGATGAGAATGGTGGCGGTCAGCGTACTGCAAATGTTCAGTTCTCCGTTATGGCAAATTCACTGACTTATTATAAGGATATCACCTTGGTGCAGAAGGCTTATAACTCCCCTCTGACTAAGACATATTATACTGATGGTCAGAAAGTTGTACTCAACCAGGCAAATGCTTCAGGATGTTCGAACTACTTCAACATCGTCATACTTGGAGATGGTTATAAGAAGAAGGATCTTGCGGTCGGAGGCAAGTTCGAGAGAAGTGCTAAGTCTGCGATGGACAGTTTCTTTGCGATCGAGCCTTACAAGACATTCAAGGACAGATTCAATGTCTATATGGTGGCTTATGCGTCGACTGAAGAGGGTACTGACATCAAGTCAAGCGGCATAGAGAAGAATACTTACTTCAATACTTATTGCCAGGGTGGTGGAAATACTGCTGCTTATGTTGATAATTCAGGTGAAGGCAAGGTGATTGCTGCTGTAAAGAATGCTGCGGGAAGTGCGGACGCTCAGTACTACAGATCTATAGCTATCGTACTCGTCAATACTGATGAGCAGGCAGGATCGGCCAATTATCCGTTCCGAGGCTATAAGAACGGATGGCCGAACGGCTATGCTTCGTTTGCAATCGCTGTTCTTGCTGCCAACTCGACCGGAACCAACGGTCTTGTCAAGCATGAGGCAGGTGGACATGCATTCGGACGTCTGGCGGATGAGTATTATACTGGAGGAGCAATAACTGCTGCCAAGAAGACAGAACTCAGTGATATGCATGCAAAAGGTTGGTATTGGAATGTAAGCCTTACAAATTCAGGTAACTATTACAACTTCATCAACTCTGCTTATCCTGGCGAGGTAGGATTCATCGAAGGAGCATGGACTTTTTCTTCCGGAATCTATCGTCCGACTGAAGGAGGTATGATGCAGAATAACAATGGTGTATTCAATGCTCCGTCACGTCATGCTATCTACCATCGTATCATCACAGAATCTCAAGGCGTAGGGTCTTACAGTTGGGCGAATTTCTTGGATTATGACAAGAGGAATCGTCAGTAGTATAATTTTATAAAAGAAAAAGATATGAAAAAAGTAATTGCAACACCAGATGCACCGAAGGCGGTGGGCCCATATTCACAGGCTATCGAAGTGAATGGAACTCTTTATATTTCAGGTCAGATCCCTGTAAATCCTGCTGACGGTCAGGTGCAGACAGAGATTACGGCAGCGGCTCATCAGTCGCTCAAGAATATCGGCGCAATCCTTAAGGAGGCTGGCATGACTTACGATAATGTGGTGAAGACTACTGTTCTTCTTGCTGACATCGCTGACTTCAAGGCTGTGAACGAGGTATATGCAGAGTACTTCACAGGTGACAAGCCTGCACGTGCATGCTACCAGGCAGCGGCTCTTCCACTTGGTGTAAAGGTTGAAATTGAAGCGATTGCTGTAAGATAATGAACAGAAAGTCCCTGATAACCTGCCTTTCAGTCCTTGCGGTCATGGTCGTGGGGATTGTCGTTGCAGTAGCAGTACTTTATCATGATGGTAATAAGGTGAAGCCTGTGGAGTCTCGTTTTGAGATTCTGCAGGCTGTGCCTTCCAATGCTGTCGTTGTGGGCTGCTTTGCTCATGCGAAGGATCTTGCACTGCCTGTCTTGTCCGGATTTACATTCCCGGCAGCATTGTCGGAAATGATCGCCGAAGGAGGTTTGGGGACGTTGGCGGAAATGCCTGTGGCGTTTTCGTTGCATTATTCGGGAAAGCTGACGCCGCTATATGTCTTCAATGTCGGTGAAGCTTCTCCTGCAACTGCAATGTGGGCTGACGAACTTGTCAGTTTTGCAAAAAATCAGGGACTTCAGGCAGCTTATGAAGCGCCGTATGTGTTGATGGCAGAGACCGAAACCTTGGTCAAGTCTTCTATCAGGCATATGGAACAGTCTCTTTCGATTATAGATGCACCTGGTTTCAACGATGCAACCAAGTCTGTCACCGGAGATAATCTGCTTTTTGTGTCCTATGCTCATGCAAGGCCTTTATTCTCGTCATTGCTGAACCGTAAGCATTCATCTTTTGCTGCGTTTGCCGGAACTCTTGGAGATTGGGCTGCGTTTTCGGTCGGACGTTCCGGACATGCGCCATGTGTGCTTTCCGGACAGCAGATTCATGATGGTGACGCTTCCGAGTTCATGTCTGTGCTTGCAGAATCCCCTGAGTCTGTTTCCGGTCTGTCGGACGTGCTGCCTTCATATACCACTTATGCCGTATCCATTCCGATGACCTCTGTAGAGGATTATCTGGACGGTTACAAGGGGTATCTGGACTCGAAGCAGATGCTGTCAAGCTATAACTTCAGACATAATGAGATGAGGAAATCCTGCGGCATCTCGCCTGTTGAACTTATGCAGAGAGCCGGGGTGACTGAGGTTGCCAAAGCAGCATTCGGACCGTATGACAGACAACATGAGGTATGTCTGGTCAATTTCAAGAAGGTGGATTCGCTGCTTATCCGCAATGCTTCGTCTTTCGTTCCTTCTGTGTTCGGTCCGTTTTTCGGTGTCAAGGATGCCTCATGTATGACTGTTTTTGATGACTGGCTCGTCATCGGAAGTGCAGAGGCGGTGGAAGAATATGAGTCGGGCAGGGCCTTGGAGTATACGCTCAAGCAGTATATGAAGGATGCTGGCAGTGAGGATATGCTTACGTCAAGGGAGTGCTCTATGTTGGCCTATGTGAATTTCACGCAGTCTTCATCACTGCTTTCAGATGTATTGAAGCCGGAGGTAAGAAAGGCATTTGGCCATTTATATGAGGGCATAGAATATGCACCGATGGTTTTCATGACTTATGAGAAGCATGGTGAGGTTACATCTGAAATCTCAGTTGCCAATCTTTCGATGCAGAGGGTCAAGGCTCCAGTGCATGAGCGTGATACGGTCGTGACAGTGCCAACGGGCCCGTTCAAGGTCAAGAATTCAGGTACAGGACGCATGAATCTCTTCTACCAGAATGCCCAGGGCGCAATCTGCCTTAAGGAGGAGACAGGAGCAGGTATCTGGGGAGTGCCGTTCGGAAAACCGTTGTGCGGACGTGCTTCCACTGTAGACTTCTATGCCAATGGCAAACTGCAGATCATATTCGCATCTGAAGATAAGGTTTATCTTATCGACAGGCTCGGACGTTTTGTGAGCGGATTCCCTTTGAATCTTGGCAAACCGATCCGTCTGGGACCTGATGTTTATGATTTCAATGGTGCACGTGCTTATAACATAATGGTGCTCCATAATGACAATACGATTGAAATGTATAACCTCAAGGGCAAGAAGCCTGCGTCGTGGAAGGGCATTGTTTGCAGCGAAACGATAAAGGATCTCCCTGAGAGGATTGAGGTGGGAGGCAAGACCTTCTGGGTAGTGAGGACTTCTATCCAGACTCTTATATATCCGTTTGAGGGCGGTAACCCTCTGACAGTGTTCGAAGGACAGAAGATGATTCTGCCGACGAGCGGAATAAAGGTCGTGGACGGAACATCCGTTCAGGCTGAGACTTATGGTGGCAAGACTGTTACCATAAAGTTGAAATGACAGGAAAGAATGTACTTAGCTAAATAAAATATGGAATTCACATCAGTTAACAAGATTTTTCAGGAGGCGTTCCAGAAATATTGGGACCGTCCTGCGATTTCGAATTATCAGGGCATGACTCTGCATTACAGAGACGTTGCCCGAAGGATTGAGAAGATGCACATCATGTTCGAAGGATGTGGTCTTAACAGGGGAGATAAGGTTGCAATATGTTCAAGGAATCAGGCCAACTGGGCTGTAGCGTTCCTTTCAGCAATGACTTACGGAGCCGTTCCGGTTCCTTTGCTCCATGAGTTCAAGTCAAGTAATATCCACCATCTGGTAAATCATTCAGAGGCAAAAGTCCTCTTTGTGGATGAGGTGATCTGGGAAGGACTTTCCGAGTCTGAAATGCCGGACCTTCTTGCGATTATTCAGGTGAATACCTTCAAGCTTCTTTATGCTGCGGATGAACAGATAGTTGAGGCTCGTGAGCATCTGAATGAGCTCTTCGGTAGAAAGCACCCGATGGCGTTCACTCCTGAGGCCCTCAATTATTATGAGGATTCAGCTGAAGAACTTGCAATCATCAATTATACCTCAGGAACCTCAGGATTCTCCAAGGGCGTAATGATTCCGTACCGCGCGATTCTTTCGAATCTTCATTTCGGAAGGACCGTGCTTCCGGATCTTGACCATACCAAGAGCGTCGTGTCAATGCTTCCTTCAGCGCATATGTACGGTCTTATGTTCGAGCTGCTTTATGAGCTCAGCGTCGGAGCCCATGTTCATTTCCTTTCACGTGTTCCAAGTCCGAAGATCATCATGAAGGCATTGGCCGAAGTCAAGCCTTATGTTGTCATCGCAGTTCCGCTGGTGATCGAGAAGATCTACAAGAACAAGGTGAAGCCGATTCTTGAGAAGGAAGGAGTCAAGTTCCTTATGAAGGTTCCGGGAGTCAACCAGGTGATCATGAACAAGATCAAGACAGAACTTATCAATGCTTTCGGTGGCGAGTTCTATGAGGTCATCATCGGTGGCGCAGCATTCAATAAGGAGGTTGAGGCATTCTTCAAGAAGATGGGCTTCCCGTTCACTGTGGGTTATGGTATGACCGAATGTGCTCCTATCATTACATACGATGACTGGTCAGTCGAGAAACTCAATTCTTGCGGTAAGGCAGTGCCGAATATGCAGGTGAGAATCGAATCACGTGACCCTGAGACAGTGCCTGGTGAGATCCAGGTCAAGGGTGATAATGTGTTCCTCGGATATTTCAAGAATGAGGAGGCTACCAAGGAAGTGTTCACTGAGGACGGTTGGTTCCGTACCGGTGATATGGGTGTGCTTGACGCAGATGGCAGCCTGTTCATCAGAGGACGTAACAAGTGTATGATTCTTGGACCAAGCGGTCAGAATATTTATCCAGAGGAGGTAGAGACTGTAATCAACAGCCAGCAGTATGTCGTTGACTCACTCGTAGTTGAGGATGACGGTGGTCTTACTGCCCTCATCTATCCTGACTTCCCTCAGGGTGCCAAGGATGGAATGGACCAGGATGCATTTGTCAAATATATGGAAGGTACACTTTCAGAACTGAATGCCGTTCTTCCTAACTATGCTCGTCTGAAGAAGATCGAAGTGATGTCCGAGGATTTTGAGCGTACGCCTAAAAAGAGTATCAAGAGATATCTTTATCAGAGATAATTATGGAAAAGTTCGATCAGAGCTACATAGCAATGGCTGGAGTCTGGGCCCAGAACTCCTACTGTAAACGTCGTCAGGTCGGTGCCTTGATTGTCAAGGACCGTATGATCATATCCGACGGCTATAATGGAACTCCTTCAGGATTTGAGAATATCTGCGAGGATGAGAACGGTGTTACAAAGCCATATGTGCTTCATGCTGAGGCAAATGCCATTTCAAAGGTAGCTCAGTCCGGCAACAGCAGCAAGGATTCTACGCTTTATGTCACAGCTTCTCCATGCATGGAGTGTGCAAAGCTCATTATCCAGGCTGGTATCAAGAGGGTGGTCTATCGTGACTCGTATCGTCTTACTGATGGAATTGATCTTCTGGAACGAGCCGGAATCATTGTAGAACAGGTTCAATGATGAAAAACAGGTCAAATATCATTATAGCACTCCTGGGCGTTGTCCTGGGAGTGCTTGTTACAGTCCTGGCGACAAGGGTATATGAGGTGAAGAAGAAGTTTGACGGAGATTATAACCGTTGGCGTAAGCTTAATCTTGTCCTGCAGGAGGTGCAGAAGCATTATGTGGATACCATTGATATGCAGGGGATGACTGATGCGGCTGTGGTTGCTGCCTTGGCGAAGCTTGACCCGCATACGGTATATCTCCCTCCGGTAGAACTGACAGAGTCAGAGACTGAACTCGCCGGAAACTTCGAGGGTATCGGCATAACCTTTAATGTGCCGAATGACACGGCTATAGTCATCGGAGTCATCCCTGGAGGCCCGTCAGAGAAGGCTGGTATGATGCAGGGCGACAGAATCATGAAGGTGGATGAGAAAATGATTGCGGGTAAAAAGACCCCGCAGGACAGCATGGTGCGCCTGATGAAGGGACCTTCAGGAACGAAGGTGCGCATTCTGGTCAATAGAGACGGTACTGAAATACCGTTCGATATCGTCAGGGACAAGATTCCTATGCATTGCGTGGACGCGGTATTTATGATTGACGACAAGACAGGCTACATCAAACTGTCCAAATTCAGCCGTACTACATATAAGGAGTTCACTCAGGCTACTGAAAATCTTCTCGCTCAGGGAATGGACCGTCTGGTCTTCGACCTGAGGAACAATACCGGCGGATATTTCGATCAGGCCATGCTCCTTTCTAACGAATTCCTGGCGAAAGGTCAGAACATAGTGTATATGGAAGGCCTCCATCGTCCTCGTCAGAACTTTGATGCAGATGGACGCGGCAAGCTTCAGGATATCCCATTGTGTGTGCTGATAGATGAAGGGTCTGCGTCATCCAGCGAAATCTTCGCAGGTGCCATCCAGGATAACGACAGGGGTACTATTGTAGGTCGCCGCTCTTTCGGAAAAGGTCTGGTCCAGGAACCTATCAATTTTACTGACGGCTCCGGAATCCGTCTTACAGTCGCGCGATTCCATACTCCGTCGGGACGTTGCATCCAGAAACCATATGATAAGGATTACGCATATGATATCTTCGAGCGTTATGCCAATGGTGAGATGGTGTCTGCAGACAGCATGAAGGTGGATACGACAGAGGTGTTCTATACCTTGAAGGGAAAGCGCGTATATGGTGGCGGCGGTATCATACCTGACGTGTTCGTGCCGATGGATACTACAAAGGCGACCAAGTTCTATATAAAGTGTAACAAGAAGGCTACTACAATGAGGTTTGCCTCAAGGATGTTTGACAAGTATAGGACTGAACTGACGTCTATAAATGATTTTGCCAAGCTCGATGCATATCTGAATGCACTGGAGCTTGACAAACAATTTCTGAAGTTCGCCGCTTCGGTGGACGGTATCGTTCCGGAAGCAGGCGAGTGGGAAGGCTCGGAGAGTTATATGATGCCTCAGATCAAGGCTCTTGTAGGCCGTTATTCCAAGTTGGATGATGAGGCGTTCTATCGTTTCTACCTTCCTGTGGATGATGCGTTGAATGAGTCGTTGAGCCTCTTGCAGATGAGTGTGGCTGAAGTTACAGACACGACTTCAACTTTGCAGTAGTCTCCCGGCTTCTCGCCTCTTGAAGGGAATACGCACATCTTGTTGTTGCTGGCCCTTCCACAGAGTTCGTCAGGATTCTTCTTTGAAGGTCCTTCCACGAGTACCTTCATGACCTTGCCGATTTCTTTCTCATTGCTCTTCAGGCTCATGCGGCCCTGGAGGGCAATGATTTCGTTAAGCCTTGATGTCTTGAGGTCGTAAGGTATGTCATCGGGATATTTCTTTGAAGCCAACGTTCCCGGACGCTCTGAATATGCGAACATGAAGGCGGAATCGAACACCACCTGTTCCATGAGGGTGAGGGTGTCCTGATGGTCCTGCTCGGTCTCTCCGCAGAAACCTGCGATGACATCTGTAGTAAGACCGCAGTCAGGAATGACGCTGCGTATCTTTGCCACTCTTTCAAGGTACCATTCCCTGTTGTACTTGCGACGCATTTTCTCAAGCATTATGCTGCTGCCGGACTGCACCGGAAGGTGTATGTGCTTGCAGATGTTTTCATACATCGCCATGGTATAGATCACTTCGTCGCTGATGTCCTTCGGATGGGATGTCGAGAATCGCACTCGAAGTTCCGGGCTGATCTTGGCCACCATCTCCAGCAGTTGGGCGAAGTTCACGTTCTTTGCCGCGTCCTTTGCGTCTTTCCAAAGATATGAATCCACGTTCTGTCCGAGCAGTGTGACTTCCTTATAACCTCTTGCAAAGAGATCCTTGGCCTCTTCGAGTATTGTGTATGGGTCGCGGCTTCTTTCGGCTCCGCGTGTGTAAGGTACTACGCAGTAAGAACATACATTGTTGCAGCCTCTCATGATCGATATGAATGCCGACACTCCGTTCCTGTCAAGTCTGACAGGCTTGATCTCGGCGTATGTCTCCTCATGCGAAAGCAGGACGTTGATCTGCGGCTTGTCCGGAGCCACGGCATCAAGAAGGGCAGGGAGAGTCCTGTATGAGTCCGGACCGGCTACGATATCCACTGCTGTGAGCAACTTGTCTTTCAGTCGTTCTGCCATACATCCTACAATGCCTATGACCACGTCTTCGCGGTTTCGCTTCTGGAGCTTGAACTGGTCGATACGTCCCCAGATTCTCTGCTCGGCGTTGTCTCTGATCGAGCATGTGTTGGCCAGAATCACGTTGGCTTCTTCGATGTTTTCTGTATGGGTGTATCCGGCATCAAGCAGGATTGACAGTATCACTTCACTGTCGTTCACGTTCATCTGGCAACCGTAGGTTTCAATATATACTCTCTTATTCATAACGTACTCGTCTGTCTAATGGTCTGCAAAGATAGGATTTTTAACCGAATATCGTTACCTTTGTCAGGATTGTAATGTTTGTAAAAGTGAAGTATTTGATTAAAAGATTACCGGTTCTGCTGCTATGCGTACTGATGTCATGTCTTTCAGGATGTAATAAGGTGAAGCAGATAAAAGTTACCTCGGTAGCACTTGAAAGTGTGGGACTTCGTGGGTTCAAGGGATTGGATATCGGCCTTGCCATCGGTATCGACAATCCGGCTTTCGGAGTGGATATTTCAGAAATTGAGGGAGCATTGAAACATTCTGGCAAGGTTCTTGGTAGAGTGAGCCTCGACCCTTTCAGATTGCATGGCCGGTCAGCTGAAATATATCATCTGAGAGCACTTGTGACGCTTGAAAAAGGAGTCGGGATTCAAGAGATCCTGCCATATATGAATAAGGATATGCTTGAGCAGTGCACGTTCGATGTGTCAGCGAAGGCTACTTATAAGAAAACTGTATCCAAAGTATTCGCATACAAGGATATGCCTGTGAAGAAATTATTAGAGAGAAATGTATATGAAGAGAAATAGATTAATCTTCTGCATCGTTGCAGCATTCGTTGCCTTGTTGTCGTCAGTTTCCGCTTCGGCTCAGGAACTGCTTCCGCCCGAAGGATATGAATATGTGGATTCCCTGGTCTATGTACAGACAGCTCAGGTCGATACCGCACTTGTAGGAAGAGATGTATTTCAGGATGTGCGTGTCAATCAGTCGGACATGGTGGAACAGTCGATGAGAAGCCATATCGCTGCCAATGAAAAACGTAATCTGTCGGGATATAGAGTCAGGATTTTCTTTGATAACAGGCAGAGTGCCAGGGTTGAGTCTGAAAAGACTCTCAAGGCATTCATGGCTGTATATCACGATATTCCGGCATATCGTACTTATACAAACCCTTATTTTAAGGTGACCGTAGGTGATTGCCGTACAAAGTCAGAGGCTAATGCTCTTCTGACACGCATCAAGGGTAATTTCCCGAGTGCCTTCGTGGTGAAGGAAAATATCCGCTATCCTATTGTAGATAAGAACAATGCAGTGACTGAGCAGGTAGTCAAGGTGCTCAGGCCCATTGCGGAACAATAGTAACGATCATAAAGTAATATGCCATGTTGAAGCAAGGCCTCGAACTCAAGCAGACTCAGAAACTGTCACCTCTGCAGATCCAGACTATAAAGCTTATTGAGCTTCCTGTTCAGGAATTGGAGCAGAGGATTCGTAAGGAACTGGAAGAAAATCCGGTTCTGGATGAGGATTTGCCGAAGGACAAGGAGGAAGATGAAGCTCCGAGAGAGGTGTCGCTATCTGAGTACAAAGAAGATGACAGCATTCCAAGCTATCGTCTGCGTTCGGATAATTATTCCAAGGATGAGAGGCCGCAGTACAGCACATTCTCTGTGAAGGAGAGTTTTACCCAGAGTCTGATGGAACAGCTGGGATATCGTAACCTTTCCGAACATCAGTATTCGGTAGCGGCGTTCATAATAGGCAGCCTTGATGATGACGGCTATCTCAGAAGGAGCCTTGACAGCCTTGTTGATGATATTTCGTTCAGGGCTAATATTGAAACGGATGAGGAGGAGGTACTCGCCATGCTTAAGGTCATCCAGGAGTTCGATCCGGTAGGAGTCGGTGCAAGGGATCTTCAGGAATGCCTTATGCTTCAGGTCAAGCAACTGAAAAAGACTCCTGATGTGGTGAATGCCTCAAGGATTCTCAAGTCTTGTTTTCATGATTTCACAAGCAAGCACTTCCGGAAGATAATGACAAGACTGAATCTCACTGAAGATGAGATGAGGGCTGCCCTAGCCAGGATTGTGAAGCTGAACCCTTCACCAGGAGGACAGATAGATGACACTTATTCTGATCAGGCCCAGCAGATTATCCCGGATTTCCTTCTTGAGTTGAAGGATGGCGAACTGTTGCTTACCATGCCACGGTTTACAGTTCCGGAACTCAGGATCAACAGGAAGTATGCAGATCTTCTTATGGAAGCGGCCAATTCCTCGGAAAGAGAGAAGAAGGAGGCTGCGGCATTTGTAAAGAAGAAGCTTGATTCGGCAAAGTGGTTTGTGGAAGCTATAAAGCAGCGTCACAATACACTTTACAGTACAATGCGTACCATCATAGATTATCAGAAGGAGTATTTCACCGATGGAGATGAGACTCATCTTAAACCTATGGTGCTCAAGGATATAGCTGAGCGCACCGGATTTGATATATCTACAATTTCGCGTGTTGTCAACAGTAAGTACATCGAGACGCATTTCGGAATATATCCTCTGAAATATTTCTTCTCGGAGGGCCTTGAGAATCAGGATGGAGAGGAAGTGTCTACACGTGAGTTGAAGAAGGCTCTTCAGGAATGTGTGGATGCCGAAAACAAGCAGAAGCCTCTTACTGATGATGAACTTGTGGTCAAAATGACTGAAAAAGGATATAAGGTTGCTCGTCGTACGGTTGCAAAATATCGCGATCAGCTTGGAATTCCGAAAGCCCGCCTCCGTTGTGAGCTGTAAAAGTTTAAAAAAAAGAAAAAAATCAGCGTTCCGGTCGTTTTAATGCGGCCGGGACGTTTTTCTTTATATACTTTTGCCGTGTCGGTATACATGTCATTTCGACCGAACAAATCAAGATGTCACACTGTCATTTCGACCGAACGAATCAAGATGACACACTGTCATTTCGACCGAACGAAGTGAGTGGAGAAATCTTTCTAAAGGTAAAGGAGAATGAAACTGAAGGAGTTATGTGCGGACGACCGTCCGCGTGAGAAGATGATGACGAAGGGTGCGGCGGCATTGAGCAATGCGGAACTGCTCGCCATACTTCTGCGTACTGGAACCGGTGGGAGAAATGTCGTGGAAGTTGCGAGGGAACTGATCCGTGAGGCGGAAGGCAGACTTTCAGATGTTGCAATGATGTCGGTTGACCGCTTGTGCCGTATAAACGGGATCGGTCCAAGCAAGGCAGTGACGGTGGCTACGGCGTTTGAGTTGGGACGAAGGCTGGCGGAAGAAGCCGGGCTGTCTGTCAGTTCAACTTTGGACTCTCCGGCAAAGGTATGCCGGATCATGCTTCCATATATGAAGGGCCTTGAACATGAGGAATTCTGGGTGCTGTATCTCAACCGTGTGAACAGGCTGATCGCAAAGGAGAGGCTCAGCAGCGGAGGTCAGGATTCAACCGTGATTGACAAGAGGATAGTCTTGAGGAAAGCTATTGAGAAGAAGGCTTCCGGAGTCATTCTGGTGCATAATCACCCTTCCGGGAGTGCGCTGCCGAGTCAGGAGGATATCCGTCAGACGAGAGATATAGGTAAAGTGCTGTCGTCGTGTGATTTGCAATTGGTGGATCATGTTGTGGTGGCGGGGAACGGATACTATAGTTTTGCAGATGAGGAATTGGTTGAAAATAATGAGTGAATCCTTTGAAAATCCGAAAATTATACATACTTTTGCGGGCTTTTTAGCCGGACCGTGCCTTTTCATGGGCGCATAAGGCGGGCACAAGAAATAATGTTTAACCCACTAGTTTGTTTTTCAATTAATTACAATGGAAGAAAACAAGACAGTTGTTGAGGTTGCTCCAGAGGCAACTCCAGCAGTAGAAGAAACCAAGAAGGTTGTTCTTAACGCTTCAGTAGCTCCAGAGGAGTTCGACTGGGATGCGTTCGAGAATGATGATGTTTACGGTGCTTCAGTTGAGGAAATCGCTGAGCAGTACAACCAGACACTCTCAAAGGTAGTTGAGGGTGAAGTTGTTGAGGGTGTTGTTACATCTATCAGCAAGAGAGAGGTTATCGTTAACATCGGTTACAAGAGCGAGGGTGTCATCATGGCTCCTGAGTTCCGTTACAATCCTGTGCTCACAGTAGGTGACAAGGTAGAGGTGTTCGTTGAGAGCACTGAGGACAGAAAGGGTCAGCTTATCCTTTCACACAAGAAGGCACGCCAGCTCCGTTCTTGGGATATGGTAAACGCTGCATTCAATGCAGACGAGATCGTAAAGGGTTACGTGAAGACACGTACAAAGGGTGGTATGATCGTAGACGTATTCGGAATCGAGGCATTCTTGCCAGGTTCACAGATCGACATCAAGCCTATCCGCGATTACGATCAGTATGTTGATACAACTATGGACTTCAAGATTGTTAAGATCAACCACGAGTTCCGTAACGTTGTAGTTTCACACAAGGCTCTTATCGAGGCTGAGCTCGAGCAGCAGAAGAGCGAGATCATCGGTAAGCTCGAGAAGGGTCAGGTACTCGAAGGAACTGTCAAGAACATCACTGGTTACGGTGTATTCGTTGACCTCGGTGGTGTTGACGGTCTCATCCACATCACAGACCTTTCATGGGGTCGTATCAACCATCCGGAGGAGGTTGTTGCTCTCGACCAGAAGATCAACGTTGTTATCCTTGACTTCGATGAGTCTAAGAAGCGTATCGCTCTCGGTCTTAAGCAGCTTACAGTTCATCCTTGGGATGCTCTTGACGCTAACCTCGCTGTTGGTGACAAGGTTAAGGGTAAGGTTGTTCTCATCGCTGACTACGGTGCATTCGTTGAGATTGAGCCAGGCGTAGAGGGTCTTATCCACGTTTCAGAGATGTCATGGTCACCTAAGCTCCGCATCGCTTCTGACTTCCTTAAGGTAGGTGATGAGGTAGAGGCTCAGGTTCTTACTCTCGATCGCGAGGAGAAGAAGATGTCTCTCGGTCTCAAGCAGCTCGTTCCTAATCCATGGGAGAACATCCGTGAGAAGTATGCAGTAGGAACACAGCACACTGCAACTGTTCGCAATATCACTAACTTCGGCGTATTCGCTGAACTCGAGGAAGGTATCGAGGGTCTCGTACACGTAAGCGACCTTTCTTGGAACAAGGTTAAGCATCCATCTGATGTAGTTGCTGCAGGCGACGCTATTGAGGTTGTTATCCTTGACTTTGATGAGGAGCTCCACAAGCTTTCTCTCGGTCACAAGCAGCTTCTCCCTAACCCATGGGATGAGATCGAGGCTAAGTATGCAGTTGGTACTGTAGTTGAGGCTAAGATCGCTTCTGTAAACGAGAAGGGTGCTGTAGTTGAACTCGAGGGTGACGTTGACGCATTCTGCTTCAACAGAGAGCTCGCTAAGGAGGACGGCTCAATGCCAGTAGCAGGTGAGACACTTGAGTTCAAGGTTGTTGAGCTTAAGAAGTCAGCTAAGAAGGCTACTCTCTCACACGCTAAGACTTACGCTGCAGCTGTAGAGGCTAAGGCAGCAGCTGTTGCAGCAGAGGCTGACAACACTAAGAAGGCAGTGAAGAAGATCAACTCAAGCGTAGAGAAGACTACTCTTGGTGACATCGACGCACTTGCTGCTCTTAAGGATCAGCTCTCAGGAAAGTAATCAGATTTCCTATATAAATGATCGCCCGGGTACTTTCTACTCGGGCGATTTTTATTATATTCGCATCATGAAGAAGATATTCCTGTTGACAGCTCTGCTGTTATGTGTTTTTGCGGCAACAGCACAATCGCCTCAGAAGAAATATATAGATAAATATTCGGCTCTTGCAGTCGAGGAAATGTATCGTTCTGGCATTCCAGCCAGTATAACATTAGCTCAGGGAATGCTTGAGTCGGGAAACGGACTATCGGAACTGGCTGTCCGCAGCAATAATCATTTCGGTATAAAATGTCATAACAGTTGGGCAGGTGCAAGGGTATATCATGATGATGACGAAAAAGGTGAGTGTTTCAGAAAATATGACACTCCGCAAGAGTCTTTCAGAGATCATTCCGATTTCCTTCGTTACAGAGACCGCTACAAGTTCCTTTTTGACCTTGAGCTGACCGATTATTCTGGTTGGGCACATGGTCTGCGTAAGGCGGGATATGCTACAGATTCGAACTATCCTCAGAAACTTATCAAACTTATTGAGGAGTATAGGTTGTATGAGTTTGATACTCAGAGAGTCGTTGAGCCGACAGGACAGGTGCGTGAGATTCCGCAGTCTCCAGTCTTGATTGAACAGGTGAAGCCGTTGACAGAACGTCAGCGTGTTGTATTTAAATACAATCTCTCTCGTCAGATGTACTCTCAGAATGGTGTGCCGTTCATTTATGCGGCTGAAGGAGAGACATATGCCAGCATAGCAGGTTCATACAGACTTTTCCTTAAGGAAATCCTTAAATATAATGAACTGGAGGAGGATGGCGAGCCTGCACCAGGTACTGTG
>JAZLDR010000061.1:0-27522 GCA_045614805.1 Candidatus Cryptobacteroides sp. | reverse complement strand
CTGGCTACTTGTAAAGTTTACAGAGGCAGGATATACAATCGCTCCCACAGAATACATCGGTTTAGTTTCGTCCCAGATTCCAGTAAAGACAGCGCTTGCACTCGCCTCTGAAATGACCGCAGACAACTCTGCAACAGCCTCTCGTTTAATCTGTGAATTTGAACTTGCTGTAGAATAAGGAGGTTCAAAACAAACCTTGACAACATCCCCTGGTGACCAGAGGACAGACATTCCGTCAGATGCGAGTTGGGTGCGGGTTGCAGCAGACTGCTGAGGTTTGTTTGTGGAAGCGTCGGCATCCACATGGGAAGGAGCCTTGGCAATGATTGAGACAACTGTACCTTCTGTTTCAGGTGCGGCTCCTTCATCAGTAACAGGAGCTTCCTTGATACATGAAACGAGTGCTGCGACTGCAGCAAGATAAAATAATAACTTTTTCATAACCTTACCCTCCATATTAAAGATCAAATTCACCGCCATCTTCGAATCCTTCGTGTCCGGCACCAACACTTGAACATAAGACACCTTCAGAGTGAAGGGATAAGATTTTGATCTCAGGGGATAGGTACGTCCTGAGGGATGACTCTGCCACGAGAGTCCTTTTAACTTCATTCATTTCTATTCCTTAATAATTAACTTCATTCCAAGGTCCTGAGGCTTAGTCAGGACGCACAGGTAAACACCTGTCACTCATTGTTTTAGAAGAATCCGTTCAGAATACAACAAAACAATACAAGTTGCAAAGTTACAAATCTTATTTAATAATGAGCACTTTTTGACAAGAAAAAATAAAAGGGCTGCCGAAGCAGCCCTGAATGAATGAAGTTAAAAACGTGACTCGCGTCAGGTTGTATATCGTTTTCCCAAAAGGGAATTAGAATGCGAAGATTGGACGTGACTTATGAGTACTATATCTATAAGTCCAATCATTATCGTCGAAATAAAGACTATTTTCAGGTCCATGGACAACATAAGCATCGTAATTATTTGCCTCAGCCAAAGGCAACCAATATCCATCAGACATAGATGTGCCGACATTTATCGTAGTTGCACCTGCGGCAGACAACTTTGCATTTATTTTTGACAAATTCTCAACAATATATTTCCACTCTATCGGCGCTGCCAAATACCATCCACTGGTCGACGACGGCAGAGTGCCATAATTAGTAGTATATATATCCAATGTGTAATTATTATTCAGCCAAATATTCTTAGTGCTGTAACCACCCACATTATAATTTGCAACTTTTCCCTTAGCAAGACCTACAGAAGTTGGATATTTCCAATTTGGAGCTGTATTAGATGAGGTACCCCAATATATAGTATAGTCTTTCAAACCAATAGCAAGACCGTTAGTATACTTGCCAGCCAAATCCGGATCATTCATAGCTCCACTTGGATCACCATTGAAGAAAATGACTCCTACAATATTTGAATTCACTTCATTTCCTGTTGATCCATCCGCATAGATGTAATCAAACTCTTCCTGAACAGGAGCGATAAAATCAAGACCTTTATTGAAAGTATAAGGTTTAATCTTAGCTGCGTTTAAAGTCACAGCAGGTGTTGTCTTAGTCGCAACAGCACCATCCTCAGCGGTAAACTCTATTGTAAGACCAGAGTTATGAGTTCCTGGCCAAACTACTACATAGTACTTAGCGCCGGCATTGAATCCACCAGGATTATTAAGAGTAACACCATCGCCATCAGTAATATCCACACCACCCTCAACAGTGTCCATATAATAGTTAAGTTTAAGACTACCTTTACCTGTAAGAGCCACCTCATCATTAGACGAAATTGAAATGGAGGTGACTTTAGGCATCTCAGATGGCATCGTAAGTTCAATTAACGCGCAAGCATTTTTGAATCTCAGCTTTGTTTCAGTACCATTATCAACAGTACTGATGAATGAATCTCTATTAACATCAGCATATGAGAAATTCAATCCCGACCCTATATTTCCTAAAACAGCATTCTGCTCTTCAGGAAGGACAAAAGAGATTTCCGAAATCAAAGCAGCACCAGTGCTGGATGTGGGCTTATTTGAATAGGCAGTTGCTTTAGACGGATAAACTGCAACACCTGTTGCTGCCAATCTGTTTTTACGCTGATCATTGGCGACATCATGCGGTATTCCTGCCCATGACCAAGAATCTGTACTAAATGTTGCCTCTCCAGATGAGAGCACATCAAGTTCAGATGTCAACACTCCACTAGGACCGGTAATAGTATTAGTATTAGAGCGATTAGGAAAAAACAACACCTTGATAGCGTCCCCCTGTGACCAGTGGACGAACTTGGTATTATTACCGTCTACGAGTGTGGTTTTGGTGTCTGCTGATGCAGGTGATGGAGCATCCTCGGATGTAGGTGCGGATGCAGTGAGTGTAACTGAATATGTCTCCTGAGCAGGAGTTTCAATTGCCGGGTTTTCTTTTGCGCAAGAAAAGAGTGCTGCGACTGCAGCGAAGAGAATTATAGATTTTTTCATTTTTCAGCCCTCCTAAATTAAAGATCTTCTGATTCGTCATAGTCAAATCCCTGATGACTTGAACATAGGACACCTTCGGGCTGAAAAAACAGCAGTTTTACGCTAGGAGACTCATACCCCCCCCTAGTAATTTTGCAGTCATTCATAACTGCAACGCATTCGTTTGCAACCATATACTAAAATAATTTAATACACTTTACACAAAAACTCCACGCATTTACACAACGCGCGAAGTTGCAAAGTTACGACTTTTTATCAAACTGACAAATGTTTGATAGAGAAATTATTACACGCGACCGAGTTCGTTGTTGAGCATGGCGCGTATCCTGTTCAGAGCATTGATTTCAGTGAGGAGGGAAAGCTGGGCATCGGAATCGGCAACTGAACCCAAGGCCTCCATCTTTTCCTTGACCTGCAGGTCGACTCTCTTGCACTGATACGCAAGCAGGGACTTAGGGACATACATGGTCAGACGGGTAGACGCGGCCGTCATGGACTGCTCATAGTTCTTGACAGTGATCTGATATTTTTCGATAAGAATCTCCCTTGCGACTGCAGCCACTTCCTCATCCTCGCTGTTGAGCATTCGCTGCTGGATCTGCTGCTGCGTCAGGCCTTCCTGATACATGGCAAAATACAGTTCGTACACCTTGTCATAAGAAGGGTTGACAAAGATGAGTTCGCTGTCGGCAAGAGTTCCGTCAATGAAATCCGCAACTGTGACAGGAGGATCTGAGAAATACCTGGAATCCTTATCAAAAAGAAGTTCGGAGCATCCATCCTCGAGCACAAACCCAAGAAGCTCCTTTTCACAAGCTTCCAGATACTGGCTGGTGATCACTATCGGGCCATGCTGGGGCGCAGCGACATAAGGAACATCAGCCAAAGGCATTTCCGGATCCGGCACAGGGACCGGTGCATATTCCTCCTTTCTTGCTTCACGCTCCTGCTGCTTCTTTTCCGAAACAAGCATATTGGTGCGGGTGCGACCTATCCTGTCTGCAAGTATCTGCTCATCAATCTCAAATCTCGATGCTGTAGCGCGAATATACACGGCTCTGACGACCGCGTCCGGCATCAGCGCTATCGTATCCGCGATTTCATTGATGAGATTTGCCCTTTTCAGAGGGTCGTTTCCGGCCTCCCCAAGAAGAAGATCAGTCTTGAAGTTGATAAAATCCTGCTCGTTGGCGGCAATATAGTCCTGCACCTGGTCAAGGGTGTGCTTCTTTGCAAAGTCATCAGGATCCTGACCGTCAGGCAGAAGCACTACCTTCACGTTCATGCCTTCCTTCAGCACCAGGTCAATTCCCCTGAGGGCAGCCTTGATGCCTGCACCGTCACCGTCGTATATGATGGTGACATTATTTGAGAACTTCCTGATGAGCCTGATCTGCTCGACCGTAAGCGATGTTCCGCTGGAAGCGACCACATTGGTGATTCCAAGCTGGTGCATCGAAAGGACGTCGAGATATCCCTCGACGAGGATACATTTATCCTGTCGGGAAATCTCATTCTTTGCAAAATAGATTCCGTAAAGGGACCTGCTCTTTACATATATCTCCGTCTCCTTTGAGTTGACGTACTTTGGTACGGACTTATCTGACTTCAAGGTACGTCCGCCGAAGGCTATCACCCTGCCGGTAACCGAATGGACCGGGAACATCACTCTGTCGTAGAAGGTGTCCACCACCCTGCCGTCGTCGAACTGTTTGCAGAGGCCGGTATCAATAAGATATTCTTCCTTATAACCGGCAGAACGGGCAGCGTCAACAAGGGTCGTGCGGGCAACAGGAGCCCATCCGAGACCATATTTACGGATTGTATCATCGGTCAGTCCCCTGCTGCGGAAATACTGATATCCGATGGTCTGTCCCTCCGGAGTCTTCAGGCTTTCCTGGAAGAACTTACCGGCAAACTCCGACACAAGCAGAAGGCTCTCGCTACGCTGACGCTGGGCAATATCTTCAGCACTCTCCTCGGTCTCCACGACCTCTACATTATATTTTCTGGCAAGATATTTCAACGCCTCCACATAAGTCATGCTCTCATGCTCCATCACGAAGCCGACTGCAGTTCCCGACTTTCCGCAACCGAAACACTTGTATATTCCCTTCGACGGAGACACGACAAACGAAGGCGTCTTTTCGTTATGGAAAGGACAACACGCCTTATAGGTGGCTCCTGCTCTCTTGAGAGTCACGAAGTCACCTATCACCTCCTCTATCTGAGCGAGGTCGAGTATTCTGCCTACCGTTTCCTGTGGAATCATATGATTTCCTGATCGTCCGGTCCTAAATCTTCCGAGTCAATGATATTCCTGAGTTTATATGCAGAGAAAAGTTCTGATACTCCTGCAAGTACGAGACATATTCCCGCCACAAGTCCTATGCTTTGACCGATCACTGTAGGGTAAAGAAGTATGAACAGACCTGTCAGCGCCACCACTATGGGGATGACATAGGCTCCCGCACCAGCCTTCACCTGACGTCTTGCGCTGAGAAGGGCTGTGATCTGGAAGATACCGAATCCAAGCAGAGCAAAGGCCACGAGGTAGCTGAGGAACTTTGAAACAGCTCCTGCAAAAAGGAAAAGCAGGAGAGCTATCACGATGTCTGTGACACCGTTGAATGTCGAGAGCGGCATTGTACCGTCTTTTCTCTGACGATAGCCGACAAGGAAAGACACGACTCCCGCCGCCAACATGAATGCCGCAATGACCTTCACAAGAAGTTCCATTGCGTCAGTCCTGAACACAATCATCAGGATACCGACAATAATGAAAGCAACAGCTCTTAAAGGAGCCGAGAGTCTGCTGCCATATCCGAATCTTATCATACTTTCAAATTATATTGACATAAGTCTGCGAATTTAAGACTTATTCCATGAAAATCAAAAAAGAAGCCGCTTGAAGTAAAATTCAAACGGCTTCGTAAAATTTTATCAGAATGGCAGATCCTCATCGTCCGCCGATACTGACATGTCGTCTATCGATGGCATCGGAGCATCGACCGGGGCCGGATATGCACCTTCCGGCTGTTCCGGACCTGCAGGACGGGCTGATGACGAAGGCTCGATACGCCATGCGCGTACGTCTGTATACCATCGTCCGTTGTATTCGCGGCTGCTTAGATTGAAGGAGACCTTCACCTTGTCATTCACCTGATACTTGTCAAGTTCCCTGACCTTGTCCTCTCCCCATACATTCATGCAGACCTGAGTCGGGAAGTTTCCTTCCTGATACTCGAACACGAATTCCTGCTTTGACCATGCACCTCTTGCCGAAGTTCCGGTCTGGACGCCAAGTTTGCGGACAATCCTGCCCTCGAGTTCAAGTGCCATTACTTATTCTCTGCTGGAACGAACTTACCTACCTTGAGGACCTCAACGTCGAAGATAAGAGTTGAGTTAGGAGCGATTCCGCGAGTTCCTCTTGCACCGTAAGCAAGGTCAGACGGGATGTAGAGAGTTGCCTTTCCACCCTCACCGAGGAGGCCGAGACCCTCTGTCCAACCCTTGATAACTCTGTTAGCCACGAACTGAGTAGAGTCATTCTCATCGAATACCTTACCGTTGAGGAGAGTACCCTTGTAGTTAACCCATACTGTGTCCTTAGGACCGATCTTCTCCTCAGCACCTGCGCTGATGATAGTGTACTGGAGGCCACTTGCAGTTGTGTCGACATTCTCCTTGAGAGCGTTAGCTGCGAGGAACTTCTCACCCTCTACGCGATTTACCTCTGCCTTGTAAGCTGTCTTCTTCTGGATGAAGTCACCGAGAATTCTCTGCATCTCATAAGGGCTTACCTTGAACTGCTTTGCAAAAGTAGTGTCGTTGTAACCCTTTGGATCCTCAGCCTTGATGATGTCGATCATACCCTTCTTCACCTCTGAAAGGTTGATTTCTGAAGGATTCTCCACCTGAAGGTTACCCTTGAGGAATGAACCGAGCTGAACACCTACGAGGTAGCTAACTGAGTCAACATCTGCAGATGAAGGAAGCTCTACGTCAACCTTCACACCGTTTGATGAATTGCAGGATACAGCGAGAGCTGCTGCACATGCTGCGATTGCGATGAATTTAATTGCTTTCATTTCTTTATTATTTTTATTGTTCAAAATTGCAAAAAATCGGGGCAAAGATAATGTTTTATTTGGATTTCAGCGTAAAATTTATTTAACTTAGTATGCTAAAAATGCTTGGGCCATGAATATCGATTCATCAGTATTACATTCAAAACTGAAGGAATTCTTCGGATTTGATTCCTTCAAAGCTGATCAGGAGCGTATCATCAAACATCTTGTTGACAAGAACAATGCATTTGTCCTCATGCCGACGGGAGGCGGTAAATCTCTATGTTACCAGCTCCCTGCCCTGGTCATGGAAGGCACGGCAATCGTGATATCTCCGCTGATCGCACTGATGAAGAATCAGGTGGACGCCATCCGAGGTTTCGTCTCGGGAAACGACGGTATCGCCCACTTCCTCAACTCATCCCTGAACAAGGCCCAGATAACTGAAGTCCGTAACGACCTGCTGTCCGGAGCCACCAAGCTGTTATATGTGGCGCCCGAGTCCCTGACAAAGCCTGAAAACGTGGCCATGCTGAAGGAAATCAAGATTTCTTTCTATGCCGTGGATGAGGCCCACTGTATTTCCGAATGGGGACACGATTTCCGTCCGGAATACAGAAGAATCCGCAATATCGTCGAGGAAATCGGCACGGCACCCATCATAGCATTGACGGCGACTGCGACTCCGAAGGTCCAGAGTGACATCATGAAGAACCTCGGCATGCCGGATGCGACCGTATTCAAGTCATCATTCAACAGGTCCAACCTTTATTATGAGATAAGGGACAAGTCGGATCCTAAACGAGACATCATCAAGTATATCCGCCAGAATCCCGGAAAGTCCGGAATCATCTACTGTCTCAGCAGAAAGAAGGTGGAAGAACTGGCCGAGCTGCTCAACATCAATGGCATCAAGGCAGCACCTTATCATGCCGGACTGGACGCAAAGACCCGCGCTGACAATCAGGATATGTTCCTGATGGAGGAAATCGATGTCATCGTGGCTACAATCGCGTTCGGAATGGGC
Organism: Candidatus Cryptobacteroides sp.; assembly: GCA_045614805.1. Lineage (GTDB taxonomy): Bacteria > Bacteroidota > Bacteroidia > Bacteroidales > UBA932 > Cryptobacteroides. Next base: position 19,928 of record JAZLDR010000061.1, on the reverse strand, counting down.
ATAGACAAACCTGACGTGAGGTTTGTCATCCACTACGACATACCGAAAAGCATCGAGGGATATTATCAGGAGACAGGACGTGCCGGCAGAGACGGACGCGAAGGTCACTGCATCACCTTCTATAGTTATAAGGACATCCAGAAACTGGAGAAATTCATGCAGGGCAAGCCTGTTGCCGAGCAGGAAATCGGAAAGCAGTTGCTGATGGAGACCGTTGCATACGCCGAGTCCAACTCATGCCGAAGAAAACTGCTGCTCAACTACTTCGGCGAGGATTATCATGTCGAGAACTGCGGCGCATGCGACAATTGTCTGCACCCGAAGAAGCAGTTCGACGGCAAGGAGGAGATGGCCATGGTGATGGAACTGATAGAGTCGCTTCCTGAAAGGTTCAAGATGGAGCACCTTGCCAACATTCTTGCAGGTGAGGTGAATTCAATCATCAAATCATACAAGCACGACAAGCTGGAACTGTTTGGAGCAGGCAAGGAGCATTCCGCACGCTTCTGGAATGCAGTGATACATCAGGGACTGGTGCTGCATTTCCTGCATAAAGACATCGAGTCATACGGACTCATCTCAGTAACGGAGGAAGGAAAGGCATTCTGCGAGAAGCCATATACACTCATGCTTACGGAAGACAGGGAGTTTGCCGAAGGAGAAGATGATGACGACGACATAGCGGCAGGTGCAGCCCGCGGCGGTGGCGGAGGGGACGAGACTCTGCTTTCGATGCTGAAGGACCTGCGAAGAGACGTTGCCAAGAGGCGCGGTCTGCAGCCATGGGTGATTTTCGGAGACCCGTCACTTGAGGATATGTCCATCATGTATCCTATCACCTATGACGAGCTGAAGAACTGTCAGGGCGTCGGCGAGGGAAAGGCAAAGAAGTTCGGAAAGGAATTCCTGGAACTCATCGCCAAGTATGTGGAGGAGAATGAGATCACCCGTCCGGATGACTTCGTGATGAAGTCCATCGTCAACAAATCGGTGAACAAGGTGTATATCATCCAGAGCATTGACAGGAAACTTCCGTTCGAGGACATTGCTGATGCAAAGGGCATGGAGATGGAGGAACTGCTGGATGAAATCGAAGCGATCGTCTATTCAGGCACGACCCTCAACATTGACTATTACCTCGAACAGACTTTGGATGAAGATGTAATTGAGGAAATATACGATTACCTGCATGATGAGGCGGAGTCCGACGATCTTGGATCTATAATGGAAGACCTCAGGGATGATTATGACGAACTGGAAGTAAGACTGGTACGAATCAAATTCCTATGTGAGGTTGCCAATTAACAATGTATTTTTATCAGATTTCCATCCAACGGATATCCTTGTCGCGTCCCCAATAGGAAAGCTGACGTTTGGCATAATGGCGGGTGTTGCGCTGGATGAGTTCCACAGCACGGTCAAGGCTTTCCAGTGTACCGTCAAACCAATCGAAGATTTCCTTATATCCGACTGTCTGAAGAGCAGCAAGGTCACGATACTGCGTCAGCGAACGGACTTCATCCACCAGACCTTCATCAATCATCTGGACCACTCGCCTGTTGATACGGTCATACAGGACATCCCTCGGACGCGTAAGACCGATCTTTTCAACTTCGAAATCGCGTTGTTTGCGAGGTGATGTCTTGAATGAGGAAAATGGCTTTCCTGTCATCAGACACACCTCCAAGGCACGTACGACGCGTTGTCCGTTGGCAATATCTATCGTTGCATAACTTTCCGGATCGAGCTTCTGCAGGTCCAGCCTCAATGACTCCACTCCTTCTTCGCGGAGACGGGCCATAAGCTCATCACGAAGCTTCAGGTCCGCCGAAGGGAAATCATCAAGTCCGTTGACAAGTGCATCGATATAGAAACCCGAGCCACCTGCCATGACCAATGTGTCATGCCCCTCCGCAAAAAGACGATTGATGAGATCCAGAGCTTCCAGTTCATACTTTCCTGCAGTATACAGGTCCCGCACCGTATGGGAATGAATAAAATAATGCTGAACAGCTGCGAGCTGTTCAGCAGAAGGCACCGCTGTGCCTATAGTCATCTCCTTATATATCTGTCGGGAATCACACGAGATGATCGGAGAGCCATATTTGAGCGCAGTCTCGATACTGTAGTCAGTCTTGCCTACAGCCGTGGGGCCCAATATGATCAATAGTCTTTTCTTCATCAATAATCATCCGCGACTATTCGTCGTCATCTTCATCGTAAAGTTCCTCGGTGTCATCATCGTCGTCCTCTACATCCGCATCATCGTCGAAGTCTTCATCGAAGTCCTCGTCATCCGGATCCTTCTTCTTGTCATCCGGAAGGTCCTCAAATGCAACATATCCATTCTCAAACTCGATCGGATTAGGACCCTTGGTCTCTACGAGCAGAGGATAAAGCACATTGTTGCGTTCCTCTCCCTCGCCGTCAAATGTCACGATGACACTCTTGACATTTGTCGTATCATAAAAATATATGAACTTATCCTCCCCTCTCTTATGGCAGTCACCTGCGGTCACATGGTCGATGGTGCCGAAACCGAAATCCTGGAAAACGCTGTATCTTGCAGCCACCTCTCCATCAGGTCCGAATGCCTTGAAAAGCACTACCTGATCCTGAGGAAAATCCATATCTGCCCTCATCTGTTTGTGAAGACTATAAAGAGAGGCCGTGTCCTTCACCTCATAAACACGCGCAAAACCCTTGATGCCGGGAAGGGAAACCCTATATTTCAGTATCATAGACAGTTAGAATTGTAAATCGCACAAAAATAGCCTCCAGTACCCTAGAAGCGATGTCAAAGATAATAATTTTTTAAATTTTATTTCCATTTCTTGAGCATTTTATATAATTTTGATTTTCGGTATGGATAACACTCTGATCCAGGATTCATTCAAAAGCATAGCAGCCGAGTCAAAAGGTCTGTTCAAGGACAATGGAAGCCGATTCATTGCCCACGCTTATCCCGTTGAGACAGAAGAAGAAGTCAAGGAAATCGTCGCAGCACTCAAGAAGGAGTACTTCGACGCGAGGCACCATGTATATGCCTATCGTCTTGGATATCAGGGGGATAAATTCAGAGCAAACGATGACGGGGAGCCGTCCGGATCATCAGGAAGACCAGTCCTCGGGCAGATAGACTCCAACGGGCTCAGCGACATACTTGTGGTGGTGGTCAGATATTTCGGCGGTATAAAACTGGGAATTCCAGGGCTGATCAGGGCGTACAAGAGCGCGACTGCAGATGCCATTGCCAATGCAGAAATAGTCGAGAAGATCGCATCAAGGTTTTATAGGGTGCATTTCGGTTACATGAGCATGAACAGCGTGATGAAGGTATTCAAGGATATGGGACTGGAGCAGAAGAATCAGGTATTTGACATGGAATGCAGCATTGACACCAGCGTCCGTCTGTCACTCGTGAACACCTTCCTCGAACGCATGGCCGACGTCGAAGGCTGTCATGTAGAAGAAATTTAAATTAACATAAGTAATATGACTAAGAGTTTAATTTCAATCAGGGACTTCAGCAAAGAGGAAATCCTGCATGTACTTGAAACTGCCAAGGAATTCGAGCAGAACAGGGAACAGAACTTCCTTGAAGGCAAGGTTATCGCCAGCCTTTTCTTCGAACCTTCGACAAGAACACGACTCAGTTTCGAGACTGCAATCAACCGACTTGGAGCCAAGGTCATCGGCTTCTCTGACGCTTCAAACACCAGCCAGAGCAAGGGCGAGACATTGAAGGACACCATCAAGATGGTAAACAACTATGTGGACATGATCGTCATGCGTCATCCTCTTGAGGGCAGTTCGCGATATGCATCTGAGGTGGCTACTGTACCTGTTGTCAATGCAGGAGACGGTGCCAACCAGCACCCTTCCCAGACCCTTCTCGACCTCTATTCGATCCTTCAGACCCAGGGCAAGCTCGAGGGACTGACAATCAATATGGTAGGCGACCTTAAATATGGCCGCACAACCCATTCCCTCCTTCAGGCTATGTCGCACTTCAACCCTAAATTCGTATTTACATCTCCCGAGGAGCTGAAGATGCCTAAGGAATACAAGGACTTCCTTGACAGAAGAGGCATCGAATATATCGAGACTGATTCCCTTGAGGAGCACCTCAACGACTGCGACATCCTCTACATGACACGTGTACAGCAGGAAAGATTCACTGATCCTATGGAATATGAGCGCGTCAAGGATGTATATACATTGAACGCAGCCATGCTCGGAAATGTAAAGGACAACATGAAGATTCTTCATCCTCTCCCACGTGTGACCGAAATCGACCAGGATGTCGATGACACCAAATACGCATACTACTTCAAGCAGGCGGAAAACGGTCTGTATGTCCGCATGGCTATCATTTCATATTTATTAGGATATCGTTAAACAGATCTCTCGACTTCGCTCGAGATGACATATGTCATTTCGACCGACACGGCAGTTGTCATTTCGACCGAGCGAAGCGAGTGGAGAAATCTATTATATTATGTCAAGAAAAGAATTATCAGTCAGCGCATTGGAGAACGGCACCGTACTGGACCACATCCCTGCTGAAAACGTATACAAGGCCCTCGACCTGCTTGAACTCAAAGGCATCGAAAGCCAGATTACAATAGGAATCAATCTTGCGAGCAAGATCCATGGTAAGAAAGGCATCATCAAGATTGCGGACAAGTTCTTCGAGGATCATGAACTGAACAAACTCGCATTGATTGCACCAAAGGCAACTGTCAACGTAATCCGCGATTTCAAGGTTGTCGAGAAGAAGAAACTTGAAACGCCTGCAGAAGTCATCGGTATCGCCAGATGCAAGAATCCTAAATGCGTCACAAACCACCAACCTGTCAAGACGCGTTTCGCAACAATTCAGAATGGTGACGAAATATCACTTAAATGTCACTATTGCGAAAAAATTACCGGCATAAAGCACGTTTTTTAAAATAAATCATTAACTTTCGGGTCGACTGCGATTACAATCTGTAATCCGTCGACCTTTTTAATTAAAACACAAAAAACAAACCAATAAAATGAAACAGGTTCATAACTTCACAGCAGGACCATGCGTTCTGCCACAGCAGGCTATCGACAACGCCATCGAAGCTCTCAAGGATTTCAAAGGCACAGGCGTACCGGTCATTTCCATTTCTCACCGAACTAAAGAATGGGAAAGCGTGATGGATGAGTGCCGCGCACTCTGGAGAGAACTTCTCAACATTCCTGAGGATTATGAAATCCTTTTCCTCGGCGGTGGTGCCAGCATGGGATTCCTCTATGTTGCAATGAACTTCCTTGAGAACAAGGCTGCATATCTTGAAACAGGCGTATGGGCAAAGAAAGCCCTCAAAGAAGCGAAGGGACTCGGCAATGCATATGCAGTAGCATCATCTGCCGACACCGTCTTCAATTATATCCCTAAGGGCTACGAAATCCCTACAGACGTGGACTACTTCCACATCACTACCAACAATACCATCTATGGAACTGAGATCCACGAGGACATCGACTCTCCTGTTCCACTCATCGCAGACATGTCTTCTGACATTCTCAGCCGCCCGGTAGACGTGACCAAGTACGCTATGATCTATGGTGGAGCACAGAAGAACGTAGGTCCTGCTGGTGTAGCATTCTTCATAGTGAAGAAGGACCTCCTCGGAAAGGTAAGCCGTTACCTTCCTTCAATGCTTGACCTCCGCACACATATCGACGGCGGATCAATGTACAACACTCCTCCTGTATTCTCGATCTATGTAATGAACGAGACCCTCAAGTGGCTCAAGGGAATCGGCGGTGTAGAGGCTATCTATAAGATCAACAAGGAGAAAGCTGCACTTCTTTATGCAGAAATCGACCGCAATCCTCTCTTCAAGGGCACAGCTGCTGCTGAAGACCGTTCGATCATGAACGTATGCTTCGTCATGGCTGAGGGTTATGAGTCACTTCAGGACGAGTTCATGGCATTTGCAAAGTCAAAGGGCATGACAGGCATCAAGGGCCACAGGTCAGTCGGCGGCTTCCGCGCATCAATCTACAATGCTTGTCCAGTCGAGAGCGTCCAGGCACTCGTAGACTGCATGAAGGAATTCGAACAGCTTCACAAATAATCGATATGAAAGTACTGGTAGCAACAGAGAAGCCTTTCGCAGCAGCTGCGGTAAACGGCATCAGAGGAATCGTTGAAGGAGCGGGTCACCAGCTCGCACTTCTCGAGAAATATACAGAAAAGGAGCAGCTTCTTGAGGCTGTCGCAGATGCAGACGCTCTCATCGTACGTTCCGACAAGGTCACTGCCGAGGTTGTGGCAGCAGCAAAGCAGCTTAAGATCGTAGTTCGCGCCGGTGCGGGTTATGACAATCTTGACCTCCCTTCATGCACAGAGCGTGGTATCGTGGCAATGAACACTCCTGGTCAGAACTCCAACGCAGTTGCCGAACTTGCCATAGGTCTTATGATATACATGTCCCGCAATCAGTTCAATCCTGGCACAGGCTGCGAACTCAGCGGCAAGACTCTAGGTATCCAGGGCTTCGGTAACATCGGCCAGCTTGTAGCGAAGAAAGCTGCGGGTCTTGGAATGAACGTCATCGTTCTTGCTCCTCAGCCAGCTGAAAAGCATCAGGGCTGGAACACAGTCGCAACGATCGAAGAACTTTACAGCAAGTCGAACTTCGTGTCTGTAAATATCCCTGCAACTCCAGAGACAAAAGGCATGATCGGTTATGACCTTCTTTCAAAGATGCCTAAGGGTGCATGTCTCATCAACACCGCACGCAAAGAAATCATGTGCGAGGAAGGACTTGACAAGGCACTTGCTGAAAGGTCTGACCTCAAATATGCAACAGACATCGCTCCAATAGCATACGCAGAGCTGAAGGAGAAATACGGAAAGCAGATTTTCGCAACCCCTAAGAAGCAGGGCGCAGAGACTGCCGAGGCCAACATCAATGCCGGCCTTGCCGCAGCACGTCAGATCTGCGAGTACTTCGCAACCGGTTGCACAAAGTTTCAGGTTAATAAATAGTTATAAATTTCTATGGTTAGAATCAGACCATTTGCGGCAGTACGTCCGCCAAAACAATATGTCGAAGAAGTAGCCGCAAGGCCATATGACGTCCTCAACTCAGCTGAAGCAAAGGCAGAAGCTGGTGAAAAGTCTCTCCTGCATATCACCAAGCCGGAAATCGACTTCGACCCTATGATTGACGAACATAGCCAGCCGGCATATGACAAGGCTGTGGAGAACTTCAAGGCATGGCAGGAGAAGGGCTGGCTCGTCCAGGACGAGAAGCCATACTATTATGTGTATGCCCAGACTATGGACGGACGTACCCAGTATGGACTCGTAATGTGCGCACACACCGATGACTACGCTGAAGGCAGGATCAAGAAGCACGAACTCACCCGCAAGGACAAGGAAGACGACAGAATGATCCATGTACGTATCCAGAACGCCAACATCGAGCCTGTATTCTTCTCATATCCTGACAATGACGAGATCAACGCCATTGTAAACAGGTATATCGTTGAAGAGCCCGAATATGACTTCGTGGCAGAAGACGGATTCGGACATCATTTCTGGGTCATCAGCGACCAGACTGACATAGACCGCATCACTGAGGTCTTCGCAGAGATTCCAGCCTTCTATGTAGCTGACGGTCACCATCGTACTGCTGCTGCAGCACGTGTCGGAGCCGAACTCAGGGGCCAGAATCCGGAGCACACCGGAGAAGAGGAATACAACTACTTCATGACTGTGGCATTCCCTGACAGCCAGCTTAAGATCATTGACTACAACCGCGTGGTGAAGGATCTCAACGGGCTCACAGAAGAGCAGCTTCTTGAGGCTCTTGCAGAAGACTTCGACGTGCGCGAGGAAGGTGTGGATATCTTCAAGCCTGGCAGACTCCACGAGTTCTCGATGTACCTCGGAGGAAAGTGGTATTCTATGGTTGCCAAGGAAGGACGTTATGATGACAACGACCCTATCGGTGTGCTCGACGTGACTATCCTTTCTAACCTCGTTCTCGACAAGATCCTCGACATCAAGGATCTCCGTACCTCTAAGAGAATTGATTTCGTTGGTGGTATCCGCGGACTTGGAGAGCTTTCACGTAGAGTGGACAGCGGAGAGATGAAGGTTGCCTTTGCCCTCTACCCTGTGTCGATGAAGCAGCTCGTAGACATTGCAGATTCGGGCAACATCATGCCACCTAAGACTACTTGGTTCGGGCCTAAGCTCCGTTCCGGACTCGCAATCCATAAACTGGCATAGCAATAACATTCCCATCCACGAAAAGATACTGTTTTGTGGACGGGAGGACATAAAAGAATAATCCCATCCATAAAAACCATCAATTTTATGGATGGGATTATTTTATTTTGTAGGAGGATAGAGATTAAATATCTTTGTGGCAAGAAAAACACTATGAAGAAACTATTCTATATAATCATTATGTTGCTGAGCTGCGCAGCGACCATGCAGGCGGGAGATAAGTTCCGTTTTGTCTACGATGTAAACTTTGAGATGAACTTCGATAACCGTGAGTTCTACGAGAGCAATTTCTCCAGTTCAATGACTATCTTCGGAGCACGTCTGACTCCTGCGGTGGGTCTTGAAATAGCTACGGACAATAACACTTCACATCGTCTGATGGGAGGAATCGATGTCATGAAAGACTTCGGATCTGAGCAGGTCAACAAGGAACTCTTCCGAGAAATCAGCCTATATTATAGATTGAACAAGAAATTCAATGACACTGAAATGACTCTATATGCCGGTATCTTCCCACGCAGAAATATGGAAGGACGATACTCACAGGCATTCTTCTCTGACTCCTTGAAATTCTATGACAATAACCTCGAAGGACTCCTTATAAAGTTCAATAGGCCGAACGCCTACTTTGAGGTAGGTTGTGACTGGATGGGCCAATATGGAGAGACCCGCAGGGAACGATTCATGATATACAGTGCCGGAGAAGGCAAGGTTGCTTCCTTCATGACATTAGGATATGCCGGATATATGTACCATTTCGCAAACTCCGTAAAGGTCAAGGCTCTGGTGGACAATATCCTTCTGAATCCATATGTCCGCTTCGACTTCGGAGCACAGGCTGATTTCCAGACACTTTCATTGACATTGGGATATCTGCAGGCACTCCAGCACAACAGGGTACAGGTAGGACATTACGTATTCCCGGGAGGAGCTCACCTTGACTTCGAGATCCGCAAATGGGATGTAGCAATAAAGAATATGGCATATTACGGAACAGGCATAATGCCATATTACAACTATCATGACCCCGGCGACATCAAATTCGGAAACAATCTCTATCTCGGAGATCCGTTTTACAGAGTATATGATAATGATTCCAAGGAGCGAGGACTATATGACCGCTTTGAAGTGTGTTATGAGCCGACCGTCGGAAAACATCTTAAAATCCGTATAGCTGCACTGCTTCACTTCAACAACTTCCGCTACTCCGGTTTTCAGCAGAATGTCGGCATGATTGTGAAGTTCTAGTTCATCGTACCACCCACCAGATCGAGAATCTCAGCAGTGATTTCCTGCTGACGGCCCTTGTTGTAGGCAAGGGTAAGTTCGGCAATGAGGTCCTGGGCATTGTCAGAGGCTATCTGCATAGCGAGTGTACGTGCTGCGTGCTCTGCTGCATTAGCGTCCAGGAGGACAGTATATAACTTAAGTAAAAGCACCTGAGGAAGAAGATGTCTGACCAGGGATATCGGGTCAGGCTCAAGGATATAATCTGTCATCTCCGGCATATCCGCGTCATAATCATGTAGCGGAAGAGGAAGATAGTTTTCACGGATGACAGGCTGGGATGCAGGAGAAGCGAAATGGCTGTACACCAGCACGACTTGAGACACGTCTCCATCTGTAAATCTATCTACCAGTGTATGGGCAAGAGAAGATGCTGAGTCATAAGACGGTCTGTCAGCCATCTCAGAAAGATCTGCTTTGATTGCATATCCGGACTTACGGACAGCGTCACCCATCTTTCGCCCTATCACATACACATCAACATCCTCCTTTCCATAACCCTGACCTTCGAGAATGCTGATGGTCTCCTGATATTTCTTTATAACATTGGCATTGAAGGCTCCGCAAAGAGAACTGTTCGACGATATGGCAACAACCGCTATTCGTGGATATACATCCTTTGTCGGCATCTGATCCAGACCGACATCCTGCAGCACCACTGCCGAATGGCCATCCGGATTGCCAAAGCCCAGGCGGTCATGCATAGCTTTCTGCAGATCGTCATCCTGAAGAAGTCCGGAGAGAATATGATGCAGTTTCTGCTCATAAGGCAGTTTGCCGCCTATCGCGACCTGTGCCTTATGCAGCTTGGCTGACGCCACCATCTTCATCGCCGAAGTTATCTTCAGCGTATTCCTGACAGAAGCTATCCTGATCTTTATTTCCTTTAATGACGACATCTGATCAACTTATCATTTTCTGGGGATAATGGATATAAAACTAAATCCCTCCCACTTCGTGGGCCCCGACCGGCGGGCTAAAGCCCTACTGCTTAGGCACTAATGTCCACCGGACATTCTCTAAAGGCCTTCGCGACCGTTCACGAGGCCACGGGCGGCCACGGTTTTAATATCCTTTATCCCCAGAATATCAACATATCAATCCATTAACTATAGAAGCGGCCTCCTTCTCGATGATTTCGAATATTTGCGGATCGGTTTTGCCCTTCGAGAGCGGCACCAACACATCATCATTATGGAACGCACGCATCTTCTGGAAGAATGCTGTCTGGAAATCATCCACCTGATCAAGTCCCAGGTCCTTCAGAAGACCCTGTGTGCCGCAATACAGAATCGCTACCTGTTCACCTACCGGCATAGGACTATACTGTGGCTGTATCAGCAGACGATTATTCTTACGTCCCTTATCAAGGGTCATGGCTGTAATAGGATCCATGTCACTGCTGAACTTTGAAAACGCCTCCAGTTCGCGATACTGTGCCTGATCGATCTTCAATGTTCCGGCCACTTTCTTCATACTCTTCAGCTGGGCACTGCCACCCACACGGGACACCGATATACCGACATTCACCGCCGGGCGGAAACCCTGATTGAAAAGATCGGTTTCGAGGAAGATCTGACCGTCCGTGATAGAAATGACATTGGTTGGAATGTATGCAGACACATCACCGGCCTGAGTTTCGATGATAGGAAGTGCCGTCAGCGAGCCACCGGCCTTGACTTTGCCCTTCAACGATTCCGGAAGGTCATTCATCTTCTCTGCAACCTCCTGCTGACTGATGATCTTTGCCGCACGTTCCAGCAATCTTGAATGAAGATAGAATATGTCTCCAGGATAGGCCTCGCGTCCAGAAGGACGACGGAGAATCAGGGAGACCTCACGATATGCGACGGCCTGCTTGGAAAGGTCATCGTACACAACCAATGCATGTCGGCCGGTATCTCTGAAATACTCACCTATCGCAGCACCTGCAAACGGCGCATAATAACGCAAGGCAGCAGGGTCTGCAGCTGTCGCGGCAACGACGATGGTGTAATCCATGGCACCCTTCTCCTTCAAGGTCTGAACAAGGCTTGCAATGGTAGAACCCTTCTGACCGACAGCCACATATATACAATATACCGGTTCACCGGCCTCATATGCAGTTCGTTGATTAAGAATGGTATCGATGGCTATCGCAGTCTTTCCGGTCTGACGGTCACCGATGATAAGTTCGCGCTGTCCCCTACCGATAGGTATCATCGAGTCTATTGCCTTAAGTCCTGTCTGCAACGGCTGGGTCACAGGCTGACGGAAGATCACTCCGGGAGCCTTTCTCTCCAAAGGCATTTCCACAACCTCTCCTGCAACCGGGCCTTTGCCGTCAAGCGGCTCTCCAAGAGGATTGACCACACGTCCTACCATGCCCTCGCCCACGTTGACCGAAGCAATCCTGCAGGTACGCTTTACTGTCATACCTTCCTTGATCCTATCGGTCTGGCCAAGAAGCACAGCTCCCACATTATCCTCCTCGAGATTCATCACAACGGCCTTTATTCCGTCCTCGAACTCCAGAAGTTCTCCGGCTTCAGCCTTCAGCAGGCCCTGTATCCTGACTACACCGTCACTCACCTGCAGGACCTGCCCCACCTCCTCAAAACGAGGATCTGTGTCAATCTCCTTCAGCTGCGCCAACAGCACCTCCGATATTTCGCTTGGTTTGATTGTATCTGACATATTCATATATTTTAGGAGTCTGATGCACTTTCATATATATTGCTCCAGACACCATGTTATGGCACCTATACTATTCTATTAGTATCGGAAAGTAATTCGCGACGCAGACGTCTGAGCTGCCCCTCCACACTGGCATCCATTCTAAGGTCTTCCACCTGTAGCACAAACCCTCCAATAAGGGATTCATCAACACTCTCCTCAAGCACGACCTTGGATCCCGTCCTATCCTGCATGAGTTCCTGAAGCCTATCCTTCAGACCCGGCACAGGACGCGCTGTCACCAGAATTCCTGTCCTGATTCCGCAATATGCACGATATTGATCTGTAAATGATGAGATTATACGAAGAAAATATTCGATGCGGTCATTAGCATATACCAGTCTGACAAAACGGAACAGTTCATCAGCAAGAGGCTCGCCCAAAGCTGCCTCCAGAAGCTGAATTTTACGGTCAAGGCCAAGTTCCGGATGTTTCTGGATTGCAGATGAAAGCTGCTCCAGGCCCTGCATTCTCAGCACAAGCACACAGGCCTGGGAATATACTTTTTCCCCGGCTCCCGTCTCAAGAACATATTTCATCAGAGACTTTGCATACCTATATGCTATAGGGCCTGTATTCATGATGACTATATTTCTTCACTCACTTCGTTCAGTCGCAATGACAGTTAACAAGCTTATCAATCAACTGCTTCTGTTCATTATCAGAAGCCAGATCCTTACGGACAACCTTCTCAGCAATTGCAAGTGACATTTTCGCCACCTCATTCCTGAGTTCCTTCATCGCCGCCTCCTTCTCCTGAGTAATGCGCGTTTTCGCATCATCCATGATCTTCTGTGCTTCCGCCACAGCCTGCTGCTGTGCCTGAGCAATTATCCTTTCGCGTTCGGCTGCAGCCTCCTGCAAAAGTCTTGACTGCTCGGCACGTGTCTCTGAAATTATCCTTTCCTGCTCCTCCGTTAAATGAGAAATCGCTTCCTCTGCAATACGAGCGGCCTCGAGAGAATCAGAGATACGCTTATTGCGTTTGTCCACCATCCCAGATATCATCGGAAATCCGAACTTCGCAAGGATGAATACGACAATCGCAAAAATCACGGTCATCCAGAACAGGAGACCGGTATCTGGCAGCATAAGATTCATGATACGCTATACTACCGCAAGAAGACAGACTAGGATTGCGAAAAGACACGCGCCTTCCACAAGAGCGCCGATGATAAGCATGGCTGTACGGATGTTTCCTGCTGCTTCAGGCTGACGTGCAATAGACTCCATAGCAGACTGACCGATCTTTCCGATTCCCCATGCAGCTGCGATAGCTGCGATTGCAGCACCGATTGCACCTGCTATCGGTCCCCATGAAACGGCTGCCGCCTGTAGTAAAATAATTGATGGTAACATAATTTATTGTTTTAGTTGTTTTTAATTTTCATTGTTCAGATTCCTCGACTGATGTTCTTCGGGGTGTGCCATGCCGATAAATACGGCAGAGAGCATTGTAAACACATAGGCCTGTATAAAGGCCACAAGCAACTCCAAGGCATTGATTACAAGGCCAAAGAGCATAGCGATTACTGTCATCGACCCGTTTATCACCGGTCCTAGTTTCACCGTAACAAATATCACAGAAACAAGCCCCAGGACCATCATATGACCGGCCATGATGTTGGCAAACAGCCTGACCATCAGAGAAAACGGCTTCGAGATGACTCCAAAAAGCTCGATTGTCTGCATTATAGGTATCGGGAATTTAAGGAACAGGGGCACATCCGGCCACAGCACCTCCTTCCAATAATGCTTGTCCGCAGTCAGATTGATGGCAAAGAATGTAAACAGTGCCAGAACCATGGTAACTGCAATATTTCCAGTCACATTCGCACCTCCCGGAAAGAACGGCACAAGACCAAGCAGATTGCTGAGAAATATGAAGAAAAAGGCTGTAAGGAGATATGGCGCATATCTTCTGTAATGTCTTTCTCCGACAGACGGCCTGATTATATCATCTGTGACCATCATTATCATCATCTCCATCAATCCCACGAAACCTCCCGGTGTCTCCTGAGTCGCGTCGTGTTTCTTATACCATCGTGCCGATCCGAGCACCATCAGTATAAGCAGCAACGCAGTTATCATGATTGCCGCAACATTCTTCGTAATCGATATATCAAATGGCCTTACCTGCTCACCATTCCTGCCGATCTCCACGATTTTTCCTTCATATTTACCGTCTTCCGCAATAAACAGACCCTCATATTGGTGTCCATGTGCCAGTTTGGATGACATAAACATATGCCAACCGGTGGAGTTACGGACAATGCATGGAAGGGGTATGGACACATGATGGCCTTTCCACGTGGTCAGATGCCATCCATATCCGTCAGCAACATGACCGAACAGGATTTCTGCGACATCCACCTCTATATTCTGCTCATGAGTATTTTCAGCTCCGGACACCAAAGGCATAGCCATAGACATAGTCATGGCCACGACAACCGATATGATTCTGAGCATACTCATAGTTCAGCACATACAGTCACCTTATTATATGCGATTTCCACAAAGCCGGAAACGATATCCACATTCTCCTCCACGTTGCCACTGGTAAAGGTGATTCTGCCCTCTTCCAATGAAGATATAAGCGGTGCATGATCCTTCAGGACCATGAAGCGACCCTGAGTGCCGGGCAGAGAGACCTTGCACACCATCTTTTCTAGGATTGTGCGCTCAGGAGAGTATATTATGAGTAGAATGTTGTCGCTCATATTCATTTACAGATCTCCACTTCGTTCAGGATGACACTATGAAATAGCGGCGAGCATTTTCTCGCCCTTTGCAATCGCTTCTTCGATTGTACCCACATTGAGGAAAGCCTGCTCCGGCAGATCGTCAACCTCCCCGTCAAGAATCATCTTGAAGCCTCGCACGGTATCTTCAATGCTGACCATCACTCCAGGTATGCCGGTAAACTGCTCAGCGACAGAGAATGGCTGTGATAGATATCTCTGCACCTTGCGGGCGCGATTGACTGTAAGTTTATCCTCATCTGAAAGTTCATCCATTCCAAGAATAGAGATGATGTCCTGCAGTTCCTTGTTACGCTGGAGAATCTGCTTCACACGCTGGGCTGTTTCATAATGATCTTTACCGACAATGTTAGGATCCAGAATACGTGAAGTGGACTCCAACGGATCTACTGCCGGATATATTCCCAATTCGGCGATTTTACGGCTCAATACCGTTGTAGCGTCAAGATGGCTGAATGTGGTTGCAGGTGCCGGGTCCGTAAGGTCATCCGCAGGAACATATACGGCCTGAACAGATGTGATCGAGCCGTTTTTCGTAGAGGTGATACGTTCCTGCATCTGTCCCATTTCAGTAGCGAGCGTCGGCTGATAACCGACTGCCGAAGGCATACGTCCAAGAAGTGCAGATACTTCAGAGCCAGCCTGGGTGAAACGGAAGATATTGTCGATAAAGAAAAGTATATCCTTTGGGCTTGACGTATCTGTGCTGTCACGGAACGATTCAGCAAGAGTCAGTCCTGACAATGCAACTGACGAACGTGCTCCAGGCGGCTCGTTCATCTGACCGAAGACCATGGCTACCTGTGATTTGGCCACCTCATCGTAATCTATCCTGGAAAGATCCCACTCTCCATGTTCCATGCCCTTAAGGAATTCTTCACCATATCTGATGACGCCGGACTCAATCATTTCACGCAGAAGGTCATTTCCTTCTCTTGTACGCTCTCCGACACCGGCAAAGACCGAAAATCCGTTATGTTTCTTGGCAATATTGTTGATGAGTTCCTTGATAAGGACAGTCTTTCCCACTCCTGCACCTCCAAACAGACCGATCTTTCCTCCTTTTAGGTAAGGTTCTAGCAGGTCAATGACTTTGATACCAGTGAAAAGAACTTCCTGAGATGTAGCAAGGTCTTCAAATTTAGGTGGTTCCCTATGGATCGGCAGTGCACCTTCCCTATGCATCTCCCTCATACCATCTATAGACTGGCCGGTAACATTCATGACCCTTCCACGAATCTGGGATCCTACAGGCATGGTTATGGGACTGCCTGTACATTCTGCTTCCATTCCACGCTGAAGTCCGTCTGTACTGTCCATAGCCACAGTACGCACTGTGTCCTCTCCGATATGCTGCTGCACCTCGACAATAAGTTCCTGACCGTTGTTACGGCGGATCACAAGAGCTTCATGAATGGCTGGAAGCTGCCTCTGATCAGAGGGAGCAAACTCGAAATGAACATCGACTACCGGGCCGATGATCTGGGAAATATTACCTTTGAGTCCTGACATAAAAGACATTTTCTCAAAGATAATAAAATATCTCAAATTTCCTCGGATTTTTTGTCTCTCTGAAACTTCATATCAATCAGGTAATCCACCGAATATCTTCCTGGTCCAGTAACATAAAGCACTGTAAAAGCAGCAAGATATATCAATGATAATTCACCATGAGGCATCATTCCGTCGTGAATATCAAAGAAGGCAACCGCCATTGAAGCAATCATCGGAATGACTGTAATTCTGACAAGAAGACCAGCTATCAAAAAGAGAGAGCATGCAAACTCAGCAAAGATACTGACCATCAGAGTCATGTAGCTGCCGAAGCCCAACACGCTCGGATATGTATCAGATAACTCATTGAAATTCATCATCTTGTCAAAACCATGACGAAAGAATAGAATACCAAAGATTATACGTAAAGCAAGGATGAGGAATGACACTACACATAACCATTCATTTTAAAGTTCCTCCATCGCATTCCAACATCCGTTCCAAAAAAAAGAGCAGCTAAGTCATTTTGACTGATAGCTGCTCTTCATCTTTAAAGTGTAAGCTCTACTGCGTGAGTTCCTGCACCATATTCTGTTGTCTCGTTCTGACCTGGGAGGGTAACCAAGGCAACTGAACCTTCCGGTATTGTGAACTCCCATTTCCATGTATCTCCCTCATACTTCCATGAACTCTTTATTGTTCCGGCAGCTGATTCATACTGAGCGTCCACATATCCCAACATCTTGTGAGGCACAGGCTTCATTACGATTTTCTTGAAACCAGGGTATTCTGAGTCAGCAGAGATACCTGCTGCTGTCTCCCAGAGCCACTCACACACACATCCGTAAGCATAATGATTGAAACTGTTCATACCCTTAGGGCCCATTCCATGTTCGATCATATAACTGTTCCAGCGCTCCCAGATAGTAGTTGCGCCATTATCAACCGAGTAGAGCCAGCTTGGATTCTTTCTCTGGAAAAGGAGTTCATAAGCGACATCAACCATTCCATTTTCAGTAAGCGTACTCATCAAAATGGCAGTTCCAAGGAATCCTGTCTGCAGACAATTATCATGAGCTGCAAAATTTTCACGCAGGCGTGCAATCATATTTGCTTTTGCTTCACCCTCAAGAAGTCGATTCTTCAATGCGAAAAGGGCAGGTGTCTGCATGGTGTTGAGTACATCAAGTTTGAAGCTGCCGTTTTCGTTAAGGAATCTTGACTTAAGATAAACTATGGCGTCCTCCTTCATTTTGAGGTACTTTGCCGCATCACGACCTGTAGCTGCTGCCATATCAGCCATCATGCCGGCATCAATTGCAAGATATGATGCTCCAAGATAGTTCCAATATTCTACTGTCTCAGGTAATGGTCCCCAATGTCCATTAGAGTCATGGCCAAAACCTATTCCGCTACAACTCTCCAAAGCCTCATAACTCAACCAATCGGCATACTGGTAATTATGATTCTCTGAAATAAGTGCCTTATGGTCATATTTGTACTTGTTGATGAGGTCAACGAAACGTTCCATAGAAGTCCAGTTCTGCTCAATTATTTCAGTATCAGCGAACTGCTTCCAGATTGTCCATGGTACGATAACACCAGCATCTGCCCAACCAAGACGCATCTCCTCACTTCCATACTGACCATACGGAGCCACGCTTGGAAATCCTCCTAGCTCTCTCTGAGTGTCTCTCATGTCACGCATCCACTTATGCATGAAAGAACGGGTATCCGCGAAGAATGTTCCTGTTTCAGCAAAGACCTGAGTATCCGCAGTCCAACCAAGTCTTTCGTTACGCTGAGGGCAGTCTGTCGGGATAGAAAGATAATTAGAATACATTCCCCATACTGTATTGGAAATCAATCTGTTGATAAGATCATTACCAGTCTTGATAACACCTTGCTGAAGATTCTGGGCAATAGAAGTAACAGGAAGCGATATGACTGACTTAATATAGAGGTCATCAGTAGCTGTAATAGAAAGATACCTATATCCGAAGAAAGTGCAACGCGGACTATATGTTACATAACCGGCATTGTCAGCGAAAGTATACTCAAGGATCATTCCATCGTCTGGAGTACGGAGATTAAGTCTGTGGCAACTGCCCTCAGGACCATCCATTCCTCTGCTCTTTGCACCATTTCCGTCATTGAGGATTTCTGATGGGAGACAAGTCATTACTGTTCCTTCCTTAGCTTTAAACTCGAATGAAGGCACTGCCGCAGCATTCTGACCAAAGTCCACTACCAAGGTCTCACCAGCCGACAGATGTATCTTCTGCGAACCTGTGAACTCCTTGGAAATTACTACCTTTCCATATTCATCCTCGGTTGCGCCTGTAACGTCCTTCCAGATATAAGCAATCACTGGTTCAAGAGCAAGATCATGTCTCAAATAAACTTCAGCTCCTGCAGAAGGATAAATTTCACCATTAAATTCATTATTGATCTCAGGGGTTGAGAAATTTTCAGCAACAAGATAACCTGGCAATTCGCGTGCATCGTAAAACTCTCCATCAAAGATGGCAGCATGCTTTACAGGACCCGCTACTCCTGCAACCCAATCCTCGAGATTTGTTCCAAAATACTCCTTGGTGCCATCTGTGTATACAAGCTCAAGTACTGACCTGAATGCGCATTTCCTGCCATTCATTCCTTCCTGTCCCTCCGGTGAGACAATCTTATCACCCCACCAACCTGGAGTTACCTGTGAGGCAAACTGATTCTCGGCACCCTGCTTCTTTGAAATCAGATCAGTGACATCATAGGTAAAAGAATATCTGGTTTTGAGATAATGCGTAAATCCTGGTTTGAGAAACTCTTCACCGATGAGAGTACCATTGACATAAATGTCATAAATTCCAAGGGCAGAAGTCATCCAGACAGCTGAAGCTATCTGCTTTTCATTCTTCACATTGGATACAAACCAACTTGTTCCGTCAGCTGCTCTCCAATTAGTTGGTGAAATCAGTCCTGTAACGACCTCTGCATCAACTGCGGAAATCCATTCAGATTTCTCCCAAAGGGATGAGTCAAGAGAATCAACACGCTTACCATGCACTGTCTCATGAGCGCAGGAGCTTAAAATTAATGAAACAGTCAGCAAAAGAGCGGCTGTAAAATAGGATTTCATGGCTTTCATATGGATATTCAATGATAAATTTTCTAAATTCAGAATATCAAGCAATTTAGCAATTCCTTGCTAGATAAGCAAAGAAAACAAAAAAAGCTCCGAGACATTAGTCTCGAAGCTTCTTGTAAGAGCGTGGCAGCTACCTACTCTCCCACCTGGTGGGGCAGTACCATCGGCGATGGTGAGCTTAACTTCTCTGTTCGGAATGGGAAGAGGTGGATCCTCACCGCTATAACCGCCACAATATATG
>JAZLDR010000060.1:0-4168 GCA_045614805.1 Candidatus Cryptobacteroides sp. | reverse complement strand
ACTCCTCTGGAAAGAAATATCTTGAAGCCTGTGCAACAGCGGGATAATCAGCGAGTTTGCCGAGCGCCTCAGACGCCTGCTCGTCTGTATACGGGCTGATGCTCTCGAATTCTGTTAAGTCTACCATAGGTCAAAATTTATGTACAATAATGCAAATTTAACAATTATCTGCGAAAGAGCAAGGAACTGTCACCATAACTGAGGAACCTGAAATCATGACCAAGAGCATAGTCATATATTCTTTCCCAATCACCCTTGACAAAAGCCGAAATCAGCAGGAGGAGGGTGCTTTGAGGCTGGTGGAAGTTGGTTACGAGGACATCGACAATCCTGAACTGGAATCCAGGCACTATGATGATGCTCGTTCCGATCTGCAGTGAGGTCATCTCATGGGCTTCCATGTAAGAAAGCAGCGCAGAAAGCGCCTGGGTGGTCGGATAGTCATATGATCTTGTATATGGATCCCACTGTCGCACATCTTCCGGTGCACCTGTCTCAATGCAACTTACACCAATGTAATACAAAGATTCCAAGGTTCTTACGGATGTGGTTCCGACAGCAATCACCTTTCCAAGAGCGCCAATCAGAGTCTTAAGGAAGTCCTTCGTGATCACAAATGGCTCCCTGTGCATCGTGTGCTCGGCAACCCTGCTGCTCTTGACCGGAAGGAATGTTCCAGCACCTACATGCAGACATACCGTACCGGTCTGAATTCCTTTGGAGCGTATGCGCTCCAGGACGCTTTCAGTAAAATGCAGTCCTGCAGTCGGCGCAGCGACAGATCCTCTGAACTTCACATAAAGCGTCTGATAACGCTCTAAATCAATGTTTTCTGTATCCCTGTTGAGGTACGGAGGGATCGGAACACTTCCACAAAGCTCCAGAACAGCGGAGAACGGGGCACCGTCTGCCCAACTGAACTCGACTATGGAAGTCTCGCCATTACGCTCTATCAGGTCCGCCTTGAGATCCATATCTGCTACTGCCTGCGAGCTTTCAGGATTATAAAGATGAAGGGTATCGCCCTTCCATCGCTTGACATTTCCTACGATACACTTCCATCTGCATCTGTCAGTCACGGCAAACATGCTTACATATTCCTCTGGCTGAACTGGTTCCAGACAGAATATCTCAATATGTGCGCCGGTATCGCGCTGGAAATGGAGTCTAGCCGGTACTACCTTGGTGTCATTGAAGATCATCAGATGTCCCTCAGGAAGAATTTCCGGCATCGAGGTGAATCTGTGTTCGCTGATTTCCGAATCCTTGTATACAAGCAGCTTGGACATATCCCTTTCCGAAAGGGGATATTTGGCAATTCGCTCGTCTGGAAGGTGATAGTTATATTGTTCTATAGTGATTTCCGGTATCATTTCACATTTATGTATTTGTGTACAGGACTTAATTTCTACAAAAATACGCAATTCTCGCGTCATTTGAAAATTTCACCTAAACCCAAGGTGTTAACATATGTAATTTACATAAGTGAACTAACATAAGTTCACATTGTTGTTAACAATTCTTAATTTGCACGACGTTGGTTAGTAGTCTTTCTTAACTTTTGTAACGGTTAAAACATGTATCATAAAAATACCTTATATATAATTTTCGTAATTTATTTTGCACTAATAGTCAGCTATTTAGCATTAAACATCTATATGTATTGTTTATTTAAATAGTGTAAAGGAGTTAAAAATCTCGCTAAACCTGCCAAATCTGCCACATATTCGCACATTTTTAAACTATAATATCCACATACTCAGTATTTAAGACTTAATTATCTCAATTATAGCTTATATTTATTATCACACTATTCTCCCCTACCCGTAACAAATGTAACGCTCTCCACATGTTGCATCTCTCGTTATTTATTGCTACATTTGTAACATTAACGATAACAACTATGAACACACGTCTCAAGCAGTTTCTTGCAGCGGAAAACATCAGCCAGGCCCAGTTCGCGGACATCATCAACGTTGTTCGTGCCAGCGTTTCTCATGTGCTGGCAGGAAGAAACAATCCAAGCTACGATTTTATCAAGGCTATCATGGACAACTACCCTGACCTGAATATCGAATGGCTGATTCTTGGTAAAGGAAAAATGTACAAGGATAGGACAGTCACTACTGAGCCAGTCCACTCTCCAGCTACAAAGGAGGATTTCACTGACGATCTCCTGTTCCCTGTATTCGAAGAGGAAAGTTCAGCTGAAACTGCAGATACTTCTCTTTCAGAGTCAGAAATTCCTGCAGTATTGTCCGGATATCAGGCAAATACTGCAGCCGTAAGTGAAATCAACACTACAAATAGCATAAGCCAAACCATTGTAAAACAACGCAAAGTATCAAAAATCATAGTATTGTTTGACGATGGCTCATTCCAAGAAATGTAATTTGCTAATATTTTATACTATTAGTATATTTGCATAAACTCACAATTTATGTACAAGCACTTTCTTAAGCCCATTCTTTTCCGCTTCAACCCCGAAACGGCTCACAACATGATCATGTCCTCGCTTACATTCCTCAGACATGTTCCATTTGCCGGATCCATCATGAGAAGCATTTACAAGAAGGAGACACCAGCTCTTCAGAAAGAGGTATTCGGTATCACATTCCCAAATCCTGTCGGCCTGGCAGGAGGTCTTGACAAGAATGGAGAGCATTATAATGACCTGGCCAATTTCGGTTTCGGCTTCATTGAGATAGGTTCCCTCACTCCTAAGCCGCAGGACGGAAATCCTAAGCCAAGATGCTTCAGAGTGCCGCAGGACAGGGCAATAATCAACAGATTCGGCATCAACAACAAGGGTGTGAAGAACGCAGTTGAGCAGCTCAAGAAAGACCGTCCCAATGTCATCGTTGCCGCAAACATCTCTAAGAATACAACCAGCATAAACGAAGATGCAGCGAAAGACTACGAGACTTCTTTTGCACTTCTTTACGACTTCGTAGATATGTTCGTAGTAAACGTATCTTGTCCTAACGTAGTGGGACTCACTGCATTGCAGGATATCTCATTCCTTTCGGACATTGTGGATAAGCTGCTTGACCTCAGAAGATATTACGACACTTACAGGCCTATCCTCCTGAAGGTTTCCCCTGACCTGTCATCAGAACAGCTCGACGACATCATCGACTACTGCCTCAGATCAGGCATCGACGGCCTCGTTGCAGGAAACACTACAAGAAGCCGTGACGGTCTTACAATAGACCCTAAGAAGATTGAGGAAATCGGTAACGGAGGCATGTCTGGCGCGCCTGTACACAAGAAGAACCTCGAACTTGTGCGCTACATCCACACCAAATCAGAAGGCAGACTGCCTATCATCGGCGTGGGAGGCATCATGTCAGGCGAAGAAGCGCAGGCAATGATGGACGCAGGAGCTTCCCTCGTGGAGATATACTCAGGCTTCATATATGAAGGCCCGGCTCTGGTAAAGCAGATCCTTACTCATCTTGAACAGAACACCAAATAAGACAAGGACGCCAATGACCACTGCATCAATCTGCACAATTGGAGACGAAATACTTATAGGTCAGATAGTTGATACCAACTCTGCGCACATTTCAAGAGCGCTGAATGACCTTGGAATACGTGTCAGCGAGATGGTTTCCACTGGAGACCGCCTCGCTGACATCATATCTACCCTTGAGAACGGACTACGTAAAAATGACATCGTCATCGTTACGGGAGGCCTTGGCCCTACAAAGGACGACATCACCAAAAAGGCCCTTGCAATGCTCTCTGAGGCCGAATGCTGGAAAAGAGATCCTGAGCAGCTCGAGATCATCCACAGAATCCTCAGCGCCAGAGGCCTAGACGTTCTGGAGATCAACCTGGCGCAGGCCGATGTTCCCGACACATGCACTGTAATCCCTAACAGACTAGGCACTGCCCCGATCATGGCATTTGACTTTCCAGAGGAAAGATTCGGCCATAAAGCGACCTTGTATTCTCTTCCAGGAGTACCATTCGAAGCTGTTGGCGCTTTAAACGACGTAATGACTGACATCAAAGCAAAGTTTTCTGTGTCAGACATTTACCACAAGACTGTGAT
Source organism: Candidatus Cryptobacteroides sp. (assembly GCA_045614805.1). GTDB lineage: Bacteria > Bacteroidota > Bacteroidia > Bacteroidales > UBA932 > Cryptobacteroides. Next base: position 108 of record JAZLDR010000060.1, on the reverse strand, counting down.
GACCTTCGGCATAGCTGAGTCAGCTCTCTCGGAGATGATCAGCGACTGGGAGGATAACCTTCCTGAAGACATGCACCTTGCATATCTTCCAAATCCCCTCACAGGAGT
>JAZLDR010000059.1:0-55646 GCA_045614805.1 Candidatus Cryptobacteroides sp. | reverse complement strand
TCACCCAGAACAGGGAACACAAAAAGCGCAATGGCATTAAGAATGAAGATAGTCGCCAAGGCTACGGACATATCGGTTTCCTTTGCCTTGATGACAGGCCCTACAGCCGCTATGGCGCTTCCGCCGCAGATCGCTGTTCCGGAACTTATCAGATAGGATGTATCGCGATTCATCTTGAGCAACTTGCATCCGATGAACATACCGATGAGCATCGTGCCCACGACCGACACTATCGTGAACATCATCCCCTCCTTTCCTGATGCCAGGGATTGATGCAGATTCATTCCGAATCCAAGACCGATGACTGAATACTGAAGAAGTTTCTTGGATGCCACCTTGTTGAACTTCTTATATGGCTGTCCGCAGAGCAAAGCATAGACCAGTCCTGTAAATAATACGACAGGAGGTGTCACAAACCCGGTATATGGCTTTAGAGCTGGAATGTAGCTCAGTGCCAGCACCAGACATATCAGACCCAGCAGGGTCACATATATTATCTTATTGTTCTTCTCAAAAAAACTCATAGCCTGCTTCATCCTAATGGCAGTCATGGTGATCACACGACTCACCATTATCCTTGACATTTCCGGCAAGGTAAGCTGCGACCAATTCTTCAACATCGCCGCTGCAGCCACGGATGACCTCAATCCTCTGGGCTTCAAGCACATTCTTGGCGCCTTGGCCCATGTTACCGGCCAACATGACAGCTACGCCCATCTGTCGAAGCACAGGGGCGATACCGCTCTTGCATCCGCATCCTTCCGGAGAAGCCATCTTGCTGACATTTGTCACCTTTCCGTCAATGACATCAAATATCGTATAGTAAGCGCAATGACCGAAGTGATCATCTACGCGTCCGTCTCTTGTAGGTACTGCTATCTTCATATCAGAAAATATTTATCTATACAAAATTACATCTTTATCTGAAAAATCTAATAAACGGTTGATCTAATCTTTCATTTACAAAGAACATCTACTTGTCATTCGATGTAAAGGTGGGACATTCAGTCTCTTCGACCTGTCATCTGATACATCACTTCAACAATCAGCCAGATAACTACACACAATGCAAACATATTGATTTCGTATTTTCGGCAAAGATACATCCCTATTGTGCCAATACACAGCACAAAGCAAAAAGCCTTGCTCAGGAAAGAACTTCCGTCACAAGGCTCATTAAATTATCTAGAGTATCTGATCAGGCTAAAAGCTCTGGAACGTCGACCAATCGGAGTTACTTTCAGCCGTCGTCTCAACACTATCAGGCAGATTCACGAAGAAATCGAGACCAGTCCATGTCTCGATCTGGTCGACAGAGAAAGCGTACTTAGCGAAACTTTCGCTATATGTCTTATGTTCCATCCAAAAGCCGATAGTGCTGGCTGAAGTAACCGAGTTTCCTGATCTCTTCACCTTCATTATGACTTTGTAGAAGTAGTTCGGCACAGGACATTGTTTTGTATCATTTTTAGGCTTAATATATTTGACCGTTTCTGATCCGCCAACCTTCCTGAATGCTACACCTGTCACTACATAAAGAGTATCGCTCTTGACTTCTGAACGCACAGCATTCTCAAGGCTGCTCCAGATTCCGCCATTGAAACTATTCTGAATCTGAGGTACCTGATTGGTAGCGTAGTAAGCCTGCTTGAGCATTTCACGGTTTCCGTCGCGAGATGCATCCGGCAAAAGATGCCCTCGTGAGTAATCATCAACCCCATAACTTCCAGCCCAGATATTGACCTGATCTGCCTCTGCCAAATCAGGATTCGGTTCCCAGTCTGCAGAAAGATTGCCATCCATGGCAGAACTATACAACGGGTATGCAGTCCACATCGTAGTGTACATCGACTTGTCGAAAAGATAGCTGTAGTTTCTGTCTGCCCCGACCTTGAACATGCTCACAAAATTATCGCTATCACCAGCATTAGGGTCACCTGGCATCTCCAGCCAACCATAATTCAATGCTGCCGGAACACCATCCACACCTGCCGGTCTCTCATCAGAATCTCCTCCGGAACCGCTTCCGGAGCCGGAAGATCCACTGTCCCCAGTGGACCCTCCTCCTTCCGTGGATTCATCATCCCCGGCGCCTCCGCCGGATGATGGTCAGTTATCGTATCCGTAGAATTTAATTGAACTCAATTGATAATATTTGTTACTTGAGCCAGACACTGAAACATTCATTACAAACTTAAAATAACAATTTTCAGGGAAACCGCCCTCTGGAGCAAATGAGTATGTATTACTTGCAGCCAATCCCGTAGATATTGTCATTGTTTGAGCATCACTAAAATCCGCATTTGTCGAATAGATTAATTTCAATGAATGCCATGTGATGCTACCACTAGAAGTACCCACCTGAAAGTCCACCTTAGACAAGGCTGAGGAATATGCAGTCTTGGTATAAACTGCACGATCCGCGTTAGAGATACTCTTTCCACCAATTCTCCAAGGAGTCATCTGAGCATTACCAGTGACATTCCATTTTACTCCATTGATGGTAACATCGCAGTTTTTAGTATAGTCGTTATTTGAGCCTGCTGTGTTGGTTTCCATTGTGTAGCAAGGGGATGTTGCCGGCGTTCCTGGATTAGGATCAACTGGTGTTTCTGGTTCCTCTGGATCTGGAGTTGGATCTGGCTCCGGTTCTGGAGTTTCTCCACCACCAGACTGAGCTTCCGCCTGAGTGATGTTCACTGTCTTTGACTCAGCACCATCGTATGACAAAGTGATTGTAGCGGTTCTCTGTTCGCCAATATTTTCAGAGACAGTGAACGGCACGGATGTGCTGGTTATAGTACCAATTGTCACCCAAGTTTGATTTGCCTGTGCTGAGACTTTTGCATCAGCTACAGCATTTGTGAGAGTATATGAAACAGTTCCTGTAGCTCCTGCTGCCTCCACATTTACTGATGCTTCAGATGAAACAGTAATCGCTGGCTTAGGCTCTTCATCACCGGGCTCACCGCCCATAAGTTTATAAAGTTGAATTGGCGATTGGCTAGATGTATAGCAGGCAAAACGCAAACCATTAGATGCGTTATTCCACTTTATCACTCGATTAGTATTATAAACACTGGTAACTAATACATTTTCACCATCCATTTTTATCGTCCATTCATACTTACTTGATTCAAAACTTGAATTGAACCACAAATAATTATTGCCTGATGTAGAAGTAGATGTATATCCCAAATAGGTATTATTTACATTCAAAGAATATCCGTTTGTTGTAGATTCAATCGTTAAGACGCATTCATTTGGGACTTCTGAACTTAAAATACTCTGATCTTCTAAGGTTAAATCCACATATGCGCCATAATTACCTAATGAATTTTTACCACACAAGGTTTTCAATGTCGATCCATCAGTATAGCCAAGGATATAAACGCCACTCCAATCTGCAGGTGTAGCAGTAACTTTGACAAACTTAGGAGTTGTATCACCCTCTGCAGGTTTTCCAGCCTGAGTAACAGCAATACCATCTTTCAAGTCATCTGAAACATAAGCTTCGATGTACGCAGTACGTGCCTCTTCTGACTCATTAGCTTCTGCCGTGTATGTAATAACACCGTCAGCGTATGCGGCAGTAAGCCATTCTACTTCATCCTGAGCACCTTTAGCTGTCAACGCCCTTACCTGGATGTCAGCTGGAAGATTCTTTGCTGTAACATCAATTGTGCCCTCGCCGCCTGCGGCAGTCAATTCGATCGATTCTTCACCCAACTCAAGCTTTGGAGTTGTATCTGGTACAACCATCGAATAAGGATAAAGTGTTATCGGCTTATAAGAAGCTGAGTTAGACTGATAACAACTGAATATATTATTAGTTGTATTATACCAAATAGTATTTCTGTCTGTGGTATGTTTAGAAGCTATAATGGTATATGTTCCATTATCATTCTTTGTTATATCCCAATATGAGCCTTTGGATAATGTACTACTTGCTTTAAGATAGTTGTTACTACCTGTTCCTGCAGCATAAAGATAACTACGTTTCTCCTCTGTCGAGCTAGCGTCCTCAATGGTATACATTCCAGCATATCCCTCTGTTGACACCTTTGTAATTACCATTTTACATGCAGCCAGACCATCAACCTCTGTAATTTTTTCATCTGCAACTGTAATTGGCACAAGAACATCAAGATTATTGCCTTCAACATAAGCACTTACAGCATAAGTCTGAGTATCCTTCACACCTGTTATCAACCACTCACCAGAATAGTCAATTGAAGTATCAATCTTATCGCAGTTATCAGCCGCAATTGTAAGGTTGATCTTTGAAACCTTACCAGCAGTGAATTTCATCCCTGGGGATTTCACTGTCTTGCTGACAGTATAGTTCTTAGTCTTGATTTCAAAAGTAAGATCCTTATCTGCAGGGATTGTAACAGGGGCAATTACGAGATATACCGAGTTGGAAGTTCCATTGATTGAAACAAGGTCAGAATCATAATTGGCTGTAACAGTACACCACTGATCACCAGATGAAGCCCACTTTCCGTTAAACTCAGGATTATCAAGGAAAATTCTTGCATATCCTGTGATCTTAACATCACCTGCAGTAAAAGATACAGACTCAACGAACTCATTCTGAATATCTGCAAATTCACTCATGAGATCAATTCTCAAGACTGACATAAGACGAGCAAATTCAAGTCCGTCAGCAACCACCTTGCCGTCAACAACTTCATAATCATAAGGCTTTGCAACCAAGATGTCACATGATGGGTCGAAAGATGTTGCAGTTGGTTTCTGTACATTCTTAAGGTCAAGACGCGCATCGCCATCCGCATATCCACTTTTGAATGCTTCCGCAGGATAAAATGCATAGAAAGTTCCGGCAGACTTATCAACTGTAACTGTACCCTGGAATGAAGCTGTGCGACCAGATACTGCATTTGTAAGCCTTACAACATCGCTAGCTGTTGTTTCAGCCTTAGGAGCAGCAAAGAGAACTCCAAGTTCCTCATTACCATCCCACTGGGCATGGTAGATAGGCTTACCGCTTTCATCTTTATCTGCGCTCTCTACGATTGAAGTCCTAGTCTTTATTCCTGCATTGATTGTGAAATGTACATCCTGTTTTTCAGGAGCAGGAATCTCATTCTTCTGGCAAGAAGCAAGTGCCATTGCAGCTGCTGCAACAAGCACGAAAGGTTTCATAATTTTCTTCATGATTGCTACAATTTTAGAAATCCCACACATTTTCTTCACCCAAATCCTTTCCAGGAGCATTTGGATCACCATAGCTCTGACACAGCACTCCTTCGCTGAGAATTGCGAAGACGTCTACGGTTGGGGTCTCATAGGGCTGCCCCCCCCTGCAGTAATTTTTGTAGTTCATACAATGATATTTTAATTTGTTGATTTTCAAAAGAATTGCACCAAACTACAAATTTAAGCAAGATATAGCGTATTTACAACATTATTTTGGGCAAAGCAGACATAAAAAGAGGATGACTTATGTCACCCTCTGCGATGTATGCCGATCGCCGCCGAACGGAGCCGGTGGAATGATGCTATTCTGCTGCGAGTGGAGAAGGAACGTTGTAGACGCGAGCCGCGAGTTCCTTGTCGAGCATGTACATTCCGTACTTGTTGCCTTCCACTGCCTCGAAGTTGAAGATCATGTCACGTGCAGACTCTTCCTCTTCCACCTGCTCGTCTACAAACCAGATGAGTCTGTTCTCCGAAGCGTAATCCTTATCCTCCTTTGCAATGCACATGAGATTCTGAATCAGGGAAGTGACCTTCTTCTCATGCTGGAGGGTCTGCTTGAACATATCAAGGACCGAATCCCATGTCGAAGGCACCTCGTCGATAGGAAGAAGTTCAACCTTGGCATCGCATGAGTTGAGATAGTTCATGAAGATACGTGCATGAGCCTGCTCCTCCTGGAACTGTACATAGAACCAGTTTGCAACTCCCTTATATCCTTTTGACTCTGCATCCAGCGACATCGCCAGATAAAGATATGCTGACCACAATTCCGCATTGACCTGAGCATTGATTGCTTTGTGTAGTTTCTCGCTTAACATAATCACTGAATTATTTTGGTTATTAATTTTGAATTATTCTAAATTATCTAAGTGCAAAGGTAATTGAATTTTTCTAAATTACAACACCTTCTGCTTATTTTTTGATAGCTTCAACAATGATTCTGCAGTAAACGGACCATGCAGTGTCGTGAGGGAGAAGATTGCCGGATTATAGACTACCATTTCCTCCACCTCATCTACTGATGCCAGGAGTACATACACCTCACATTCGCCCTGCGGAGAGTCTTCCATTCCTACATACTGATACTGCTTGAGCACTTCACGCATGTCATTCAGGAAAGCCTGCTGAATATCCTCCGGTGCTCCCAGAAACCTCAACACACAAAGTTCAGTGACATCCGGGGCAAGAGGAGCAACCGGATATCTTTTCAGAAATCCTCTGGCAATATTGAGTTTGCCACCGTCGGCAAGAAACTTCTTGACACCACGCTCCTCCTTATAATTGCGGATCAGATCTGCAATTGGAGTATCGTGTACCTGAGCTGCTGCATCATAAGTTGCAGAAAGAGCAAGGCATGTCACTAGAACAAGCAATATACGTTTCATCATAAATCCAATCTATTTTAAAAGATCAGCTACTGCTGACATGTTACACTTCTCTGCCGTATAAGCCTGAGGGAATGCAAGGCCATCGCCCAGAATTTCAAAGCCCATGCCTGATGCCATCTCATTCAGGAGACGGACACTTGCAGCCGCCCAAGTGAATGACCCGAATGCATAAAAGCGGCGTCCTTTAAGGAGACGTGCCTGAAGTGCCTTCATGAAGGATTCAACAGGAGGGAACACACCATTGTTATAGGTAGGTGAACCTACTACTATAGTGTCATACTTGAAGGCATCTCTTATAGCGGCAGAGAGTCCAAGGTCATCAATATTGTTACCTGCGAGGTCATGGATTGAATATGGAATGCCACGCGCCTCAAGTTCCATGGCCAATGCGTCTGCTGCTGCAGCGGTATTGCCATACATTGATCCATAGACCAGACATACTCCCCTCTCGCCCTGGTAGCGGCTGAGACGGTCATACAGGTCCACGACAGAAGGGATACCGGTCTCCCAGACAGGACCGTGGGTCGAGCATATCCTCTTGATATCCAGCCCTGCAAGTTTCTTCAAGGCGGTCTGAACAGGGACACCATATTTACCCACGATGTTGGAATAATATCTCATCATCTCCTCCTTATACATCGCAAAGGTATCTTCTGAATCAATGACATCAACATCCACAGAGCCGAAAGTACCGAACGCATCGCCGGAGAAGAGAGTTCCCTCCTCTGAAAGCCATGTCACCATTGTCTCCGGCCAGTGCACCATCGGAACCATGTAAAAATTCAGAGTGCAGCCACCCAGACTCACACTTTGTCCTTCCGCCACGATGATGATTCTGTCTTCAGGCACTGCATAATATCCCTTGAGCATCGGAACTGTCTTTGCATTTGCTATGATCTGAAGTCCGGGATATCTGTCAAGCATATATGCCACCAGCGAAGAATGGTCCGGTTCCATGTGATTCACCACAAGGTAGTCAATCTGACGGTCACCAAGCACATCTTCGATGTTCCTTATATATTCATCTTCAAAACCGCACTCTACGGTATCAATAAGGGCAACCTTTTCATCGACAACCAGGTATGAATTATAGCTGACGCCATAAGGGAGCGGCCAAAGGCCTTCAAATAATTCCTTCTCTACGTCATTGACGCCCACATAGAATACTCTTTCACTTATCTTCTGCATATTTCGTTTTAAATTACAACTTGCAAAAATAGCGATATTCATGGTTCTTTCGACAGAAAAATTGATATCTTCGCAAAGAAAACACGAGAAAATGAATCCTTGCTTTGCGATAATTGACAGGAACACACTGAGCAGCACGACATTGAAGCGTATGTTGCGCAATATATACGATCAGGTGGAAGTCTGTACATATGGGTCTATAGATGAGTTCATACAAGACTCAAACCGTCATTTCGTGCAGTTCTTCGTGAGCACAGACATTCTCTTCGAGCATGCTGACGAGTTCGAGACGCTCAAGTCACAGACCGTGGTAATGTCCATTGGAAGGAACAACAATCTGGCAAATGCAGGATTCAAGGTACTGGACATCACTCTCCCGGAGAACGAGATTGTCGGAAGAATGACGCAGCTTGATATGGCATGGCACAACAGTTCAAGTCTGGGCAGAGGACTGACCATTGCCGACAAGCTGTCAACACGCGAAAAGGAGGTCCTCAAACTTATGGTCAAGGGACTTATAAACAAGGAGATATCAGCAACGCTGGGGATTTCGCTTCCGACTGTGATTTTCCATAGAAACAACATCTGCGAAAAGCTCAAGACCCGCTCGATCGGAAAGCTCACTGTCTTTGCTGTGCTTTCGGGACTTATAGAACTGAATGAAATATGAAACTACAGACACCTGTCACAGACAACAAATGCAAGGTCAACATATCATTTAAGGACAGCATCATGATGCTGGGAAGCTGCCTTTCCGACAATATCGGATCACAGCTGGCCAACTATGGCTTCGATATATGTATCAACCCGTTCGGCACGATATACAACCCGGAGTCGATCCTTGCAAGTGTCAGAAGACTTATCAGCCGTGAACAGTTCACAGCAGAGGACTGCATCGAAATAGGTGCGGGAGACTCGCGCATATGTTCATTCAGCCACCATACTTCATTTGCCAGAAGCAACGTAGACGAGTTCCTGAACAACGCCAACGAAAAGCTCAACGCTGCCGCTGACTTCTTCTGCAGGTGCAACAAGGTGGTGCTTATCTTGGGTACAAGCTGGTGCTTCAGACATCTGGAGAGGGACTTCATTGTTTCAAACTGCCTGAAACGCAATCCGAAGGAATTCAGACGTGAACTGCTGAGTGTAGAAAGGTCCATCGAGATTCTGAATGAGATCCTGACTCTCTGTCCGGACAAGGAGTTCATATTCATGCTCTGCCCTATCAGACATGCCAAAGACGGCGCACATGGCAACCAGATCAGCAAGGCATCACTTCTTATCGCTGCAGAAAGCGTCATGAATGAAAGGTGCGACTACTTCCCTGCCTATGAAATCATGATGGACGAGCTTAGGGACTACCGTTTCTATGCGGAGGACATGTATCATCCGACAGACCAGGCCATCAATTATATTGTAGAACGCCTGTTCAATTGGGCCTTGCCGCAGCAGGAGCATGAACTCCTTAAAGAAAACATCCGCACCTACAGGCGCGGATGTCATATAATCAGATAGGATATTTTCTTAGAAATTGTATCCGAGTCCAATGTAGAACACTCCTGTGCTCATTCTGACGCGGTAGTCTTCTACCTGTTCTCCTGTATATCTGTTAAGGAGACCGATATTGTATCCTACCTTCACATTGTAGCGTTCCATGAAGCTTGCTCCCAATCCGATACCGAGCTTGAGGTCGAAGCGTCCGTAATCCACAAGTCCGCCTTCAGTCGATGAGGTAGTGCCTTCTCCCTTTGTAACTGTCTTGCCTGTGTAGTTATTGTACTTGTACAGATAATCCACGTCTTCACCAAGCACCTCTCCTCTTATCCTTGAGGTATTTGTAGAAGAAAGTCCGAAAGAGAAGACAGGTCCGGCAAAAGCAGAAAGTTTGACAGAGCCGAGTCCATATGTATATTTCACATGAACAGGAATGTCCAGATAGGTTTCATCCCATGATGACTTCATCCTGAGTCCATCCTCCTTCTCTGTTTCAGATTCTCCCATGTAGGCAAACCTTACTCCTGGCTGAAGGGCAAGTGCACCCCACGACTTGTCAAGGAATTTCCAGCCATAGGTAGCTTCAAGGTAGAATCCGTTAAGGGATTCTGAATCACTGTCTCCTTGAGCACTCATTGTAATGGTTTCAAGATTGTAACCTGCCCCGACAGTAATCTGGGCATTGGCATCTGTTGCCCAGAACATGGAAACAAGCACAGATGCAAGAATAAAACAATACTTTCTCATAACTGTAATTATTTATGGTTAGTTTGATTTTCCTCTGATTCTCTCCATTGGCGCGGAGAGCAGCCTACAAGTTTCGTGAACTGTCTGTGGAAGTTGGACTTGTCACTGAATCCGGACATTTCCGCTATAATATTGACAGACAGGTCCTTATTCTCTAGAAGCAGACGTTTGGCCTCCTCTATCCTTAAATTTGTCCTCCAGGTCCTGAAGTCGACACCGACTTTCTGGGCAAAATAAAGATTGAGGATCTCTTTTGTCGTATGAAGCTCCGACACAACCTTTTCCCTTGTCTTGTCATATTCGCAATAGAGCTTGTTGTCTACCCATTTCTTCAATTCCACATCGAGTTTGGAGAATTCCTTATCGATATTGTTCTTTGCTGCAGATTCCTTTCTTGAGATACGTTGAACTGCCTTCTTCGGTCTGATATTGACTGTGAACATCTTATGCGCAAACGCATCAAGCACAAGTCTATGACTGCCCAGAAACGATATGAAGTTGGCAGTCAGGTACAGCATATACAAAAGATACCAGAGGGTATAAAGCGAGGCGACCTCCATCTTGTAATCCAGGAACCAGTACAGAAGAAGATAGACAAGAATGAAAAGATTGGTCAGCATGGAGATTATATAGCAGAAGCGGACCCACTTGATCTTATGTTCTTCATCCTCATCATAGTACTCTTCGAGGTCTTTCAGGACACGTTTATATGCCTTATCGAAATATACGATATAAGTGATTGACTGTATCAGGAAAGCAACGAGTGCAGCTATGCACACAGACCAGAAATAGGTCATGTTACCGGACCTGTATGATTCCAGGAGCATGAACGCGATTATGCCGGACACGAACAGACCGGGGACGAAGAGGTTCTGCCTCCAGTGCCTTTCTGTCTTGAGTAAGGCAATCATGGAATACGATATGATTGATGTAGAGAAGTGCACGACAATATAGATTGTCAGCATAAGGAACATATCCCAGTCCTGAATGGTCGGACTGCCATAAACAGATATGGCATACATCATCAGGAAAGTGCATATCAGGAAACTGACCACAATGGCAAGCTTGGAGTTGACAAGTTTGCTGTTGTAGTCCGACTGCGGGATCTTGATCAGCATCAGGAGAACTGCAAGAATAGCCGATCCGATGCCCACGATCAATGGGACAGCCGTGTCCGGATAAATATTAGTGGTTAACATCTTGTTGTGTGTGCAAATGGAAGATGCAGGACGGGTCAGTGTCCCGCACCTTTATATTTCGTTACTTCAGCAGGATTACCAGCCGAGAACGTAAGAGAAGATGAGAGGAGCAACGATTGTCGCATCAGACTCTACGATGAAACGTGGAGTGTCGACATCGAGCTTACCCCATGTGATCTTCTCGTTAGGAACTGCTCCTGAGTAAGATCCGTAAGAAGTAGTCGAATCTGAAATCTGGCAGAAGTAAGCCCAAAGTGGAACGTCAGGCCACTCGAGGTCCTGAGCCATCATAGGCACTACGCAGATAGGGAAATCACCTGCTGTACCACCACCGATCTGGAAGAAACCGACACCCTCGCCGAGGCAGTTCTCACGATACCACTCTGTGAGGAAGATCATAGTCTCGATACCGTTCTTGATCATATTAGGCTCGAATTCGCCCTTGATACAGTGAGCAGTGAAGATGTTTGCAGTTGTACAGTCTTCCCATGCAGGAACTACGATAGGAATATTCTTCTCACAGGCTGCAAGTACCCAGCTGTCCTTAGGATCGATTTCATAGTACTGCTCGAGAACACCGCTGCGGAGGAGCTTGTAGATAACCTCCCAAGGGAAAAGTCTCTCGCCTGTAGCCTTCATCTCGTTCCAAACGTCAACGAGGTGATCCTCAAGACGACGGAAAGCTTCCTCTTCAGGAATACATGTGTCGGTAACACGATTCATATGATTGTCGAGAAGTTCCTTCTCCTGAGCTGGAGTAAGGTCTCTGTAGTGAGGCACTCTGTAGTAGTGGTTGTGAGCCACGAGGTTCATGATATCCTCCTCGAGGTTGTTTGCAGAACATGAAACGATCTGGATCTTGTCCTGACGGATCATCTCTGCCAATGAAAGGCCGAGCTCGGCAGTTGACATAGCACCTGCCATTGCAAGCATCATCTTGCCGCCTTTGTTCATGTGTGCGTCATAAGCCTTAGCTGCGTCAACGAGTGAAGCAGAGTTGAAATGACGGTAATGATGTGTAATGAACTGTGAAATAGGTCCTTTTTCCATTTTTGTATATTTTTTATAGTTAATGATTCTGTACTACAATCTGCGAATTTACGGATTTTTTCGCTATTTTTGCAATCGTTTTTGAGTAAATATAATTAAGATGCTTGATATCAATACAATAGAGAAGTTTGACCGAATTTCTACCCCTTTCTATTACTACGACATGGACCTGTTCCACAAGACAGTAGACCATGCTGCAGAAGTGGCGGAAAGATATGGCATCAAGATTCACTATGCCGTGAAGGCAAATGTTGAAAGAAGGCTGCTTGAATATATCAGCGGCAAGGGTTTCGGAGCGGACTGCGTCAGCGGCAACGAAGTGCTGCATGCATATGACTGCGGTTTCCCTGCCGACAAGATCGTATATGCCGGAGTCGGCAAAAGCGACAAGGAGATATACAACGCACTCAAGATAGGTATCGAGGCATTCAACTGCGAGTCCCTTCAGGAAATCTATGTCATCAACGAAATGGCTCACATGCATGGATTGAAGGCCAATGTATCTGTGAGAATCAATCCGGACATCGACGCACACACTCATAAATATGTCACTACGGGTCTCTACGAGAACAAGTTCGGTATTTCCCAGCATGAGTTTGAGAAACTGATAGACATCATCAGGAAAAGCGAGCACATCAATTTCATAGGTCTGCATTTCCACGTAGGATCGCAGATTACACGTGTGGATGAGGTATATGCTCTTGAATGCAAGAGAGTCAATGAGATTGTGGCATATTTCGAACGCAACGGTCTCAAGATCGACAATATCAATCTAGGAGGTGGTCTTGGTGTGGATTACGACGATCCTGACGGGTATCCTGTTCCGGACTTCGAGACTTGGTTCAGGACCATCGCCGAGAACATCGAGCGTCGTGAGGACCAGGTGGTACATGTGGAGCCGGGCCGTTCGCTCGTTGCCCAATGCGGCACTCTGGTGTCAAGGGTACTCTTTGTAAAGAGCGGAGAGACAAAGAACTTCCTCATCATGGATGCTGGTATGAACGACCTCATAAGGCCGGCACTCTACGGAGCATACCACAAGATCGAGAATCTGTCTGCAAGCCAGAGGACGTTCTACCCTACCCATCAGGCATATGATATCGTAGGTCCTGTGTGTGAGTCCAGCGACGTCTGGGGAGCTGGACGACTGCTGCCTTTGAGCGTAAGGGGCGACCTGATGGCAATACGCAGCACCGGAGCATACGGTCAGGTAATGGCAAGCCGCTACAATATGAAGGACCTTGCTCCGTCTGTATTCAGCGACAGGTTGGATGAGGCACCGCAGGTTGTCAATTATTTTGATTAACTGCCACATGTCATTCCGAGCGGAGCATGTCATTCCGAGCGGAGCATGTCATTCCGAGCGAGCGAAGCGAGTCGAGGAATCTATAAAACAGAAATTAAAACAGACAATATATGTTCGAGAATTTAAGTGAAAGACTGGAGAGATCGTTTAAGATTCTCAAAGGTGAAGGAAAGATAACAGAGGTCAACATCTCGGAGGCGATGAAGGATATCCGTCGCGCCCTCCTTGATGCCGACGTCAGCTATAAGATTGGAAAGCAGTTCTGCGACGAGGTCAAGAAGAAGGCAATCGGTCAGAACGTGCTTACAGCCGTTAAGCCTCAGCAGATGATCGTAAAGATCGTTCATGATGAACTTGCGGCATTGATGGGCAGCGAATCTGCAGACATCAATATCAAGGGTACTCCTGCCGTCGTACTCGTAGCAGGTCTCAACGGTTCGGGTAAGACCACATTCTCTGGAAAGCTGGCTCTGAACATCAAGAGCAAGAGAGGAATGAAGGTCCTTCTCGCTGCCTGCGACTACTTCCGTCCTGCTGCGATCGACCAGCTGAAGGTGCTTGGAGAGCAGATCGGAGTGGAAGTATATTCGGAGGAAGGAGTAAAGGATCCGATCCAGATTGCACAGAATGCAATCAAGAAGGCTAAGGCTGAGGGATATTCAGTAGTTATCGTCGATACAGCAGGTCGTCTTGCTGTAGACCAGGAGCTCATGGATGAGATTTCCGCTCTGCACGCTGCTGTGAAGCCTACTGAGACTCTCTTCGTTGTGGATGCCATGACCGGTCAGGACGCTGTCGAGACTGCAAAGGCATTCAACGAAAGACTGGATTTCGACGGAGTCGTTCTCACCAAGATGGACGGTGACACAAGAGGCGGTGCCGCTCTTTCAATCAAGGCTGTTGTAGGCAAGCCTATCAAGTTCGTCAGCACAGGCGAGAAGATGGAGGCTCTTGACGTATTCCACCCTTCACGCATCGCAGACCGTATCCTCGGCATGGGTGACGTGGTTTCACTCGTGGAGAAGGCTCAGGAACAGTTCGACGAGCAGCAGGCACGCGAACTCAAGAAGAAGCTCGCAAAGGACCAGTTCACTCTCTGGGATTTCTATAATCAGATCCAGCAGATCAAGAAGATGGGTAACATCAAGGATCTTGCTTCCATGATTCCAGGCATGGGCAAGGTGCTCAAGGATGTCGATATGGATAATGATTCATTCAAGGGAGTAGAGGCTATCATCCTCTCAATGACTCCTTATGAGAGAGAGCACCCTGAGTGTATCAACGGCAGCCGTCGCAAGAGAATCGCTGACGGTTCAGGTACATCACTTCCGGATGTAAATAAGCTCCTCAAGCAGTTTGAAGGCACACGCAAGATGATGAAAACTGTCATGGGAGCCAATATGGGAAATATGATGAAAGGCGCTATGCGCCGCCGCAGATAAGAGCCAGGCTAAGCCCAAGCGTCATAACGGCCATCGTCGTCGAGCCACTCGTCATCTTCGTCGAGTGGCTCGTCGTCTGGTATGGCGTCATATGCAGGGATATGGTACTCTTCCATTTCACTTGCAAACTGCTCAAGTCTGCCGTGCTGATATGCATGAACCGCCTCCACGATCAACAGTTTGCTGTGAAGCCTTGCTCCATAGAGAGCACAAAGGTCCATAGTTTCCTGGACATCCTCTGTTTCAGGAACATATTCGTTGCACCTGAGCATCTCGTGCATTCTTTCATAGCACTTTACGCTATTGAGTTTCGAGCCCTCCTCATAGTAGGCCCAAGCCTTTGCAGGATCAGGCTCGACATGATAAAGGCCTTCTCTGTATATATCTCCTAACGCCAGGCAGGACAACACATAGTCGTCGTGAGTTCTGTAATTCATAGTATCCATGATCAATATCAGTCAACAAATTCAAAATAAGACACGTGCTGAAGAGGATAGTCAGGAAGGACATCATCCGATGTCAAAGGACAGATCATATTAGATTCATCTGATACGACTCCATCAAGAGTCAGTGAATTTCTGATAACCCATTCAAGGAAGGCAAGTTCGCGAGCCTTCTCTTCATAAAGGGCATCAACAATAGGGAAACAGTCGTTGAGGACCTGATTATACGTCTTGATATAATTTCTATACCTGACGATATCGAAGCCCATATTGAGCAGACCTGTCATCGCAGCTGCATAGTCGAGCTTGAATGAAAATTTCTCTGCCTTCATTTCCGCGAGAGTCTTCAGCTGACGTTCCTTCAGGTCGTGATACTCATCTACGATATTATAACAATGGTCCTCATCTTTTGCGGAGCGCAGCTGTATCGCCTTACATGGTCCTTGTGATGATTCCAGATAATATGTATACACATAATAGTGAGACGTATTATTGTCGATAAAGTTGCAGAGCCTTCTATAATAGCTGTTTGCATTTGAAAGGTAATTATCCACCTCCTTAGACTTGTAAGAGCTTGAATACTTCTCATAATGTCTGTTGATGACATATTCCGGTGTCTTCACTTCCCTCTTTTCCGGCATTGACATTCGGGCAGGGATCGGGATATTGAGTTCTGACTTCTTCTTGCTGACCACTATGTCATAGATGACATATTGTGAAGATGTACCATGTGTGTTTGCAAGCCAGAACATCAGCTGCTCGCATCCGTTGATCGGCACTGTTATTTCCTGCGGATCCATGGACTCATATAGTCCGATGTTTGCAACGACCTCATGGTCGGCTCCGATCATAAGGTGCTCATAGTAATTCGCTTTCTTCGAAGATGTTGACAGACATCCGACCTTGAAGGTCACACTGTTATATTCACCGTATGTATTGAATGCTGCAAGAGAGTTCTCAATGGCCTCACCACCGGCTGCAAGCACAAGGAATGCTGCCATCGGTGCAAGGGTGGCGCCGACGGCTGCTCCACCGACTGCTGCACCGGTTGCTACGAATGACGCACCGACTGCAGCTGCACCGACTGCCGCTGACGCTGCCGCATTATTGCTCAGGATACCACAATCCAGAGAGAAATGAGTACTTGTCTGGAGGAGGAAACCTTTATAGATACGCTCTCCATTGAGGTCGTAATACAGTTTCTTGGTAGTTCCGTCACGTACTATCTCATCCTTGTAATTAGACATTGTCGACACATAGTGTATATATGGCAGACCAAGGTCAATAAGGTCTATCTCAGTCGGACAATCTGGCTCAGGATGAACGAACAGGTCGTTCTCGACATATTTATCCCTGTATGCAACAATGTCGGCGACGCCGAATGCCGCTACGTCGAGTGTTCCGCTACCGGCATTGCAGAAGCGCAATGTACGGCACTTGTTGATAGGAACTATGAAATGCTGATTTGGATAGGTCGGTATAAGTGCAGTGGAGAATACAAGTTCATCATCTGCATAAATCATCAGATAGTCATCGTTCATATTCCAGCTCTTTCCTACATAACCTGCAGTGAAGCTGATGTATTTGAACTCATTACCCATATCGAAGGTTGCACATGCGGATACGTTATCATCCCAGAATGAAGCGGTCTGATAAAGAATGATACCCTCAGAGTACTTTGTACCTCCCATCGAGAAAGTAATATGATCTGAGGATCCGTTATAGATCTGTTTTTCAACCTTGCCCACCACCTGGAAAGGAGTAATGTTAGATATGAGCTTGCATACATCCGGGAGGTCCTTCAATCTTGGATCTGGTGGTGCAAGGCCGTCCTTGTTCTGAGTCAGGTTGACTTCATGGCCTTCAGGATAGACCATTATCCTGGCCATCTCAGCATAAGAGTTGCCTTCTATCTGTTCGGTATGGAACGACAGCATTTCACATCCAGTGATATCCAGAGTGATTTCCTTGGCTATGTCACCTTTCCTGACTTCGATTTCTTCGATTATCTTACCGTCTGCCTTGACTGTGACCCATCCTGAGCCATGTCCTCCTGCAAGATCATCGTGGCAACCGACTATGAAGTTCAGCTTTGAATAGTGTTTATGTAGATTGAAGTAGGCAAATCCCTTGAATGTGCCGATGAGGGCCATGTTCATATTGCCCCTGAGACCGTACTCGTATGTCTGACGGTTAAGCATGATGTAGTGCTCATCAGGAGTCACCTGCGTCATGGAATTGCTGACATAATACGGCTTTATATCCTTGACAAGTTCCTTTGGTGCAGCAGGAGGAGTGAGTGATCTTGTAATTGGGACCGGTTTCTGTCCTGACTTCCAAAGCACTGCGTCAGCCACAACAACCTCTATATCAGTTGCAGCGATCCTGAATGTAAGCTGTCTTGCACCGGAAACATTAATGGTATGCACACGCGGTGGCTCATATCCCCTTACCTTCTCATCGAAGACCTTATTCTCATCAGCATAAGCAGTCACGACTCCGACATCTTCCGAACAGCTGTCATCATAGGCCATAGTGAATGTCAGGAATTCATACTGACCGCCTAGGTCAAAAGTAACGAATGCGCCTTCATCCCAGAAAGAGAATCCGCCACAGCCGTACTCTCCTCCAGCCATTCTGATCTTTGCTGAGGAATTGCCGTTGTACTTATAGATGGTACATTTTTCAGATTTTACAACCTTGCACTTGTTTACGAGATAGGTATTCTGTGCGAAAAGCGGCCCTGCAATAACCAGAATGGCTATAAGAGCGATAATACGTTTCTTCATAGAGTGTCGTTTAAATTCCTTAAAATAAGGAGATTGCACCCTACAAATATAACTTTTTTTCAGAATATCTACACTATTTTCCAAGAAGATATTTCTGCCAGAAGGCGTGGTTGGCATTGAGGAAGTGATCGCCCTGATAACTGTAATATCCGTGCATACCGTCAGGATAGATCATGAACTCGAAGTTCTTTCCGGCCTTATGCAGTGCGTCCAGCAGTTGCAGGGTGTTCTGGTGATGTACATTATCGTCGCCTGTGCCGTGTGTAAGCTTGAGCATTACCGCGTGCTCCGAAACGGCGGTATAGTCGGTCGGATAACCATCCACGTAGTTCAGGACCTTCGACACCTCATAGCCTTCCGGATTGTTCTGAGGCGTGTCCATATAGCGCTCGGTGTAGTGCGAGTCATATAATGCCCAATCATAGACTCCACCTCCGGCAATACCGAAATGGAACTTGTCCGGCGCCTGCATGAGAAGCATCGAGGTCATAGTGCCTCCGAATGAGAAGCCCTCGACACCGATCCTGTCACCATCCACATATGGCAGAGCCTTGAGCCAGTCTGCCCATGCACAGAAGTCCTTGACTTCCCAGACAGTGAGCTGACGGTAAATCATATCCAGACCGGCACGTCCATTATGGCCGGCAGCACGCGGGTCGACTGTAATCTGGATGATACCGTTTTCCGAATACCACTGGTTTTTCGCATTCGGAGTCACCCAACGGTCACGCACCATTGCTGTGTTAGGTCCGCCGTAGATATCTACATGCACCGGGTACTTCTTTGCAGGATCGAAATTCTTTGGATATACTATCATGCCAGGGAGTTCGAAACCATCTTCTGTCGTCATATTGACAAGCTGTCCAAGTGCATACTTGGAAGCATCATAATCCGGTCCCTGCATATCAGCAACGACATTTCCCTGCCTTACTTTCTTTCCGGAAGCCGGGAAGATGGCTACCTTGTTCGGCGTAGTCACATTGGAGTATTGTGCTACGAAATACTTTCCGTCCGGCGAGAAAGAGATGCTGACAGCATGGTACTGCGGGTCGGTAAGAGCAGTGATGCCGCCTTTCCTGTCCACCTTATACAGGGCCTGCTTGGCTACTGCCTCACGTCTTGCCATGAAATAGACGTCTCCCTTCTTTTCATCCACCCGAACAATATTCACATTCCAGTTTGGACCATCTGTCAGACGTCTGAAGGTCTTTCCGTCATATGAAAGGAAGTATATCTGCTGCCATCCTGTCTCGAACTCACGAGCCATATACAGGCCGTTCTCTGTGAAGACGACACCGTCAAACCAGTTGAGCCATGTCTTGTAAATTTCGTTATAGACATGACGTTTCGAGCCATCTGCAGCACTGACAGCATACAGATCGATGGTATTCTGAAGGCGTGGCATACGGGCAATGAAGAAGTCCTTGCTGTCGGGTCCCCAGAAAGGTATGCCGAAATACTGGTCTTCAGTTTCGTCGAAATCTGCCCATGTGATAGATTTCTCGACTCGGCCTACGGCCTCGCTCGAAATGACAGAGATGGACTCGTTGGTAAGATCCACGATGCCTATACGGACCTGAGGATTTGTCTGGCCTGCTTTCGGATAGCGGGTCTCGCTGAGGGATCCTCCCAGATCAAGATTGGTCACTTTCGGACTTGGAGAGCCGGCAGGGGCAAGCTGAGGATAGGAATCATGTCCTGCATAATCTTTTCCGAACGCAGAATATATAGGGAACACCGGCACTTCAGTGTTGTCAAAACGATAGAATCCTATCTTCTTACTGTCCGGAGACCACCAGAAGGCTTTATATTTGGATGAACGGCCGAGAATCTCCTCATAATAAACCCATGATGCATAGCCGTTGAGTATGACGTCAGAGCCGTCGTATGTCAGGCGGGTCTCCTCTCCCGATGCAATATCCACGACATACAGGTCGTTGTCGCGTGTGAATGCCAGTCTGGTCGAGTCAGGAGAGTATGTAAGATTGGCGGCACCTTCAGGCCTTACAGGAAATGCGGCATATTTTGCCGGAGCCTTCACGCCGACAGTCCGATGTCCGGTGCGGGCATTTACTGCAAATGCTGTGGAATCCACATAAGTTCCGTCATACGTAAATATGACATCTTCAGCACTGATCCATTTCCACGCACGTGGCATCCTGTTGAATTCCTGCGCCCATACTCCGGCAGCTGTCAGCACCGACAGCACCATCAACAATACAACTTTTTTATTCATTTCAATACTTCAATTATTATCATTTGGTGACATTACTGAAACAATTCATCTTTGAAATTGACAAGATAAACCTTCTCGGTGGCACGGGTGATGGCAGTATAGAGCCATTTCAGGTCATCCACAGTAAGTTCCTCCTGCCAGATAGGATTATCGATGAACACGCACTTCCACTGTCCTCCCTGCGACTTATGGCAGGTAATCGCATTTGCATACTTAAGCTGGAGCGCATTATAATACTTATCCTCCCTCACTGCCTCATAACGCTTCTTCTTGGTGGTGATATGAGAATAATCCTCATTTACTCCCTGATATAGAAGATTTGACTGCTCATATGTAAGCGAGGCACTCTCTGACTCCAGCGTATCCAGAATCACCTTTGCGGTTATCTCCTGATCGTCATAATCGGGGAAGGAGATACGCGCCTCGGCGAAATGCAGACCATAACGGTCCTCGAACTTAGATATCTTCTGAAGTTTCGCAATATCACCGTTAGCGATATAATCTATCCCCTTCATATCTTCAAGGAACTGGTAGCAGTTCTTCACAATCATGAGTTTGTCATCGCGCACCAGCCTTTCCTCCTTGAACTGCACGGTAGAACGTATTCCAAGGTTGTACTTGATCGCACGTTTATTGGAACGGCAGAGTATTATCGTCTCATCCTCACCATACCTGGCATAAGCGTCGGATATGCTCTCGATCAGTTCTCCCCCTCCAATCCTCTCTATATCATCAAATTGTCCTACCTCAAGACCAAGATCGACAATATCCATCAGTCCAGGTCCGTTCTCCATCTCTGCAATATGGTGTCGGAGATGAGTGGCATTATGGAGAATTCCAGACTCGCTCTGCTGACGGACTACAGTAGTCAGTTCGGCAAACACAGTCCCTCCCATCATCACCATATAATCCTTTAGGAGTGCCGGACTAGCCTCCAGTCCGACCGGAGGGAGCTGGGCGGAATCTCCGATGAGTATCACCTTGCAGCCAGTACCTGATCTTACAAATGTAACAAGGTCATCCAGAAGATTTCCGGAGCCGAAGCTGGAAGTAGACTGCTGCTGACCTGTATCAATGCCTATAAGCGAGACCTCATCGACAACGAAAAGGGTATCCTTTGCCTTATTTGGAGCAAGAGTAAACTGTCCGAATCCGTCACCGCCGACAGACTTCTGCCTGTATATCTGCTTATGGATCGTATATGCAGGTTGACCGGCGTAGGATGAAAGTACTTTTGCAGAACGTCCCGTAGGTGCCATAAGGACACATTTGACTCCATATTCCTTCAATGTGGATATCACGGACGAAATGGCTGTGGTCTTTCCTGTACCGGCATAACCATTGACAACGAAGATATCATCGTCGTCATTACTCACAAAGTCGGCCACCTTCTGCAGGAGGGCGTCCTGACATGGTGTCGGTTCATGGCGCAGCTTTGAAATGAATCCTTTGTGAAGAAATTCGCTCCTGCTCATCAACGGTCCCTCCTCAACATCAAGGATATCACTATCAGGACAGGATAGATCTCCACACGTCCAAGGAACATACAGAATGAGTAGATGAACTTGGCTACAGAGGTCTGCATGGCATAGTTGCCATGATTACCGAGATCTCCAAGACCCGGACCCACAGATCCCAGTGACGCAATCACACCGGATACAGCGTCTGTCGCGTTCTCACCACAAAGGGTAACGAGGAATATTGAAAGGAAGACCAGGAAAATATATATCACGATATACATCACGACGGACTTGACCGAGTTGTCAGACAGGTGCTGACCGCTCATCCTGACATTACCCACAGCATTCGGATGCAGTCTCTGTCTTATCTCATGAAACATAGCCTTGAAAGCTATCAGCAGTCTGTCTATCTTTATACCTCCTGCTGTGGATCCGGAACATCCGCCCTGAATCGAGACGAATACGAGGATGACGCCGGCGAGCAAAGGCCATCTGCTGTTGTCACATATTGCAAATCCTGCCGATGAAATATAGCTCACGACAGTGAATGTAGAGTCCATGATTGCCTTGCCCCAGTTGTCATATCCGGCCTCTGTCATAAGATTGAGCATCACGATGAACGAGCATACGATGATGCAGGTCAGATAATACTTGACGACAGTGTTGTTGAAAGGCTTGAAGGATCTTGTCGCGAACATTGCGTAGATAAGGCCGAAATGCATTGCACACACAGCCATGAAGAAGATGACAATGACATTTATGAGCACGGAATCAAAGGCTCCTATCGAAAGGTTCTTCGTGCTGAAGCCTCCTGTAGCCGCAATGCTGAACGCATGGTTTACAGCATCGAAGAACGGCATTCCGGCAGCCCATAATGCAAGGCAAGAGGTCAGAGTGAATCCGAGATATACAGAGACGATGACCATGACGACCTTGCTTGATTTGTACCTGTAACCCTCCTTCGAGAGTGACGACATTTCCATATTGGTCAGCTTGACACGGAACGGGCTGGCCCCGGGCATGACCAGAAGGAGGAATACCACTACTCCCAATCCTCCGATATAGTGGGTCGAAGACCTCCAGAAGAGAAGGCTGTTCGGAAGGGCCTCTATATCATTGAGGATAGTTGCACCTGTCGTCGTATAGCCGGAAACGCTTTCAAACCAGGCATTTATCAACGTGAATTCCCCTCCCCAAAGCACATATGGAAGCATTCCGAAGATGAAGGACAGAAGCCATGACAGGACGATGGTCAGGAATCCGTCCCTGAGCGTCATTGTGCCTGGTTTCTTGACAAATATGAACGGGAAAGCACCTACGATGAGGGTGATTATGAAACTTATGAGCAGTGGCGTAAAGCCGGAATCCATATCATAGAATATGGACACACCCAACGACAGGAACATGAAAAGGGCACTGACAAGAAGCGCCTTTCCTATGTTATGTGATATTGCCTTAAGATTCATGACTCTTCTTCAAGCGCTTCTTCAATTCAATGTTTTCGTCTATCAGTTCGGTAACACCGGTATTGATGTTTGCGAGTTGGTCGTCTCCATCAAAAGTATAGACATACTTTCTTCCACCGGACCTATAGTTGTCAATTCCGGCAGACATCTTATAGATAGGATTGACATAATTCGCCATCATGAAATACAGCAGGAGGAAGATAAGGAGCAATCCCGCACCCACTGAAACTACGCCCGGGATGATACTTCTGTAGAATCCCGCATCAAAATTGGCAGAATTGGTCTTGAGATTCTGATGAATGGCTTCATCAAGGATATTGATGTCATCGCGGAACTTGCCGTAACGAGGCTGGAGCGTTCCGAAGAACCACTCACCTGTATTTACATTGTCAGCAAGGAAAACCTCATCGAACTGAAGCGATGTCTTCATGAAGGCATTGAACGACGACACGACACTGTCCACCATTTCAAGGGCGTCAGGAGACTTGATGGAATTCTTCAAGGAGTCGGCCTGTGCCACGAACATATCGGGATCGAAGTCCGGCATGAGTGAAATATCATTGGTCACAACAACAGCAAGCATCTGCTGGTCATATTCCTGAGTAATGTCAGAAAGTCTCTGCGACAGATTGATACTCTTGATGTTTGAAGATATGAGCTCTGAAACATAGTCGCTCATACGACGATATTCGAATATCGATATCACTCCTGAAAGAAGGAGGATAGCCGCCAACGAGCCTAATGCCCTGATAAGTTTAGCTCTCATAAGACACGATATTAACTGCCTGCAAATATAGTAAATTTATAATGTAAACATCGGCGACGGGTGCTGACGGGGCAGACACCTCAACGCTACTGTTCCTTTTTCCACACCGAGAGAGTTCAATGCTTCCAGAGAGGCCTGATATGCGAGTTCAGGAGTGTTGTTATTCTCGCTGAGATGGCAAAGGAAGATATTCTTCAATCCCGGGTGCCAGAATCTCTTGATTGCACTCGCACATTCGTCATTGCTCAAGTGGCCGCAGCCTTGCACGATCCTCATCTTCAATTCATATGTATATGGTCCCTGAAGAAGCATATCCATGTCGTAATTGGATTCGATGACGACAGTATCTGCCTGACGGGCATATTCCACCGCCTCGTCTGTCATCCTTCCCACATCGGTCATTATCACGAACCTGCGTCCATCCACTTCGACAGCATATCCCACAGTCTGGGTTGCGTCGTGCGGCACGACAAAATATCTGACCTTCATTCCCGCCACTTCGTTCCACTGGTCCTCCTTAAGGACATTCCTGTATGGACCGATTGTAGGAGCCGTAAACGTATGACGGGCAAGAGCGTGATGGATCACTGATGTTGTGTACACCGGCTTATGCAGACGCTTGCAGAACGATCCCAGATGGCGGATATGGTCAAGATGGTCGTGAGTGACCAGGACGGCGGCAAAATCTTCCGTATCAAGGTCATGATCCATGAAGACCTTCTTCAATCTGCGTAAACTCACACCGGCGTCTATCAGTACTGCTCCCCTCTCTGTTCCGAGATAATAGCAGTTGCCGCAACTGCCGCTTGAAAGGCTCATGAATTTCAGCATACCACAGCCTTTTCTCCGTTCAACACTTTTTCTATCAAGGCATCAAGGTCAGTACCAGGCTCATAATATACAGCCGGAAGCCCGACAGCCAGGGCCCCATCTACATTCTTCTGTGAGTCATCGATAAAAAGCATCTCCTCCGGAGCCAGGCCTATCTCCTTCATGACTGCGAGGTAGAACTCTGCTGACGGCTTCAGGGTCTTCAGCTCGTATGAGAAGAAGCACTTCCTGAATGTAGTTGCAAGCGGAGCTCCTGCATCATCGAACATCCTGCTTGAGTATGGCAGACAGATAGGATTGTTGTTGCTGAGCATATAAAGTTCATACTTTCCTGCAAGTCTCTTCAGCATTTCCGCCTTGTAAGGAGCTATTCCCACCAGAATACGGGACATCGCCTCATCCACATCTTCCACAGTCGCACCCGGACGTGAGCCCGAAAGAACGATGGAACGGAATTCTTCGGCAGACATTGTACCTCCTTCGAGTTCACCCCATATGCCTCTCTGATGACACGCATCAATTATATCATCAATCTCATAATATTCCAGACCGGTTCTGAAAGCATTCTTGCAGTCCTCTATGTCAAGGTCCACAAGGACACCTCCCATATCAAAGATCAAAGCCTTAATCATTTTTCTCTTCACAATATTTCTTTATTACACTATATGCATCCCTGACTCCCAGCTCTCCGGCACGGGAAAGGTCGATGCAACCTTTTTCCTTATCTTTCAGATATATAAGCACCAGACCTCTGTTGAAGTATGCATCTCCCATATATGGATACAGTTCAAGCGCTCTGGTATAATTTTCAATCGACTGCAGATGTTCTCTTGACAGGCAGTACATATTGCCAAGATTGAAATACACATATGGCAGATCCGGCACAATGGCAGCGGCTGCCTTGAAGTCATCGATGGCGTCGGTATAGTCGTACTGTCTGACAACCTGATCCTTGACTCTCGCCCTGGTATTTCCTGTGTCGTCCATTGACAGCACCTGGACATTGCTTTCGATTGAAGCGAGGAACTCGATCATCTCTGCACGCAGAACTCCGCGGTTCAGATAATAGAAAGCCGGATATAAGGCTCCCACGCCAGACGCTTCCTCCGACTTGGTGATTGCTGAAGTATAATTGGCAAGAGCCGAGTTATAATGCTTCTCATGGTTTTCATAAAGGGCCCTCATGAACATCTGCTGAGGATCATCAGCAGACCAAGCCTCTGTTTCCATCAGTTCGGCATACACCTGTTCCACCGGCACCGTCTCGTTCATGATACGGACTCCGACCGGCATTGCAGCCTGCATACGCTCGACAAGCGGATTCTCATATCCACGTTCGAGGGCATAACTGGTATTGTCCTTTGCGCCTGACATGACAAACTTATAAAGTGGACGAAGTTTCACGTCTATATCGCGATTCTGCAGAAGTTCGTCATTGAAGTCCTTCTTGGCAAACTCAGCGTCGAGCGAAAGGAGTGTGCTGTACTTCCTGGTAGTGTCAGCGAATGATCCCGCGTCGGAGACATTCCTGTCCCTGTATTCCTTGACCTTCTGCTGAGCGATGTCATAATCTTTCCTGGAGGCCTTGTAATCTCCGAGGAGATTCTTGACATAAGACCTGTTCATATACGCCTTGGCAAAATCCGGATAGAGTTCGATAGCCCTGTCATAGTCCTCCAGAGCATTGCGGTATTGTCCAAGTTCTATGAATATGGAAGCCCTGTTGAAATATGCAAGCACATTCTCAGGATTGATGTTCAGGACCCGGTCCATATCGCTCAGAGCCTCCTCATACGCTCCCAGCTGTGCGTTGATAAGTCCTCTGTTATAGAGAGTCAGTGCATTGCCGGGTTCAGCCTCAAGGACCTCATTGAGGTCTGCCATTGCCTCGCGGTATTTCTCCTGCTCATAGTACATGATCGCCCTGTTGAAAAAGGCGAAAGTATTGGTTGTATCAAGTTCGATGGCCTTGTCCATATCGGCAATAGCCTTGTCATAGTCTTTCTGCGATGCATAAAGCCTGCCTCGGCGGACATATCCCTCCGGATCGAAACGGTCAAGCTTGATGGCCTTGTTGTAGTCCGACACTGCCTTCAATGTGTCACCCAGGAAAAGATAGCTCGCTCCTCTGTTGAGATATGCCGACGGGTCTTTCGGTTCCTTCCTTATATATCTGTCGAAATCAGAGACAGCCTTGTCGAACTGCTGCGAGAGGAAGTATGTGACTCCCCTGCTGAAATACAGACCGTCATATCCGGGACGAAGGTCGATTGCCTTCTGAAGGTCCGCAAGCGCTGCATCATAATTACCAAAACGGCTCTCGACTATACCACGGTAATGATAACCTGAGGTAAATACAGGGTTTATGTGGACTGATTTATCGAAATCCTTACGCGCTCCTCTGATATCCCCGAGATTGTATTTCGCAATACCTCGGAAGAAGAACGTGTAGTAGTCTGCCGTGTCAAGCTGGGAAAGGATATTGAAATTTTCAATGGCCTGAGCATATCTGCCTTCCGAAAGAGCATGACGGCCGCGCATGAAGAATACATCCTTGTCATACTGCGCATACGCCTCGGCGACACCTGCCGCAAGAAGCAGGAGTGACACAATAAGACATTTCAGAATCCTATGCATATGAAAATAAATTACAGCTATTTGTTCTTTTTTTTCTAATTTCGCGGCCTGATCGGGCTCCGGTGAGCCAAGCCAAACAACAAAGATAATCATTATCGTGCGTATGCAGTCAAAAAAAATAAAAAAATCAGCAAAATGCGTCATTACATTTGTAATGACACTGATTTTATGCATGAGCACGATTACTCAGGCTGGCGGCCAGAACAAAATGATCACTGAGCACTATCCATCAAGGAAATCAGTCACTGAGGCAAAGCTGGAATACCAGATTTCACACCTTACCGACCCGCTCTGCAAAGGACGAGGAGCAGGTGAAGAAGGTGGAGGAATAGCCGGATGGTGGATTCAGAGGGAGTTCGAAAGAATCGGGCTCGAGATGTTCGGAAACAGTTATGCCAAGCCGTTCAGGATCGGAAACGGAAAAATCGGAAGGAACATTGTAGGCATGCTGCCCGGTTCAAAGGCAACAGGCAGGGATAAATATATCATAGTCGGAGCACATTATGACCACCTCGGGAAACTCAACGGAAAGATCTATCCGGGAGCAGACGCAAATGCCTCAGGCACAGCCGCCTTGCTGAATCTTGCCGAGATGTTCAAGATACTTCGCGACAATGGAAGGATCCATGACTGCAACATCATTTTCGTAGCGTTCGACGCCAAGGAGCACAACATGGCCGGATCGGAAGCATTATGGCGGAAGATTGAATACGGAGGCCTTAAGGATCCGCAGTCAGGGAAACTCATCACAAAAGAAAAAATCAGCCTCATGGTCAATATAGACCAGATCGGCAGCACTCTGTCTCCTCTGAAATCCAAAAGAGAAGACTACATCATAATGCTCGGCACCCATTCTCTCAAGCCCATCAAGAGGGATCTGCTGCATATCTGCAACAGAATGTTCGCCATCGACATGGACATTGACCTGACATATTACGGCAGCAGCAGTTTCACCAGGATGTTCTATGGACTTTCTGACCAGCGGGTATTCATTGACAACGGAATCCCGGCAGTCATGTTCACTTCCGGCATTACAATGAATAACAACAAGCCGTGGGACAAGGTTGAAACTCTTGACCTTGAAATTCTTAAAAAAAGGATAATTCTGATGTATCATTGGATAGAGAAGATGTTATAATTCGGTGTGTTTCGGTAATAATTGCTATATTTGCATGTTTATAGAAACCATATCCGGAACATGAAAGATTTCTTTACTCTACTGAAAAGATACGCTACACCATATAAGTTTTACATGGCATGGGCAATACTGCTGAATATTCTGTCGGCAGTGTTCAACATCTTCTCATTTACCCTCATCATTCCGATCCTGCAGATTCTGTTCGGTCTTGACACCACATCATACCAATTCATGGCATGGGACAGCGACATGCCTGTCAAGGACCTGGTATTCAACAATCTATACTATTATGTCACACTTGCCATCAACACATGGGGAGGATCCAGGACACTGCTGATTCTCGGTCTGTTCATGATGGCGATGACAGCTTTGAAGACTTCATGCTATTTCGGAGCCTCTGCCATCATGGTCCCTATCAGGACGGGTATTGTAAGAGACATCAGAATACAGGTGTATTCAAAACTCCTCAGTCTGCCGTTAGGATTCTTCTCGCAGCAGAAGAAGGGTGACATCATAGCCAGGATGAGTGGTGACGTGAATGAAATCGAGCACTCGATCACAAGTTCGCTTGACATGCTCATCAAGAATCCTATCCTCATCATGTTCTATTTCGGCACACTCATCGTCACCAGCTGGCAACTCACTTTGTTCACGCTGGCAGTAGTGCCTTTGATGGCATGGGGAATGAGTGCGCTCGGTAAGAAACTCAAGAGGAAATCCCTTGAAGCCCAGGCAAAATGGAGCGAAATCCTGTCTCAACTCGACGAGACGCTAGGAGGTCTGAGAGTCATCAAGGCATTCATTGCAGAAGATAAGATGAAGGATAAATTCATCAGCAGGACCAATGAGCATAAAACAGCGGCAAGCAAGGTTTCTGTACGTCAGGCTTCCGCTCACCCTGTAAGCGAATTCCTCGGCACATGTATGATCATGATCGTCCTCTGGTTCGGCGGTACACTTATCCTCAGCGACGCTTCACCGATCGACGCTCCTACATTCATCTTCTACATGGTCATCCTCTATAGTGTGCTGAATCCCCTCAAGGAGTTCTCCAAGGCAGGTTATATGATTCCTCGAGGCCTTGCATCCATGGAGCGAGTGGACAAGATCATGAAGGCCGAAAACAACATCAAGGAGATTGCAGCTCCTAAGGACATCGTGAATTTCAACGACAAGATAGAGTTCAAGGGAGTATGTTTCAGTTACGATGACAGCAGACAGATCCTTACAGACATCGACATCACCATTCCTAAGGGCAAGATGATAGCGCTTGTGGGTCAGTCCGGATCAGGCAAATCCACTCTCGTCGACCTTATCCCGCGCTATCATGACGTGAATTCCGGTTGCATAACAATAGACGGCACAGACATCAGGGACCTTCGTATAAAGAACCTCCGTTCGTTCATCGGAAACGTGAATCAGGAAGCGATCCTATTCAACGACACGATATTCAACAATATTGCCTTCGGCGTAGAAAACGCCACTATGGAGCAGGTCATCGCCGCTGCAAAGATTGCGAATGCGCATGACTTCATCATGGAGAAGGAGGATGGTTACCAGACAAATATCGGCGACCGTGGAGCCAAACTCTCGGGTGGTCAGAGACAGAGAATCAGCATTGCACGGGCAATTCTCAAGAATCCTCCTATCCTCATCCTCGACGAAGCGACATCCGCATTGGATACCGAATCCGAAAAACTCGTTCAGGAGGCTCTTGACAGACTTACCGGTTCAAGAACCACAATAGCCATCGCACATAGACTTTCTACTATCAAGAACGCTGATGAGATCTGCGTCCTTCACGAGGGCCGTATCGTTGAGCGTGGCAAGCACGAAGAACTCCTTGCGCTCAACGGCTACTACAAGAAACTCAACGACATGCAGGCTCTTTAATGAAAAGGTCGGTCATACTTCTCCTGCTGCTGGCATATCACATCACAGCCAACGCACAAAGCGCCCTGACTCTTGACTTCAAGGAGCCATGTGACTCTCTGAATACCCTGATGATGGAAAGGACATCCGTAAAGGGAGAACTCAAGTTGAAGGCAGTAATGAAGAGGGGCGACAAACTGGATTTCTATTTCACTGAAAGTCTGGGTGACTATCCCCTGCATGAAGGTGATGTCAAGTGGCTCAGATCAGCTCTCCGAAGCCTTTTCCCTGAAAAATACAGACATTATTCACTTGGCGAAATCAAATCGAGAAAGGTTGACGTCAAGGAACTTGAGATGTCATATCTGACATTCAACGGAAAGCCTGCAAAGTCCAGATTCAAGACTCACCACAAGCATACCGGAAACATAGTCAGGCAGGAAGGTGGCATGCACTATGGTAAAGGCTTGAGCGGCAGGACGATTGCCCTCTGGCAAAGTCATGGAATCCATTTCAATGACAATAACGGCAGATGGACATGGCAGAGGCCGTGCCTGTTCCAGACTGTCGAAGACCTGCTCACTGCAAGTTTCGTCATCCCATATCTCACCCCGATGCTGGAAAATGCAGGAGCATATGTAATGTTGCCTAGGGAAAGGGATACACAGATCAACGAGGTGATAGCCGACAATGATCCTTCATCCGGTTTCAGGGGCGTGGCGACATATTCAGAAAGCGGCACCTGGTCTGCAGCAGGATGCGGATTTTCAGACGCAAAGGAGATATATGCGGACACGGCAAGTCCGTTTGCAACGGGCACTGCCAGGAAAGCGGCCTGCACCGAAAGGAAGAATTCCAACACCGCGACATGGACCCCCGATATTCCGGAAAGAGGAAGATATGCCGTCTATGTGTCATATGTTTCACTTCCGGAAAGCACAGCATCGGCAGTCTATACAGTCAATCATCTTGGTGGATCAAGCCATTTCATTGTAAACCAGAAAATTGGTGGAGGGACATGGGTATATCTCGGCACATTTGAATTCGATAACGGATGCAGCGGATCTGTCGTCCTCAACAGCAGAAATGCAGACGGACACAAGTTCAGGAAAGGATCTGTAGTGACAGCAGATGCCGTGAAATTCGGCGGCGGCATGGGAAATATCGCACGTACTCCTAAAGACTCCTCGTTTACCGCTGTTTCAGGTATGCCACGATATACAGAAGGAGCCAGATATTGGCTTCAGTGGGCAGGTGCACCTGTCGAGATCTTCCATCCGGAAGATTCTGACAGCGACTACAAGGATGACTTCATGTGCCGCGGAGACTGGGTGGACTGGATCAGCGGCGGTTCTCATATGAATCCAGAACGCTCCGGAAAAGGTATTCCTGTGGACCTTTCCTTCGGATTCCATACGGACGCAGGAGTGACACCGAACGACTCTTTGGTCGGCACACTGGCCATATATACTTACAAATCAGAAAAGAAGACAAAGCTACCTGATGGAGAAAGCAGGATGACAAGCCGAGAGTATGCGGACATTGTGCAGTCGCAGATTGTGCATGACCTTCAGGTTCAGTTTGACAGCACATGGACAAGAAGGCAGCTTTGGGACAGAGGATATCGGGAATCACGGACTCCGTCATGCCCGGCAATGCTTCTTGAACTTCTGTCGCACCAGAACTTTGCAGATATGAAATATGGTCTGGATCCATCATTCAGATTTACAGTTTCACGTGCTGTATATAAGGGAATGCTCAAATATCTGAGCAACCGTTATGACATCCCATACGTTGTGCAGCCGCTTCCTGTGAGCAGCATCGGAGTGCGTCCGGACGGCGATGGAAAGGCGGTCATAAGATGGAGAGAAAGGCATGACAAGCTGGAGCCGACAGCAAACGCGAAAGGCTTCATCCTATACACCAGAATAGACGACGGAGCATTCGACACCGGTAAAATAATTGAGTGCAGCTGCGATGAGAACGGCGTATACTCGCATATTGAGGATATTGCCGAAGGCCATATATACAGTTATAAGGTAGTGGCGTTCAATGACGGCGGCAAGAGTTTCCCGTCAGAAATTGTCAGCATAGGCATTCCTTCTGATGACCGCAAGGACGGATACGTGCTTGTAGTAAACAACTTCGACAGGGTGAGCGGACCGGCATTCGTCGACACTCCTTCATATGCCGGATTTGACAACAGGTCGGACAGCGGTGTGCCGTATATCAATGACATGGCATTCATCGGGGAGATGTACCGGTTCAGAAGGGACGAGCAATGGATAAGTAATGACAACCCGGGTTTCGGAGCGTCAGACAGGTACTATGCCGGCCGTCTGGTTGCCGGTAACACATTCGACTATGCCGCTGTGCACGGAAAGGCAATCCTTGATGCCGGACATGCATTCTATTCATGCAGCAGCAGTGTCTTCTGCGAGGATCCGGAATTCATGAATGGAGCATGGAGCACAGATATGATATGCGGCAAACAGGCAACCACCATTCTCGGCAATCAGACTGACAACTGCAGATTCACAGTGTTCGACAAAGCCTTACAGGAAGCATTGAAGGCATACACCACGAAGGGTGGCAACTTACTGATAAGCGGTGCATTCATCGGCTCGGACACTTCTGCTGACAAGGATATGCAGTCATTCACATCAGAAATCCTCGGATATAAATGGATTACGGATCATGCCGGCCGCAGCGGTGAGGTCAGATACCATCCCGACCCGGAATTTTCTCCAAATGCAGGGACAACCGGCCGATTCATGACTTCGCCAAATCCTGAAATCTACTGCGTTGAATCCCCTGACGGACTTTCTCCGACAGCAAAGGATGGCAAGGTGATCATGCGTTATTCCGACACAGGAATTTCTGCCGGAATACGCCACAACGGTAATGGCTACAAGACAGTATGCCTGGGCTTCCCTATCGAAGCTTTGCAAGAGCCGGATGATATCCGAAACATAATATCAACTACACTTGAATTTTTCAAAAGATGACAGCACGCGAATCAGAAATCATCGAATTGATCAGAAAGGAAGTAAAGCCTGCACTTGGCTGTACTGAACCGATTGCTGTGGCACTTGCAGTAGCCAAGGCTATGGAAATCATTTCAGAGAGATGCCCTTCATGCATGGATGGATGGAGAATGGCAGACGGATATGGCGTACGCGTAGAAGTCAGCGGCAATATTCTAAAGAACGGCATGGGTGTGGGTATACCGGGCACAGGCATGGTGGGTCTGCATATTGCTGCCGCTCTAGGTGCTGTATGCGGTCGCTCAAGCTATGGTCTCGAAGTACTTCATGACCTTGATGACAAGGCTGTCGAAGCTGCGAAAGGAATTGTATCTGACGAACGCGTGGTGATTGCCCTTGCTGAAACTGACCATAAACTTTATGTGAAGGCTATCATTACAGATGCCTGCGGACATTGTTCGAGTGTGGTTATCGAAGACGATCACGACAATATTGTCGAGACCAGATTCGGTGAGGATATCATTACTTCAAGCCACAAGTCCGATGTCTGCACCGAGCAGAAGACCACATTGGATTACAATCTTACTGTCAAGGAGATATTCGACTTCGCCCTGACTGTAGCATATGAGGAGATTGAATTCATTCTTGAATCACGCACTCTGAATCTTGCCCTCGCGAATGAGGGTCTCAATGGATCTTATGGTCTGCGTGTCGGTCAGGCAATCAGTGCTTCTGCCAATAGAGAGGTGTTCGGCGAGGATTTCCTCAGTTATGCAATGGCTCTGACTGCTGCAGCTTCTGACGCGAGAATGGCCGGCTGTACTCTGGCGGCGATGAGCAACTCGGGAAGCGGTAACCAGGGCATCACTGTGACCATGCCGGTGATTGCATATTCATTGAAATATGGTACTGGAGACGAGCAGTTGGCAAGAGCTCTTGTGCTCAGTCATCTTATAGCAATCCATATCAAGGGTTATCTTGGAAAACTTTCCGCTCTTTGCGGATGTGTGATTGCATCTACGGGATCCTCATGTGGTCTGGTGTATCTGCGTGGCGGAGATTACGAGCAGATATGCTCGGCCATCAAGAACATGATCGGCAACATTACCGGTATGGTGTGCGATGGCGCAAAAGTAGGTTGTGCCATGAAAGTGGCGTCAGGTGTGTCTTGTGCTCTTCAGTCTGCTGTTCTGGCTCGTGAGGGCATGTGCATTTCAGAGCATGACGGTATTATCGAGAAGGACATCGAAAAGACTATTCAGAATCTAGGCAAGATCGGCTCCGTCGGCATGCAGAACACCGATAATATGATTCTTGACATCATGGTCTGTAAATAGTTGTCGGAAGATTACATAAAACCTTTACTATCAAAGAGTTAGCATTTTAATAGGTAATGATATATCAGTATACACCTGTCATGTCGAGCGTAGTGCACTTGTCATGTCGAGCGCAGTCCACTTGTCATGTCGAGCGTAGTCGAGACATCTCTAAAAAGATTCCTCCACTCACTTCGTTCGGTCGGAATGACAACTGGTGTAAATATGTATATTGTTCCCTTATTTTGGGAACAAATTACGTTCTTTTGTTCCCGTTGAGGCCGTCTTGGTGAGTTTCTGGCACACTTTCCCGGTTTTTGTTCCCGTTGAGGCTGTCTTGGTGCTTTAATACTATATTTCCAGTAGGGAGGATGGTAGTGATTGCGGAGGCGTGTCCACCCGCGGACACGGGTAGCGGGAGGGGCCCGACGGAGACAAGTGGTCGTAGACCACGCAGGAAACGTTGGGAGGGTCCGGAGTGAGCGAAGCGAACGGAGTCCTCCGCAATCACTATCATCCTCCCGGTCAAATATATAAATGAAAAGAGACTGACTAATCAGTCATATTGACTTTTTAGTCAGCCTCATTTTTTCAAGTATGGAGTTTCTCTACTTTGTAGGAATGTTTGCCAGAACGGCTTTGAGGAACTCCCAACATTTTGCTACTGACGGGATGTTGGCTCTTTCGTCAGGAGAGTGAGGGCTCATGAGAGTAGGACCGCATGATACCATATCCCAATGAGGATAAGCACCGCTGAGGATACCGCACTCAAGTCCGGCGTGAATTGCCATTACAGCAGGCTCCTTGCCATAGAGGTCGTTATAGACCTTCTTCATTGTAGCGAGGATTGCAGAATCAGGGTTAGGTGCCCATCCTGAATAACCTCCGGCAAATGAAGTCTCGACACCAGCAAGAGCGAATACTGACTCGAACTTGACTGCAAGCGCCTCCTTTGCTGAATCCACAGAACTTCTCATCAAAGTCTTCACACTGAACTCGCCCGCCTCGATCCTGACCATCGCAAGGTTATTAGATGTCTCGACAAGTCCCGGCATTTCGCTGCTCATACGTTCTACTCCGTCCGGACATGCAAGGATTGCACGGACGAAACGCAATGCATCTGCCTCCGGTACATACTTGCACTCGTCACCATGGCAGCAGCACTCGCCCTCTGCACATTCATACGGTTTGAAGATGAACTCTGAATCAGGATCTGTTCCAGCATATTCCGCCTTGATTGCAGATGCTGTTTCAGCAAACACCTTCTGAGCCTCATCCACCTTTGATTCAGGCACATATACGGTAGCAAAAGCCTCACGCGGGATTGCATTGCGGAGTGTACCTCCCTCGAGGTCGAGAAGCTTCACATCAGCCTTGGTCATGAGAGCGTAGAGGATACGTGCAGCGATCTTGTTGGCATTTCCTCTGCAAAGGATGATATCCATTCCTGAATGTCCACCCTTGAAGCCCTTCACTGCAAGTGACCAGCACTCATGAGCAGCAGGAGCCTCGGCAGGAACATATGAAGCAGATGCAGAAGCATCAAGTCCACCGGCACATCCTACATAAAGTTCACCTTCGGTTTCAGAGTCAAGATTGATAAGTATCTCTCCCTGAAGAACTCCCGGCTTGAGTGCCATTGCGCCTGTCATACCGGTCTCCTCATCGATAGTGCAAAGAAGTTCCACAGGTCCGTGCTTAAGGTCATCAGACTCAAGCACAGCCATAGCCATAGCAAGTCCGAGTCCGTTATCTGCACCGAGAGTAGTGCCTTTTGCCTTGACCCACTCACCGTCTATCCATGTCTGGATAGGATCCTTCAGAAAGTCATGAACTGTATCATTGTTCTTCTGAGGTACCATATCGATATGTCCCTGAAGAATCACGCCTTTCATGTTCTCACATCCAGGAGTAGCCGGCTTACGGATGATGATATTGCCTACTTCGTCCTTGATAGTCTCAAGGCCATGTTCCTTACCCCAGTTGTACATATATTCCACCGCAAGTTCCTCATGTTTTGAAGGACGTGGAATCTGTGTCAATGCATAAAAGTTTTTCCACACAATCTGTGGATCAAGATTCTTAATCATAGTTCTGTATTTATATTATTGTAGTATCACGTTTACTGGAATCGAGCTTTCCTGTCCGAGCTGATACACAGGGACTCTAGCCTGCAGGAGGAGATTTGCTCCGTCCATGAGCCTTACTGTACACACAGCAGGGATGCGGTAGTATGCAAGTACAGGAACGGCCTTCTTAGGATTCTCAACCACGACCTCCGGAACTTCGAACTGCTGAGCGGTAATCTCCATAATTACAGGTCTTCCTGAAAGGTCGTCTGCTGGGACCAGACCGGCTGCTTCAGAGAGTCTGAACGCAACATAAAGTTGTGCGTTGTTATCTGCCTGAGGGACAACATCAAACTTCATCTTCTGTGTCTGTGTCTCAGAATAACCGGTGAAGAGTGTCATATATTCCTCCTCAAGACGTGTAATCTCAGCAATTGCTGCTCCCATAGCCTCACCGCTGTATGTGGCATCTGTATCACCTGTAACGATCTGGAGACGCTGTCTGCGAAGCTTGAGTATCATATCAGCTGTCTCGGCAGCCCTCTGCTCCTGAGTCTTTTCAACAAGCATATTCTGCTGCACGCGCACCTTGTTGTATGCTGATGCTCCGTTGTTGTGATACAGTGTAGCAGCCTCTGAAGTAAGGTTTGAAGATACTCCCTTACCTAAAAAATCGCTCTTGCCATCAACTGGGAAACGCCAGATGGACTCATCTCCGAATCTCGCATCTGAGAATGATACAAGTCCAGCGGAAGCAAGTTTCAGGAATGTTCCATCAATCTGTCCCTTAGGCACATTTACAGAATATCTTCTGCTCTGATCTGCCTCAACATAAGGAGTCATTTTAATGCTTGTAATCTGGAATGTAGTCTCATCTTTCTGACGAGGCTTGAAACCAAGATATTTTTCAGCATACTTTGCATAAGGTCCTACATAGAATTTCTCCTGCACAGCCTCAACCTCAAGAACGATAGTTGTGGATGGCAAAGAATATGTCAGGAAGCCTTCCGGATCAGATTTTTTCTGAGCTGTTGCCAATGCCGGAACAGATACTATTGCCAGCGAAAGGATTAGTTTGCAGATATTTCTCATATTGTCATCAATTTATTTCCATCTTTTGTGAGTCCACAGCCAGTTGGCCGGTGTTTCCTTGATTTCCTCCTCAAGGAAATCGTAATATTTTCTCATCAGAGCCTCAG
This sequence comes from Candidatus Cryptobacteroides sp., assembly GCA_045614805.1. Classification (GTDB taxonomy): domain Bacteria; phylum Bacteroidota; class Bacteroidia; order Bacteroidales; family UBA932; genus Cryptobacteroides. Next base: position 17,397 of record JAZLDR010000059.1, on the reverse strand, counting down.
GTGTTTCCTTTGAAGCGTCATAGGTTATCGGGAGGAAGGTCATTTCATACTTTCCGCGCTCTACCCTCTTCATCTTGAGATATACAACCGAGTGAGACAGTTTGCATGCAACGCCTACACTGCCGAGCATAGCATTGGTAGGCTGATTCAGGAATTCTCCGATCGGGAATTTGGCTGCCTTTGTGTATGGGGCCTGATCGGTCGGATAGATATAAACCCTTTTCTGATCCTTGTTCTTTATGCTGAAACGAAGAATCTGAGAAGACTCCAACTCACATTCCGCACCGACTTTCTCCAGAGCATTCGCCCTGTTCAGTCTGAAGACTTCATCAGCTACAGGATTGGTGAGTTTCTTATAGACTACTGATATATTCTCCTCTTCAAATGAGACTTTTACACCACCTGCCATGCGGTAGCCAAGGAATCCTCCCAGCAGTTCCCAGTTACCGCAATGCGTACTAAGCACTGTGAGACTAGGAGAATTATCAAACATATCTGACACGACCTCAGGATTTGTCACGGTTACAATGCCTGAATCATACAGTCTTTTGTAATTGCTTCCGCTGAACCACACTGCCTCTGCAACTATTTCTCCGAAATGGCGGTAGAAATCATCTGTGATCTTCTTTAAAGCCTTATACTTAAGCCCTGGGAATGATCTGGATATATTTGTAACAACCACATCGTAGCGATATCTGACAACACTCTTCGCCAACCATGCCACGATGTCGCCCATGAAATAATGGAACTTCAGCGGGAGTTTAGCTACCAGTTTAAGAAAGAATCGTATTATCTTGACCCAAAAATTCTTCATAGCCCTTATGTTTTTCAAACAAGCAAATATACAGATTTTTTCTTATCTTTGCCCCGCTATGTTCATATTTGAATATAAACAATTATACCATAAATCTAAAAATCATGTTTAAAGGACAACCAAAAGGACTATTTGCGCTTGCACTAGCAAACACAGGTGAGCGTTTTGGCTACTACACCATGCTGGCGGTTTTCGCACTCTTCCTTCGCGAGAACTTCGGCTTTGAAGCCGGTACAGCGGGAGCCATCTATTCAACTTTCCTCGGACTCGTTTACTTCATGCCGCTCGTTGGTGGTATCATGGCTGACAAGTTCGGTTTCGGAAAGATGGTAACAATCGGTATCTCAGTAATGTTCCTGGGTTACCTCCTGCTTTCTGTTCCACTAGGAAGCAACACTGTAGCGATGGTCGCTATGCTCGCTGCTCTTCTCCTGATCAGCTTGGGTACAGGTCTCTTCAAGGGTAACCTTCAGATAATGGTAGGTAACCTCTACGACGATCCTAAGTATGCAGACAAGAGAGACGCTGCATTCAGCCTCTTCTACATGGCTATCAACATCGGAGCCCTCTTTGCTCCTACTGCTGCCGTAAAGATCAAGGAGTGGGCCGAGCTTTCACTCGGATTCTCGTCAAATGACGCTTATCACTTCTCGTTTGCAGTAGCTTGTGCTGCTCTCATCGTATCAATCGCGATCTATTACATCTTCCGTCCGACATTCCGTCACGTTGAAGGTGGCGAGCGCAAGAAGGGCGAGGCTGTTGTTGAGGACACTCTCACTCCAGCAGAAACAAAGTCAAGAATGACTGCTCTCTTCCTTGTTTTCGCAGTGGTGATCTTCTTCTGGATGGCATTCCACCAGAATGGTCTTACACTTACTTACTTCGCTAACGAGTTCACCGAGAAGACTTCTACAGGCCTCCAGAGCATGGCTTTCAACGTATGGAACCTCGTTCTCATCATCGTTGCTGTATATGCAGGTTTCTCAATCTTCCAGAGCGAGACCAAGAAGGCTAAGGCTATCTCTGCTGCAGTTGTAGTGGCTGTTATCGGTGTCCTTGTATACAAGTACTTCCACCTCAGCGGTTCTGTTGCAGTGAGCGCACCTATCTTCCAGCAGTTCAATCCATTCTATGTTGTAGCCCTCACACCGGTTTCAATGGCTATCTTCGGAGCTCTTGCAGCTAAGGGCAAGGAGCCTTCTGCACCAAGAAAGATCGCTTACGGTATGATCGTAGCTGCTGCAGGATTCGCAGTTATCGCATTCGGTTCACTCGGACTCAACACTCCTGATGCACAGGCTGCCGCTGGTGAGGCTGGAACATTCTGCTCTGCCAACTGGCTTATCTCTACATACCTCGTGCTTACATTTGCAGAGCTTCTCCTCTCGCCAATGGGTATCTCATTCGTTTCGAAGGTGGCTCCTCCTAAGTACAAGGGTATGATGATGGGTTGCTGGTTCGTAGCTACAGCTATCGGTAACATGCTCGTTTCCGTAGGTGGTTTCCTTTGGGGCAACATTCCATTGACAATTGTATGGTCTGTATTCCTCGGACTCTGCCTCCTCTCAGCACTTTTCATGTTCGTCATGATGAAGAAGCTCGAGGCTGCTACAAAATAATTCCGACAAGACATTACATCATACAGTGGTCCGGTCAACTCCGGGCCACTTTTTTATTGCACAATCTCCCATTAATTCAAAACAGTTTCCTATATTTGTATGTTATGGACATTTCAATCAAAGAAACACTTATCGGATGGGCGGAGGAATACAACGACCGCAAATACTTCACTGAAGACCCGATCATTTTCCCGCGTCATTTTGCGGATAAATACCAGACAGGAGAGGCTTCTCTGGCGGACGTTGAGATATCCGCCCTGCTCGCCGCACATCTGGCATGGGGAAGACGCGCGATGATTGTCCGTGACAGTAACAGAATGCTGGATGAAATGTGCTGGAGGCCGTATGACTACGTGATGAACGGAGAATACAGGAATGAAGATGTCAGCCTGCACAGGACAATCAAGTGGAGTGAATTTGCAGCCATCTGTTCACGTCTGAAGACGATATATTCCGAAAGGGTCTCTCTGGAAGGGCTCAGTGACACAGAGATAAGGTGCAACATATTCGGTCAGAAGGAAGACAGGAAGGCACCGAACAAGAAGATCAGCATGATGAGGAGATGGCTTGTGCGCGATGACGGAAAGGTCGATCTGGGTGTATGGAAGAATTCTGATAAATCTGAACTGATTCTGCCGCTTGACGTTCACGTATATACGCAAGCATCAGCCCTGGGGCTTACACAAAGAAAGCAGAAGGACATCGTGACAGCGCGTGAGATCACAGATGCATTCAAGGAAATATGGCCGGAAGACCCTTGCAAAGGAGATTTTGCCTTATTCGGGTACGGAGTTACCAGATAATTCCAAAAAAATTATATTTTTTATGCCGAAGCTTTACATAATATCAGGTTGCAACGGGGCGGGAAAGACGACTGCGTCATACTCTCTCCTTCCGGAAATGCTGAACTGCAGTGAATTTGTGAATTCAGATGAATTTGCAAAGAACCTGTCACCTTTCGACCCTTCTCTGGCATCGATTCAGGCAAGCCGGTATATGCTTATGAAGACCCGATATCTATTGGAGAGGAAGCGTGACTTTGCGATTGAGACAACACTTGCGACAAGGACATTGCTGAAACTGATAAAAGCCGCACAGGAGATAGGATATACGGTCACACTGCTGTATTTCTGGCTGAACTCCCCTGACCTTGCAATCGAAAGGGTGAAGGCAAGGGTAAAGACTGGGGGACATGATATTCCTGAAGATACCATAATAAGAAGATATCATGTGGGAGTGGAATACTTCTTCAATATCTATGCACCGATATGCGAACGCTGGATACTGGCAGACAATTCACAGATTCCTTTCCGAGTCATAGCAGAGGGCTCTAAAGATGAAGTGATCAACATTAAGGACAACGAAACATATGAGAAGATCAGATCGATATTACCTGAACATGTTCAATGTGACTGAGGAAGGGTTGCAGACACTTCTGGCGGCAGCCCTGTCCAAAGGAGGTGATTATGCAGACCTTTACTTCGAGCACACTACATATTTCAATCTTAACCTTAAGGACGGCGTGGTGTCGTCCGGAGGATTCCACACTGACTACGGAGTGGGAATAAGAGTTCTCAAGGGAGAAAAGACCGGATATGCTTATTCGGAAAACCTTGAGATGAGCGAAATGCTCAAGGCTGCAAAAGCAGCATCCGCCATTGCTCAGGCAGGGGGTCGCAGCCTGAATTATTGTGCGACAGAGGACAGGAAACTCGATCTGTATAATATGCAAAGCAATTGGAGGGAGGTGGAGACATCTGTTTTTCTTCCGTTCCTTCTTGCACTGGAATCCAAGGTAAAGTCAAGAGACAGCAGAATAATCAAAGTGCTTGCCCGCCTGTCCAACTCAGTTTGTGACGTGATGATGTATAATTCCTTGGGAGAACTGACATGTGAGACACGTCCGATGGGCAGCCTGAGCGTGACCGCGATATTCATGCAGAACAACGCGACTGAAAACAAGAATGTATCGCGAAGTTTCAGGATGGGCGCAGAACTGATAAGTGAAAGGTTGGCCGATGAGATTGCAGAAGAAGTAGTCAAGGGCATCGACGAACGTTTCACAGCGATAAGACCGAAAGGCGGACAGATGAGCGTTGTCATGGGAGCCGGAGCATCAGGAATCCTGCTCCATGAGGCGATGGGACACACATTCGAGGCTGATTTCAACAGAAAAGGACAGTCAATCTTTTCTGACAAGCTCGGCAAGCAGGTATGTCCTAAGGGAATAAACGTAGTGGACGACGGCACCCTGGCAGGTAACAGAGGAGCCGGAAACTATGACGACGAGGGAGTTTCTGGTGAAAAGACATATATGATCAAGGATGGTATTCTGGAATCATACCTCCATGACAGGATCAGTGCTGCATGGTTTGGTGTCAAGCCTACCGGCAATGGAAGAAGGGAGAATTTCAGATACAACCCCGTGCCAAGAATGAGAGCCACATATATGGAAAGCGGGAATGCAGATCCGGAAGGTATAATCGCTTCTGTAAAGAACGGTATCTATGTGGATGAGTTCTCCAACGGACAGGTCAAGATCGGTGAAGGCGACTTCACATTCTTCGTAAAGAGCGGATATCTGATTGAAAACGGCCGTTTCACCGCACCTGTCAAGGATATAAATATCATCGGAAACGGTCCTCAGGCACTGTCTGACATAGTCGCAGTAGGAAACGACCTTAAGATTGACAATGGCACATGGACGTGCGGAAAGGATCAGAGCGTGGCTGTATCCTGCGGTATGCCGACAGTCCTGGTAAACAGACTTACAGTGGGAGGAGAATAGGATATGATCAACGCAAACGAAATACAGACCGCCAAGGACTGCATCAGTTTTGCTCTCGAAAACGGAGCAGACGCCGTCAGGGTATATCTCAGCAAAAGCGGAATAGACAGCTGTAACATTCTGAATGGAGAACTTGACAAGGTGACTCATTCGGCTGACAGGTCGATATATTTCTATCTGTATGTGGATGGAAAATACGGGACATACTCCACTAACAGACTTGTCATTGACGAATTGAAGGAATTCATACTCAACGGAATAGCAATGACCAGAATGCTTGGCGAAGACCCGTGCAGGAAACTGCCGGAGCCTTGCAGGACCGCCCAGGACGCAAAGACAGGACGGGAGATGGGACTCTATGATGACAGCATCACAGTGTGCGACAGCGAAAGCAGATTGCAGAAGGCTTTTCAGATGAGCATATTCGGAAAGGAACAGCCCGAAGGCTGCAGCATCATTTCCGAGGAATGCGAATACAGCGAGTCATATGACGACAGTTATACCGTTGATTCCCAAGGATTTGAAGGCAGGCATTCTGAGAGCACGTTCAGCTGCTTCACTGAAATTACAGTCCAGGCTGAATCAGGTGACAGATACAGCGGTTTCTGGTGGGACAGTGCATGCAGGAACAATGTCCTGCAACTTGAGGAATGCAGCAGGATGGCTCTGAAGAAGGCTGCCTCCCAGATAGGTCCGAAGCCTCGCAAGAGCGGAACATACAAGATGGTCGTTGATACGTCTGTAGCTGCACGTCTGGTCTCGCCTATCCTGACCGCTCTGAATGCTTCCTCTATCCAGCAGAAGATGTCATTCCTTGACGGCTCGATGGGTCAGAGAGTATTCCCTGAAGAATTGACAATGATGGATATGCCTCGTGAATATGGCAAGAACGGATCGAGGCTCTACGACAGCGAAGGAGTGGCGACCGTCAATGCTCCGATAATCGAAAACGGTGAGGTGAAGCAGTACTTTGTCAACACATACAACTCACTGAAGATGGGTATATCCCCTACCGTGGAAGATGCCTCGCGACCATATCTCCTTCCCTTCATAAAAGGAAGAACATTGACAGATACGGAAAAAGAAGTATCTTTGAAGGATATTATGCAACTATGCGGCAACGGTATCCTCGTGACAGGATTCAACGGTGGCAACAGCAATCCTGCAACCGGTGACTTCTCGTTCGGTATCGAAGGATTCGCGTTCAGCAAAGGTAAAATAACCCATCCGGTAAGGGAAATGCTGATTACCGGCAACCTTATGGAGTTGTGGAACGGTCTTATCGCAGCAGGTTCGGATATGCGTCCGAGCGTAAGGTGGCAGATAGGATCATTGGCATTTGAGAAGGTTTCCTTCTCCGCCTGACATGAAGAGACATCCATAAAATGAAATTTTAAAGAAACACAATATGAAAATCACACAGAACGCAGTAGTGGAATTCTGCTACGAACTTGAGGTCGACGGACAGGTTGTCGACCACACAACAAAGGAAAGACCGCTTGATTATATCCACGGAACAGGCAGCCTGCTGCCTAAACTCGAAGCACATATCGAGGGCATGGAGCCGGGAGACAGATTTGATGTTACACTTTCACCGGCTGATGGATATGGTGAGGTGGATCCTGCAAGAATCATTGACCTGCCGAAGGCTGCATTTGAAGTGAATGGCGAGGTTCGCGAAGATCTTCTCGTTCCAGGCAATACTATTCCGATGATGAACAGCATGGGAGGCGTGATTCCTGGCGTTGTGGTGGAAGTGACTGCGGAGAGCGTGAAGATGGACCTCAACCATCAGATGGCAGGAAAGACACTCCATTTTACCGGTGAGGTACTGACAGTCCGCGAGGCAACGGAGAAGGAACTCACAGAGGGTCTTCATGGCGAATATGTCCACAGTTGTGGCGGATGCGGCGGTTGCCATGGCCACGAAGGTGGTTGCGAAGGCGGCTGCCACGACGGAGATTGCGGTTGCGGTGAGGGAGACTGCGGCTGCGGATGTCATTAATATAAACTGATGAAGACTGCCGTCGTCATATTGAACTGGAACACGGAGGGATTCTTAAAGGAATTCCTCCCCGGTCTTTTACGTTCTGTAAAAGGAGTCGAAGGCGCTGAAGTCATTGTTGCCGACAATGCTTCCACAGACGGTTCCATGGCAGTCATGAGAGAGATGTTCCCAGAGGTGCAGACCATTCTGCTGGACCGGAACTACGGCTTCACAGGAGGCTACAACAGGGCTCTGGAACAGATTGACGCAGAATATTTTGTACTGATAAATTCAGATATAGAGGTGACTCCGGAGTGGCTCAGTCCGCTGGTTGAGTGGATGGATTCACATCCGGAATGCGGAGCATGTGCCCCGAAGCTGCACAGTTGGCAGGAAAGGGACAAGTTCGAATATGCCGGGGCGGCAGGTGGATATATCGACAGATTCGGATATCCGTTCTGCAGAGGCAGGGTCATGAAACGTCTTGAGACCGACAACGGACAGTACGATGTACCTGCTGATGTATTCTGGGCGACAGGTGCGTGCCTGATGGTAAGGGCATCCGTATACAAGGGACTTGGCGGCCTTGACGAAAGGTTCTTCGCCCACATGGAAGAAATAGATCTGTGCTGGAGAATGCAGCTTGCAGGATATAAGGTAACAGTTGTACCTCAGTCAGTAGTCTATCACGTGGGAGGTGGAACTCTGCCTGCTGAATCCCCTTTCAAGCTCTTCCTCAACTACAGGAACAACCTCCTCATGCTGGACAATAACCTGGCCATGACTTTGGCAGTCAAGCACTACGAAGCCGGAATGCCGTACGGAAAGGCAGCAGCCAAAGGTTTATGTCAGGCAAAATGGAGGATATGCATGAGGAAATGTCTTGACTGGATATCAGCCGCAGTATATCTGCTGAGCGGAAGGAAATCATGCTTTGACGCGGTAGTCAAAGCACACAAGGAGTACAGGTCAATGACTGAAAGACCAGACCTGAAGAAGACCAGAAGTTATCTTGAAGGACTGAAATGCAGCATTTCCGTCAATGGAATGTATAAAGGGTCGATATTGCTGTCGTCCATGATCAGCGGAAACAAGGTATTTGACCATATAAGGAAAAACGTATGAAAATTGTAATCGCCGGTGCCGGTGAAGTAGGTTCTCACCTGGCCAAGATGTTGAACAACGAGACAAATGAGGTGACTGTCATCGATGTACGCGAAGACAGACTTGATGCATTGGCTGCAAGTACTGATGTAATTACGGTAGAGGGAAATCCTTCGACCATCAAAGTGCTTCAGCAGGCAGGTGTGCCAAATGCCGACCTCTTTATCGCTGTGAATCCATCAGACTCACAGGATGTGAACATCGTAAGTGCAATGCTTGCCAAAAAGCTTGGCAGCAAGAAGGTTACAGCCCGTATCAACAACGAGGAATACCTTACCTACGACAACAAGTACCTGTTCACTGAAATGGGTATTGACCTTCTTTTCTATCCTGAAAAGATTGCTGCGGGTGAAATCGTAGACCTCCTGAAAAGGTCCGCCACTACTGATTCACTAGAATTCGCACGTGGCAAGCTCCAGGTGGCAGTATTCAAGCTCGAAGAGGATTCGGAACTTATCGGCATGAACATGATGGAGTTCAGTGCGGTTGCTGCTGCAGAAGGACTGAAGTTCAGAGTTGTGGCCATCTCGCGAAATGATGAGACAATCATTCCTAAGTCAGACACCAAGTTCAAATACCATGACCTTGTGTTCATCATTTCCAAGAGAGAAGGCATGGACATGCTGATGAAATATATCGGAAAAGAGAACATCGAGGTGAAGAACCTGATGATTCTTGGAGGAAGTCCGATAGGAGAAATGGTTGCCAAGCAGATGAGCAAACAGATCGATTCTGTCAAGCTTATAGAAATGAAGAAGGAGAAATGTCTTGAACTTTCTGAAAAGTTACCTTCGAATGTTACAGTTGTCAATGGAGACGGTCGTAACTCGGATATGCTGCTTGAGGAGTCAATCAGGGATTATGACGCATTTGTAGCGGTGACCAACAACTCTGAAACCAATATTCTGGCTTGTGTTGCTGCCAAGAATCTTGGTGTTCCACGTGCAATTGCCGAGGTCGAAAACCTTGAATATATCAGACTGGCGGAAAGCATGGGAGTGGATGCAGTCATCAATAAGAAGTTGATTACAGCTGGACGTATCTTCAAGTTTACTCTCAGCAGCAAGGTGCGTTTCATCAAATATATGAGCGGAACCAAAGCCGAAGTCCTTGAATACATAGTAGCTCCGGAATCTGCAATCACCAAGAATATGCTGAAAGACACAAACTTCCCGCAGAACGCCATCATAGGCGGTGTAATCCGAGGAAACGAGTCTTTCATTGCCGTCGGAGACACTCAGATCCAGGCCTATGACCGAGTGGCAGTGTTTGCATTGCCTGAGTCGGTCAAGGAGGTTGATAAATTCTTCAAATAACATCATGGCAAGTTATCTGCAGATAGAAAATATATCCAAAAGTTACGGACCGAAGATTCTGTTCGAAAAGATAGGATTCAATATCAATGAGGGCGACAAGATTGCCCTCATTGCTCCGAATGGTACCGGCAAGACATCGCTGATGAGAATACTTGCCGGAAAGGACAAGTCTGACTCCGGCGGAAAAATCATGTTCCTGAAAGACATCAAGATAGCATTTCTTGAGCAGGAATACGATTTCGATCCTGAAAGGACAATCTTTGATCAGATCATGGCTTCCAGCGTGGATTTCACCAAGGAACTGGACCAGGAGGGGCTTTGGGAATATGAACGCAGAGTGATGAAGTTCCTGACCAATTTCAACCTGACCGATCCTGAACAGAAGATGAAGGAGCTCTCGGGAGGAGAAGTGAAAAGGGTGGCGATCACACAGATGCTTGCCAGCGAGGCCGAGTTCTTCATTATGGACGAGCCTACCAACCACCTGGATATTGACGCTATTGAATTTCTTGAAGGCCATCTGAGCCGTTCCCGCTGCACGTTGTTCATGGTAACGCATGACAGATACTTCCTTGACAGGGTATGCAACACTGTCATGGAAATGGACCATGGTGCAGTCTACACCTACAAGGGTGATTATCAGAATTTCCTCGAAAAACGCGAAGAAAGGATCGCCAACTATAATGCCGAGACCGATAAGGTGCGAAACATCCTTCGCAGGGAGTTGGAATGGATACGCAGCACACCGTGCGCAAGAACTGGAAAGGCCCGTTACCGAATAAACGCATTCTACGACCTGAAGGACAGGGCTTCGCAGGTATATACCCAGAAGCAGGTGAATATGGATCCGATGAAGGGAGCGACCAGACTCGGCACAAAGATCATCAACTGCAAGGACCTTACATTCCATTATGGCGAGGACTGCTATCTCGACAAGTTCACATATAACTTTCAGAGATATGAGAAAGTGGGAATCGTAGGACGTAACGGAGTCGGTAAATCCACATTCCTGAACCTTCTGTTAGGAAATGACCATGGTACAGGAATACTGACAGGAGTGATTGAGCGCGGTGAATCTCTGAAGATAGGATACTACAACCAGAACGGCATGACATTCAATCCTGACGACACTGTTCTGGATATCGTGAACGACACATGGCTTCTGAACAGATTCCTCTTTCCGCATGAAATGCTCAACAATAAGATTGAGAAACTCAGCGGTGGTGAGAAACGCCGTCTTTACCTGCTCACTATCCTTATGCAGCAGCCAAACCTGCTGATACTTGACGAGCCTACGAACGATCTGGATATCGTCACGCTCAATATTCTGGAGGAATATCTTAAGGAGTTCAGCGGGTCTCTGATAATCGTATCTCACGACCGTCATTTCCTGGATAAGCTTGTAGATCATCTGTTCATCTTCTGCGGTAATGGAGTGGTCAAGGATTTTGTCGGCAGCTACAGCGAATACCGCGAGTTCATCAAGGAATATGAGGCAGAGCAGAAATCATTGGCCCGCGCAGAAGAAAAGGCTTCCAAAGCATCAAAGGTACAGGTCTCTGCTCCTGAAGTTCCTGCAAAGAAAAAGAAACTGTCCTTCAAGGAACAGAGGGAATTCGAGCAGCTTGAAAAGGATCTGGAAGTATTGGCCGCCGAGAAGGCAGAACTTGAAGCAGCGCTCAATAGCGGCTCTCTCCCCTACGAGGACCTTCAGAAGGCATCCGAACGTATAGGACAGATCATTGAGGAGACGGACGAAAAAGAGCTCCGTTGGCTGGAGCTCTCTGAATTCATTTAAATTCCGGATATTTTTCCTTGATGAAGTTCATCAACAGGCGGTCGCTTGTCTCGACTGTCACCCTTTCGGATATATACCTATATATAAGTTCCTGCATGACAGCGTCGGCAGTCTTGTCATACGACTCGGGACCGCGATGTATTGTGAAATGATATCTTATCGGTGAATATCCCTTTTCAGCAGTATAAGCCTCTGTTGCATCAAGCAGTTCAGAAAGCAGCACCCCGCTAGTAAGGACTGCTGTACCATCCTCCCTCCTCAACACATCCATACAGATGGTATTGGCACCTTCATCCATTGCCTTCTTCATATCCTCCACCACAGACACCGGCACACGCACATCTACATCAGAAAGTTCAAGAGTCGTCGTATATTTCTTTCCGAACGGACTGTGAGCAACGATCACAACATTCTCTGCATCACGTGAAGGCAGGGCTGTAAAGTTATTGGCACATTTCTTCGGTTTCTTCCAGTCCGATACTTTGCCGACACCATAGACAGCCTCAATCTGCCTGCCATATGCCGGAGAAGCAACAGATGCCTGATCCATCTTACCCATAGGAATACCATCCTCATACCACTCTACTGTCCAGTCCGGATCCTGATCCCATACGCTGACTGCGATTCCGTTAGGATATGACTTGACCTCGCCAAGATTGTATGCCTGAATCTGATAGTCCTTGCCGTGAGCCCATGACTTGTAATACCATGAAAGTTTATCAGCATGTTTGGTATAGACCTTATATCCTCCCGGTGTTCCATCCGTACACAACTGAGTATCCCACCATGCTCCACAGATGGCTGCTATATTGTGTTCCTTGATGTTCTTCTCATAGACATAGTTGTTGTTCTCGTGAGTATGTCCGCTCATGAAGAGGACTTCCCTGCCTCTGAGGATATCGATAAGGGCATTGCCATTACGGATCTTGCCGCCATCCCAATCCTTGAGAGGGCTGTGCTGAGCCACAAATATATCGGCGTCAGACGGGATTCTTGACAGGAGCACCCTTACCCATTCCAACTGCTCCGGTGTGTAACCGCAATCGTATGAATTGGCAGTCTTGTAAATTATATTATCCAGAACGATAACCAGATCCTTACCCATGAAGAACGCGTAATTTTCCGGGCCGATGATATCCCTGTACTGCTGGATAGCAGCTTCGTCACCATCTGCATAATAATCATGGTCGTGATTACCCGGTACCGGATAGAATGGGATACCAGTCTTTACGATCTCACCTCCCCATCTCTTGAGAATCGGGAAAGACTCCCAGGCGATGTCACCAAGAGCAAGTCCTACGGCCGGCAATGTCAGTTTTCCGGCAGTACGGCACAGATCCGCCAAAGGTGCACCAGTAAAAAGTTCGAAGTGCCTTTCCGTATTCATCTGAGGATCAGCGACCGCAATAATGTTATAGTCATTTCCTCCTGCAGTACGCTGCAGATTGAAATTGAACTTGCTTACTCCGGGAGCCTTCTGATAAAACGCAGGAACACCTGTTGACCAGTCTGCCACATATCCGGCTGGGGTCACCAGATAAACGAACTGAGCATCATCATTTATCTCGAACTTGAACTTTCCATTCTTGCCTGTCTGGGTGAAATGCTCGCCGTCAGTAACGAGAACACCTTTCAATTTAGTTTCCCCACATGTCACAGTTCCGCTAACTTCTCTGGCTTCCACCATACAGAACGCCAGACCAGACATAAGCAATGACAATATAATTTTTTTCATACTATAGATATTTTCATTCATCATACAAAAGTAGCCGAAATAATAAAAATATCAAAGGTTTTCAGGATGGAGGATGACTGGCATGACAGGAAGTGCTGACATTATGTCAGTTTTTAGGACATGGCAGATTATTTGTTATCTTTGCGGACGTTTTGGACATGACATTCCACCTCAAATATGTTGATAAGTATAATTATAGGTTTTATCATAGCATTCGTGCTTGGAAAGAAAACCGTTAAGAATATAAAGGAAAATGGCAGAAGAAAAGAAAATGGAGACTGCTCAGGAGGAGCCGAAGAAGGAAAAGAAGACTAAAGTGAAGGAACTGGAAGCGAAGATAGCTGAGCTTGAAGAGAAAGCCGCAAAGGACAAGGACGACTACATCAGGCTCATGGCCGAGTTCGACAACTTCCGCAGACGCACTTCACAGGAGAAGCTCGAACTTGTAAGCATGGCTTCGACTGAAACGATCAAAGGTCTGCTCCCTACACTTGATGACTGCGAAAGAGCATTGAAAGTGCTGATGGAATCAAGCGACAGCGATGCGGCGAAGGAAGGTACAGAACTTATCTACGGTAAGCTCATGAGCTACCTCAAGAGCAAAGGTCTTGCTGTGATCGAAGCGATGGGACAGCCTTTCGACACTGACCTGCATGAAGCTGTAGCACAGTTCCCTGTTCAGGAGGAAGACAAGAAGGGCAAGGTCTTCGATGTAGTTCAGACAGGATATACACTCAACGGAAAGGTTATACGTTTCGCCAAGGTAGTTGTAGGAATCTAATCCGATTTTGGATATGGCAGCAAAGAAAGATTATTATGAAGTGCTGGGCGTCGCGAAAGGCGCATCGGCGGACGAAATAAAGAAGGCATACAGGAAACTGGCTGTCAAGTACCACCCTGACAAGAATCCGGGCGACAAGGCTGCGGAGGAGAAGTTCAAGGAGGCAGCTGAAGCATACTCCATCCTGAGCGATCCTGAAAAGAAGGCCAGATATGACCAGTTCGGTCATGCGGGCGTAGAGGGCGCCGGTCCGGATTTCAGCGGAGGTTTCGGTGATCTCAATGATATCCTGAACGACCTGTTCGGGGGCGCATTCGGTGGCGGCTTCGGTGGCTTCGGCGGCTTCGGTGGTTTTGGCGGAGGTCGAGGAGGCCAGCGTCAGCAGAGAGTACATAGAGGAAGAGATATCCGCGTACGCGTAAAGCTTACACTTGAAGAGATCGCCAAGGGAGTCGAGAAGGAGATTTCCATTGAGAAGAGCGTTCCTTGCAGCGAATGTGGAGGAAAGGGAGCTGTGAACAGTGCTGACATCAAGACATGTCCTGCATGTAACGGCACAGGCCAGGTGCAGAGAGTCGTAAACTCATTCCTCGGACAGACAGTGTCATATTCGACATGTCAGCAGTGCGGCGGAGAGGGCAAGATCATAAGCAACCCATGCAGAAGTTGCGGTGGTACCGGACTCGTTCGCAAGCGTGAGACCATCAGGGTAAAGATTCCTGCAGGAGTAGAAGCCGGCATGCAGCTGACATTGCAGGGCCAGGGACACGCGGCGAAGAACAACGGAATCAACGGAGACCTGCTCGTGGTGATCGAAGAACAGGAACACAAGGAGTTCAAGAGAGAGGGAAACAATCTCTTCCACACTCAGATCATCTCCCTTCCGGACGCAATACTCGGAGCAGAGATAGAAGTTCCTGTCATCGGCGGAACCCATCGTATCAGGATTGATTCCGGCACACAGTCAGGAACTGTTGTCAAGCTGAAGGGATATGGTCTTCCGACTGTAAACGGATATGGCGGTACAGGAGACCTTTATATAAAGATTGCCGTATGGATTCCTAAGAAACTCGACAAGGAGGACAAGGCTGCGATTGAAGCATTGCGTAACAGGCCGGGATTCAAGCCGGATCCAAGCAAGGAAGACAGGAGTTTCTTCGATAAACTGAAGGATTTATTCGATTAATCGCACTTTTTAAAAAAGTTTTTATAAAAAAGTTTGCAGGTTTAAAATTTATTCCTACCTTTGCAATCCCAAAATCAAAGCAACCTCTCACGCTGGGTGAAAAGAAACGCGATGTTGCCACAAAATTTAATTGAATACAGAAATGGATCTTATTAAAGTAGTAGAGCAGGCGTTCGCAAACGAGAAAGTAGCCAGCTACCCAAAATTCAAAGCCGGTGACACAATCACCGTTACATACAGAATCAAGGAGGGTGATAAGGAGAGACTTCAGAAGTTCAGAGGAACTGTTATCCAGCTTCGCGGAGCTTCAGCAAACACTAGAACATTCACTGTTCGCAAGGTTGCTTCTGGTGTAGGTGTTGAGAGAATCTTCCCATTCGAGTCACCATTCATCGAGTCAATCGAGCTCAACAAGGTAGGTAAAGTTCGTCGTGCACGTATCTTCTATCTCCGCGATCTCTCAGGTAAGAAGGCTCGTATTAAAGAGAAGAAGGTCGCTGTCGTTAAGAACGAAGACTAATGAAATAGCAGCTTAGCTGCATTCGGCCTCGTAGCTCAACTGAATAGAGCATTTGACTACGGATCAAAAGGTTCCAGGTTTGAATCCTGGCGGGGTCACAACAAAAAGGAAAGCACTTGACAATCGTCAAGTGCTTTTTCGATTATAGCAGTCAATGTAAGCTCGCTTACAGATTGACTGCCATAATCGAAAACTGCGGGCGAAGCCCAGGCTTTCCTTTTTGTTGGGTACAAGACCCAAACCTCCAGGAAATCGGAGCGAAGCGACGAAATCCTGGTTCTCCGGACCCTACTCCCCTGCATCGACATGAATATACTTCAACTTGAGTGATAGGAGTGAAGTCAGCACTCCGAAGATGATCAGGCCGATTCCTGTCAGCACTACTATGGTTGAGATACCTACGCTCAGAGGATTGATCAGGACAAAAATAGAAAACAAGAGAAGGAGAATACCTCCGACTATAACCATACCGCTTCCATTAAGATTGAAAGTCTCCATATCACCTCCTAATGAGATAATCATGAAGCTGTGGTACATCAGCCACAATCCCATAAGTATCGGAACAACCATGACCGTCACATCCGGATAGACGCATAGGAAAATACCTAGAATAAGATCCAGCGCACCTCCGACTATCATATAGCCTCTCATTGCAAGATAATTTGCGCTGGTATACGCAACAGAAAGTTGTGTCGCGCCTACTACAAGCATCAGGACTCCAAACAAGATTGCCAGAGTCACATAACTCTGCAAAGGAAAAACAAACACTACGATGCCCATCGCAATACATAGCAATCCAGCAATGAGCATAAGCCACCAATGCTTTACAACACGGGAGGCTCTACTTCTCAAATTTTCAAAATGACGTTTCATAACACTACAAATTAAAATACGGGGACCGCAAAAACTGCAGTCCCCGTACCCTTTTCAAGTATTATGCTAAATTACATAGACTTCACCTGATTGTAAACATTCTGAGCTGTGAAGCCAAGCTTCTCATCGAGCACCTTGTATGGAGCCGAGAAGCCGAAACTCTCAAGACCGAACACCTTTCCGTTGCAGCCTACAAGACCCTGGAGGTTTACTGGAAGACCGGCGGTAAGACCGAAGATCTTGGCACCTGCAGGGAGAACGCTCTCCTGATATTCCTTGGACTGGCTGCGGAAGAGACCCTCTGAAGGACAACTTACCACACGGATCTTAAGACCATCCTCGCGAAGAAGAGCCGCACCTGCAACGAGAGTTGAAACCTCTGAACCAGAAGCGACAAGGATAACATCTGGATTCTCATCGGAACCTGCAACGATGTAAGCACCCTTCTCTGACTGGCTGTAGTCGTTTCCTGCAGGAAGCATCTCAATGTTCTGACGTGAAAGGATAAGACCAGTAGGTGTATCAATATTCTCCATCGCCATCTTCCAGCATGCGGTAGTCTCCTCTGAGTCAGCAGGTCTTACTACGAGCATAGAGTTCTTGCCGTGATGGTTCTTAAGTTTCTCCATGAGACGGATCTGAGCCTCCTGCTCAACTGGCTCATGAGTAGGTCCATCCTCACCTACGCGGAATGCATCATGTGTCCAGATGAACTTGACCGGAAGTTCCATGAGAGCAGCCATACGCACTGCCGGCTTCATATAGTCTGAGAATACGAAGAATGTACCGCAAGCAGCGATCACACCACCATGAAGC
>JAZLDR010000058.1:0-1760 GCA_045614805.1 Candidatus Cryptobacteroides sp. | reverse complement strand
CGGCTGTAGGTATAGAAAAGATAATTCCAGATTATAAATCTCTGGCAGTCTTCCACAGGCTTCTTGCCAGAAGTGCCACAGGTCAGCCTTCTACTACCTTCACGTCTCATTTCAGAAAAGCACGCCCGGGTGGAGAGATGCATATCATACTCGTTGACAACGGTAGAAGCATAATGCTGGCCCAGGAAAAGCATTGGCAAACCCTCAAATGCATCAGATGCGGCGCCTGCATGAACACCTGTCCTGTATACCGCAGGTCAGGAGGCTATTCATATACATATTTCATTCCGGGTCCGATAGGAGTCAATCTCGGTATGGCTCGTGATGCGAAGCAGTTCTCAGACAATGTCAGTGCGTGTTCGTTGTGTTGCTCATGTGAAAACGTATGTCCTGCAAAGGTCAATCTCTCCGAGCAGATATATGCATGGAGACAGTCGCTCAAGGATATAGGCAGGGCTTCTTCAGTCAAGGAGGCGATGAGTATGGGTATGAAGACAGTATTTGACCGTCCGGCCTTGTATAACAGTGCCTTGAAGTGCTCTCCGCTTATCAATGCCGCTGTTTCCGGAATGGGGATGTTGAGCATTCAACTTTGGGGCAAAGGACGCGATCTTCCGGAATTCGCAAAGGAATCGTTCCAGACAATGTGGAAAAAAGGCAAAGTGAAATGACAAGCAAGGAAAACATACTCACTAAGATAAGAGACAGCAGAAGGGAGAAGTACCCTATGCCGTCTTTCGATGAATTGTCACCAGTTCAGTATGATGACAGGTTAAAGCAGTTCATGGAAACTGTCAGGTTCGTCGGTGGAGATGCAGTCCTTCTGGAGCCTGGGCAGGATGTGAATGAGCTCATCAGATCCATATATCCTGATGCTTCTCTGATAGCTTCGTCCTTATCATATGTTACTGCGTCTCTTGACCCCGATACAGTAAGCGAGGCATTAGACCTTAATGGAGTCGATGTCGGTGTCGTTGAAGGCAAGGTGGCAGTGGCGGAAAACGGCTGCATCTGGATTCCTCAGACAATGAATGAGAGGGCGGTCCTCTTCATATCAGAGTGCCTTGTCATTATCATTGACCGCAAGGATGTCGTTGATAACATGCATCAGGCATACGAAAAAATAGAGAATCCCGGTTATGGCTGCTTCATCAGCGGCCCGTCCAAGACCGCAGATATCGCTCAGGCACTCGTTATGGGAGCTCAGGCCGCAAGAGAAGTAACGGTCTTTATTGTCTGATGTCTGAAAACAGGCTGCATACTTCTGCCTCCTGTTGTGAGATAATTGTCAGATATGGGGAAATTACATGTTTGCGTGTACCCGGAGACTCGTACTCCGAAACCTCGTGGCCAGAATACAATAAATGACATCTTTACAAAGCTGCGCACTTTGTTCAATTGGGCATTCGACCTCGAACTGACCAGGAACAGACCGTTCAGGCACTTCAAGGTTAAGGAGTGTGTGTATGGCCAGCCGATCTTCATCACAATAGATGAAAGGAATAAGGTGTACAATACCGACTTCAGCTTTGATCCGGCATTGGAAAAGCAAAGGGATGTTTTTGTGTTCCAATGTCTTGTAGGATGCCGCATAAGCGATCTATACAGTATGACCAAGCGTAGTATCATAGACGGAGCTGTCCAGTATATACCGAGAAAGACCAAAGATGGAAATCCGGTTGTAGTGCGTGTGCCTTTGCTGACAGCGACAAAAGAGATTCTTGACAAGTATAAGGACTTGCCAGGAGATGCAATCCTGC
>JAZLDR010000057.1:0-74330 GCA_045614805.1 Candidatus Cryptobacteroides sp. | reverse complement strand
CATTCTAAGAGACGCACAAAGCGTATTTTTGCCCTGAACCTCAAGACCAAGAAGTTCTGGTCAGAGGAGGAGCAGAGATTCATCACTCTTAAGGTGTCTAGCAAGGGTATGAGAACAATCGAGAAGAACGGTCTCGACGCTACTATCAAGGACGCTCAGAAGAAAGGATTTATTAACCTTGTTTAATTTTACGAATTATGGCAAAGAAAGCAAAAGGTAACAGGGTGCAGGTCATCCTTGAGTGCACTGAGCAGAGAGAAAGCGGTGTACCAGGTATCTCAAGATACATCACAACTAAGAACAAGAAGAACACAACTCAGCGTCTGGAGCGTAAGAAGTACAATCCGTTCCTGAAGAAGGTAACCCTTCATCGCGAGATCAAATAATTAAGGAGGATTAGAAATGGCAAAGAAAGCAGTCGCAACCTTCAAGGCCGGTACACTCAAGAAGATGGTAAAGTGTATCCGTATGGACAAGTCTCCTAAGACAGGTGCTTATGTATTCACTGAGCAGCTCGTTGAGGAGTCAGAGGCAAAAGAATTCTTCGCAAAGAAATAATTCTTCTCTCAGATAAAAAGAGGCATAGTTGAAATTCAGCTATGCCTCTTTTTTATTATCCCAAAAACCTGTATATTTGTAGGTTAAACGTCGAATTATGGGTATTTTTGATAAAGGAGTAAAGAAGACGAACAGGAGCTTTTTTGACAGGCTTTCAAGGGCCATTGTCGGAAGAACCGAGGTGGATGATGAATTGCTCGATACGATAGAGGAAGCGCTCATTGCGACCGATATGGGAGTCGATACAACGATGAAGATTATTGAGAATCTCGAAGAGCGTGTCCGTACTGATAAGTACGTTTCAATGGACGAACTTGTGGATTTTCTCAGGGATGAAATAGCAAAACTGCTGAATGTCAATGACGGTGATGCTCCGGTGGTGCCTTTCGATTTCAGCAGGAAACCGTATGTGATCATGGTTGTCGGTGTAAACGGCGTAGGCAAGACCACGACAATCGGTAAACTTGCCAGCTCGCTGAAGGCACAGGGACAGAAGGTTATGCTTGGTGCGGCTGATACATTCAGGGCAGCTGCCGTGGATCAGCTTACAGTATGGTCTGAACGTGCCGGTGTTGAGATTGTAAAACAGGCAATGGGATCTGATCCGGCTTCTGTAGCATTCGACACTTTGAAATCGGCTGTAGCAAAGGATGTTGATGTCGTACTGATAGATACAGCAGGACGTCTCCATAACAGGATTGACCTGATGAATGAGCTGACAAAGATCAGAAATGTCATGAAGAAGGTCGTTCCGGACGCTCCGCATGAAGTTCTGCTTGTTTTGGACGGATCCACCGGACAGAATGCATTCCAGCAGGCAAAGGAGTTTGCAAGGGCAACGGATATCACGGCGATGGCCATCACCAAACTTGATGGCACTGCGAAGGGTGGCGTAGTGGTAGGTGTGGCTGACCAGTTCAGGATTCCTGTGAAGTTTGTCGGTATAGGCGAGGGAATCGATGATCTCAAGGTCTTTGATAAAAGAGAGTTTGTCAGTTCCTTGTTCTCCAAGGACGACATTGTGTAATTGAAAAATTAAAGTAAAGCATATATGAAGATTTCATACAACTGGCTCAAGGAATATCTTGAGTGTGACCTCTCACCGGAGGCGGTATCAGAAGCATTGACTTCAATCGGACTTGAAGTTGATTCGCTCGAGCAGATTGAAGAGATCCCTGGAGGTCTTGCAGGTGTAATTGTAGCAGAAGTGGTAGAGTGTGTAGAACATCCTGATTCGGACCATCTCCATATTACAAAACTTAACACCGGTGAGCCTGGACTTCTTCAGGTCGTTTGTGGCGCTCCTAACGTAGCAGCAGGACAGAAGGTTCTTCTTGCTACAGTTGGAACTGTGCTTGGAGAGGATTTCAAGATCAAGAAATCAAAGATCAGAGGCGTAGAGTCATTCGGTATGATCTGCGCAGAGGACGAGTTGGGAATCGGAGAGTCACATGACGGTATCATGGTACTCGATCCGGAGGCAGTTGTAGGTACGCCAGCTAAGGATTATCTCGGTCTTGCAACAGATGCCCTGATTGAAATCGGACTTACGGCTAACCGAGTTGACGCAGCTTCTCATATTGGCGTTGCTCGTGATCTTTATGCATATCTCAAGCATAACAATGTTCCATGTGAGCTTAAACTTCCTGATGTATCTGCATGGGCAGATAGTTCAGAAGGTGAAGCCGTTCCAGTAGAGGTTGTGGCAGCTGACGGAGCTCCAAGATATACCGGAACAACCATCAAAGGCGTAAAGGTTGCAGCGTCTCCAGAGTGGCTTCAGAAGAAACTTCTTGCAATCGGTCTCAGACCTATCAACAATGTAGTTGATATCACCAACTTTGTTCTTCATGAAATGGGACAGCCATTGCATGCGTTCGACCTTGCCAAGATTTCAGGTGGAAAGGTTGTAGTACGTAGAGCTGAGGAAGGTGAGAAGTTCGTAACGCTTGATGGCGTGGAGCGTACTTTGAGTTCAGCTGACCTTGTGATTGCTGACGCAGTGAAGCCGATGTGCATTGCCGGTGTATTCGGAGGTGAGGATTCAGGCGTGACAGAGTCTACTGTTGACGTATTCCTTGAAAGTGCGTATTTCAATCCTGTATCCGTAAGAAAGACATCAAAGAGACATACTCTTAAGACAGATGCTTCCTTCCGTTATGAGCGTGGTGCAGATCCTCTCGTAGTGGAGTATGCTGCAAAACGTGCAGTTCTCCTCATCCAGGAGATTGCTGGAGGACATATCTGCGGCCGTATGCAGGAGGTTTATTCGGAGAAGATGGAAAAGAAGGTCGTGGAGCTTGATTATGACAGAATCGAGAAATTTATCGGAAAGAAGATCGGACATCAGGTAATTGATGGTATTCTTGAAGGTCTTGCATATGAGTTCCTTGAAAGATCTGGCAGCTGTGTGAAGGTTGCAGTCCCTTCGTACATGGTTGATGTATATCGTGAATGTGATATCGTAGAGGAAATCCTCCGTGTTTACGGATATAACAATATCGAGTTGCCTCAGGCTATGAGGATGTCTGTCAATGCACCTCAGAAACCAGAGCCGGAGCAGGTAAGAAAGTCTATAGCAGACTTCCTTGCTGCCAACGGTTTCGTCGAGACCATGAACAACTCGCTTACGAAGTCTGAATACTATTCCAAACTCAAGACATTCCCTGAGGAAAAGTGCGTGAGAATCATGAATCCTCTCAGTTCTGACCTCAATGTGATGAGACAGACACTTCTCCTTAACGGTCTTGAAGTCATTGCCTACAATATGAACAGACAGATGACCAATATCAAGACTTTCGAGTATGGCTCTGTCTATTCATTCAATCCTGAAACTGATGGCAAGACTCTCGAGTCGTACGAGGAACATACATGCTATGCACTCTTCATGAGCGGTCAGCCTGAGAAATCATGGAGAGTTGACCCTGGCAAGGGAAGTTACTTCCAGCTTAAGGGCTATCTTGAACTTCTTCTTAAGCGTTTCGGATGTGATATCTATTCACTTGAGACAGAGGCAGCTCCTGCAGATCTCTTCTCAGAGGGTCTCTCATACAGCCTTCCTGGCTCACGTCAGCCTCTTGCTGTAATGGGAACGATCTCTCCTGCAAGACTGAAGCAGTTCGGTATCAGACAGCCTGTGTTCGCAGCTGAAATCAATTGGCCGACCTTGTTTGAACTTGTCAAGAGAAACAAGATCCGCTATAAGGAACTTCCGAAGTTCCCTGAGGTACGTCGTGACCTTGCGCTCCTTCTTGACGAGTCTGTAAATTACTCAGACCTCCGCAAGAGTGCATTGCGCGTAGGCAAGAAACTGATCAAGCAGGTGAGTCTCTTTGACGTATATAGAGGTGATAAGATTGCGGAGGGTAAGAAGCAGTATGCACTCAGCTTCGTGCTGCAGGATCTTGATAAGACTCTGACTGATAATGATGTGGAGAGAGTTATGAGTAAACTCCTTTCTACCTTCCAGAATGAATTTGGTGCTGTTTTGAGATAGGATGAAGCGTAGTCTGAAATACATTGTCCTGATTCTGGCCCTGGTGCTGGTCCTGGTTCCTTCGTGCAGGAAAGACAGCGCGAAGGTCATTCCACGTTCTAAACTGGCCAGGATATATGCTGAAATGCTGGTTACGGACCAGTGGATAATCTCGACTCCAAAGATCAGGAACATTGCCGATACCTCCCTGGTATATGATCCCATTCTTGAAAAGTACGGATATACTCCCGAGGATTATCAGCAAAGTGTAATGTATTATCTGAACGATCCGGAACGTTTCTCAAGAATCCTGAGAACTTCTGGCGAACTGCTCGATAAGGAACTTAAAGTCATGCGAAAGCAACAGGCCAAGATTCTTCGCATCAAGGCATTGATGGCCTCATTGACCATCCCGGAACTCGTGCTGTTTCAGAAGGATTTCCCTGATAAGGACAATTACAACTGGTCTGATTCCCTGAAGGTAAGATGGGATTCGCTTGGAAATATGTGGGTGACAGTGCGTGAGCCACGGATCGATACGGTATATGAAGGCGTACGTCTGGTTGTGCCGGTGGATACGGTAGAGGTAGCAGTCGCTGATACGTTAATGAACGAATAGTCATGGCAAGAATTACAGCGGAATATATATATACTTTGGACAAGGATGAGCCGATAAGAAACGGTTATGTGGAGTATGACGAAAAGGATGGCACTATCCTTAATGTCGGCACATGCCATGAGTCGGAAAAGGTTGGATCAGGTGCCATTGTTCCGGGTTTTGTCAATGCTCATTGTCATGTGGAACTTTCGCATCTGCATGGCAAGTTCCGTAAGGGAACAGGTATGGCCGGTTTCATCGACCAGATCAATGAGCTCCGTGATTGGGCTGGCCGCGAAACCAAGATTACCCTTGTGCAGAAGTGGATGGACAAGATGTGGGCGGACGGTGTGTCTGCAATGGCTGACATCAGCAATGATGACTCTTCTTTTGGAGTCAAAGCTGTACATCCTATGTATACCAGGACTTTCCTTGAAGTATTCGGTTCAGAGCCGGAAATGTGCGAGGATGTCATGAAGGGAGTGACAGACTTGGATGCCTTGGCAGAAGAGGCTGGAATAGACGCTGCTCCGACACCGCATTCATGCTATACGATGAGTCCGCAGCTTCTGACGGCTTCCGCTGCTGCAGGTCTTGCAAAAGGATTCATATCATACCATTCTCAGGAGAGTCAGGAGGAAGAAGACCTTCTCAGGACCGGCACAGGAGCGATGTATGAGAATCGTAAACGTTCAGGAATGAGTACACCTCCGGTTACAGGAGAATCTTCACTCAAATATTTCCTTGACCGCCTTTCTCATGCGCATGAGGCTCCGTATGCTGAGCAGGTATTGCTGGTGCATAATGTATGTCTTGCCCAGGATGATGTTGACGCGGCCATCAAGTCGTTCCGTAATGTTTATTGGGCAATATGTCCATTGTCAAATATATTCATACACAATGCCTTGCCTCCAGTGCCGCTTATGCGTAGGAATGGATTGAAGATAACAGTCGGTACAGACTCGCTGTCAAGCAACGATGATCTGGACATGGTGAAGGAAATGTATTGCATACACAAGTCATTCCCTGAAGTGCCGATGAATGAAATCTTCACATGGGCATGTACAAACGGAGCACAGTTCTTGAAAAAGGATGATGTGTTGGGAAGCCTTACGCCGGGAAAACGTCCGGGTATAGTCTTGGTGAGTGATATTGATAAGGACGGTTGCCTGACATCTGACAGTCGTTCAAGAAGAATAATTTGATGCTGCATTTTGATGACATAGTCTTCGGACCTATATACAGCCGCAGGTTGGGGTCATCCTTGGGGGTAAACATATTGCCCTCGAAAGGTAAACTATGCAATTTCGACTGCATCTATTGTGAATGCGGGTGGAATAAGGATGGAATTGCAGAACGACGTTTCCCAACCCTTGCAGAAGTTGAGGTGGCGTTGAGGAAGAAGATGTCTGAGTTGGCATCAGAAGGTAAGGATGTTGATTCCATCACCTTTTCCGGCAATGGCGAGCCTACGATGAATCCGGATTTCCCTGCAATCATAGACGCCGTAATATCTTTGAGGGACGAGTATTTCCCGAAGGCAAAGATATCCGTATTGTCCAATGCGACACTTGTAGGAAGGCCGTCAGTTGCTGAGGCGTTGAGGAAGATAGATAACCCGATACTGAAGATTGATGCGTCAGATGATGTTCTGATTGAAAAGATCAACAGACCTGTCGGTACATATAGACTTGCAGATGTGATAGAGAGTCTGAAGTCATTGGATGGTAATTTCGTGCTGCAGACAATGTTCCTGAAATCCAAGGAGTTCACGACGGTTTCGGAGGAAGCGTTGTCGTCATGGATAGAGATAGTAAAGGAATTAAAGCCTCGTCAGGTAATGGTATATACCATTGACAGGGAGACCCCTGACAAGTCTTTGAAGAAATATACGGTAGAAGAAATGACCGGATTTGTCAGACCATTGCTGGAAGCCGGGTTTGATGTAAAGATAAGCGGATGATATGAGACTGGTTGTTCAGAGAGTTACAAATGCAGAAGTTGCTGTCCCGGCTGAAGGATACTTGTCATCGATAGGACAAGGATTGCTTGTACTTGCAGCCTTCTGCGATGAGGACACGACTGCAGATCTTGAGTGGTCCGCACGAAAATTGGTGGCAATGCGTATCTTTGACGATCAGGACGGGGTGATGAATCTGTCAGTGCAGGATGTTGATGGAGAGATATTGATTGTAAGTCAGTTCACCTTGTTCGCTTCTACGGTCAAAGGCAACAGACCATCGTACATAAAAGCGGCAAAACCGGATGTTGCGGTGCCCCTTTATGAAGAGTTTATGAAGATGGTAGAAGCCCAATTGGGTAAAAAAGTAGGAAGAGGCATTTTTGGAGCGGATATGAAAGTCTCGCTTGTGAATGACGGTCCGGTAACAATAATAGTTGATTCTAAATTGAAATTTTAAATTTATAAAATATCTTATGGCAGATTTTTTAACGAAGTATGGCTATGCTCCTGATCAGGAGGCCATGGGAAGAGCTTTGGAACTCATTGCTTCCAATCTCGAAAACGTTGCGTCAGAGCAGGTCTATAAGGAATGCTTCTCTATGATGGACCTCACAACATTGAAGACAGATGACACTCCAGCGTCTGTGGCAAAGCTTACAGAGAAGGTAAACTCATTCCGTCAGGCATATCCAGAATGGCCGTTGCCTGCTTCTGTTTGTGTCTATCCGAACTTTGCAGCAACAGTAAAGGACGCGCGTAAATGTGATTTCAATATCACAGTCGTATCGGCTTGCTTCCCATCTTCGCAGAGTTTCCTTGAGGTCAAGCTCAAAGAGTGCGAGCTTGCTGTAGAGCAGGGTGCAGATGAGGTTGATATCGTTTTGGCCTTGAATTCTTTTCTTGCCGGTGACTATGAAGCAGCAGCCGATGAAATCCGTAAGGTACGTGCATGTATCGATGCTGTAGCCGCAAAGCAGGGACGTGAGGTCCATCTCAAGGTTATTCTTGAAACTGGCCTTCTACGTACTTCCGAGGCTATCGCAAATGCTTCCTTCCTTGCTATGGAGGCAGGTGCTGACTTTATCAAGACATCAACAGGAAAGGTTGACGTGAACGCAACACCGGCAGCTGCATATGTGATGTGCGAGTGTATTGCAAAATATCATGAAATGACAGGCAGGAAGATCGGATTCAAACCGGCAGGTGGAATATCTTCAGCAGCAGATGCACTTTGCTATTATTCGATTGTTTCATCCATCCTTGGCAAGGAGTGGCTTAACAAGGAACTTTTCCGCTTCGGAGTCAGCCGCGTTGCCAACAGCCTTATTGCTGCTGTAGAGCAGAAAACAGTATCATTCTTCTAGAAATTAAGGGAATTTTTTAAAAAATCCGCTTAATTTTAGAGTTGAAATCGCCCATGGACCTATGTCTATGGGCGATTTTTGTAAATAGCCGCGTACTTTTTTTGTACGCGGATATTACTTCTGAACTTTGCCATCGTAATTAAATGATACGATTATGAGAGGTAGAGTTACAATTTTTCTGATGACATTGGTCATGATGTCATGCAGCCATGATGAGTTTGAACAGATGCATGGTCTGGATTACCAGTATGGACAGGAACTGACCCATGATATGATTGTCCTTGGGGATCATCTTGAAAATCCCTATACTACAGCCAACATGCGGAGGGCCTTGAAATCTCTTTATCCGACCAAGGCTGACCGAGTCGACCTGAAGACTACTGACCTGTATGTGCGTTTCCTTCCTGCTGATGATGCGGAATATGACCTTCTTACCGGTCTGGGCCTTGAACTGACAGACCATCCGATGGATTATGATATTGCAGTAGAAGGAGACTGGTATCATGATCCGGATATTCCGGAGGGTAATGTTACATGGCAATATGCCGTAGTCTCTCATGACTTCACGTTTCCACCCGTGCGCTACGAGATCATAGATGAATGCTATATATCTGAGAATGATCCGGGCACTCGAGCAGACACATCAATAGACTGGTCTGCAGTGGAGAGGGAGTCCTATATCCTTACAGGCAATCATGACAGGATCTCCTGCGAGACTGTAACAAAGGCTTCAGACAAGGTCAAGCCATCAGGAAGAATCACCATTGTGGATAAACATGCCAATGGTGGTAAACCTTTCGGTGTCGCCGGTGTGCGCGTTGTATGCAATTCCTTTGTCAAGTTTGATTATGCGGCTACAGACCGGGACGGATATTATTCAATGAAAAAGGAATTCTCCTCGCAGCTGAGATACAGGCTGGTCTTCAAGAACAGCAGAAATTTCTCCATCGGAGTCAATCTGGTGCTGGTTCCGGCCTCTGTATCTACATTGGGCAAATCAAGTCCGAAGGGCGTCAATGTCACAATAACAGAAAAGTCTGAATCCAAACTTTTCCGCAGATGTGCAGTAAACAATGCGGTCTATGATTATCTGTCAAGATGTGCTTCTGACGACCTTGATATAAAGACCCCGCCATCAGATCTGCGGATCTGGCTGTTCCATGGCCTGAAGGCCAGCAGTGCAGTCATGCTGCACCATGGTGCTCTTCTCGAAGATGATCTGCTCAGGAAATTTCTCAAAGGATTTGAATCCCTGATAGAATATTTTGCTCCTGATATAACCATCGGAGTCTCAGGTAAGGATGAGTATCGTGAACTATACTCCACAACCTGCCATGAACTGGCGCATGCCAGTCATTTTGCTCAGGTTAAGACGGATTATTGGGACAAGTATATATCCTATATAGTAGAGTCTTACTTAAAGAGTGGAGGAATGACCTATGGGGATGGTTCAGGAGAATATTCAGGCTATTGTCAGATAGGGGAGATGTGGGCCTATTATCTTGAATCCAGAATGTTCAAGGATAGATATGGCGGCAGTTTTCCGACTTTCGGTACGTCTTTCTGGTTCTATCCCCAGATATTCAGATATCTGGATGAGAGGGGAGTGTCGCCTTCTGACATATTTGCTGTCCTGACAGACGAAGTGACTTCACAGGCTGACCTCAGGAATGCTTTGATATCGGCCTATCCGAAGAAGAGATCAATCATAGAACAGGTGTTCAGCAGGTATTAGTCAGATGAAGAAGTGTCTTTTTGTTGCGGCGATTGCTCTTATATCGTCAATCCCGCTGCATGCCCAGCAGTTCAGCCTGTCAACCAATCTCCTCGATTATGCTTGTCTTGGAACGATGAATATGGATTTCTCCTGTTCTGTATCAAGACACTGTAGCCTGACAGCCGGTGTGCGTTACAATCCCTTTACGTTCAATGGAGCAGATTCGGCAAGGCAGTTCCAGTTCAGGCAGAGGTCTGCTGCATTGGGAGTCAGACTATGGCCATGGCACACGATGTCCGGTTGGTGGTTTGCCGGAAAGATCCGTTACCAGGAATACAATTATGGAGGCTTGTTTTCGTGGGGTACAGAGGAAGGTGACAGGTATGGCTGCAGTTTCTCAGCCGGTTATACCTATATGTTGTCAAGCAATCTTAACCTTGAATTCGGACTGGGTGCATGGGCTGGAATGTCCTTCTTCAGAAGATATTCCTGTGTGGTATGTGGAACGACGGTCGGACATGGCAGGAAGTATTTCCTGCTTCCTGATGACCTGATGATATCGTTGGTATATGTGTTCTGATTGCAGAAGTCTTATGCTTCTCCTGCTGCTCCTGGTATTCTCGTGCTCTCCATACACCAAGATGAAGAGGATAATGTCAGGCGAGGTGGGTCTGGGAATGTATGTGCCCGATGACGGTCCGGAACCGGAAGAGGAGGAGCACGTACAGATAGACAGCATTAGGAGCACATTGGCGGATGGCCCGACAATAATGAATGCGATACGTGATTCTGAGACTGGGGAGATGGTGGCTACGGATATCATATGCGCTTCAAAAGTTGTCGCACGTTTCAGAAACGTAGCGGAAAGACAGGGCTTTGTGACAATAAACTTTGATATCGTTGTACCGGCAGGTATGTCTGATTCCAGATGGCAGATCAAGATGTATCCATATATGAAGATGATGGAAGATACTCTTGCACTTGAACCGATCTATATAACAGGATCAGCCTATCGGGCAGGACAGATGAGAGGATATCAGCGTTATCAGGCCTTCCTGGCGTCAATAATTACAGACAGCTCAGCTTTTGTCAGGATGGATCAGCTGGAGAAGTTCCTTGAAAGACATTTTCCTGATACCTATGCGATGAAGAATGATACGACATTTATATCGGAGCCTTTGGCGGAAAACCTGTTTGGAGTAACTCAGAAGGATGCATTGCTGCATTATACCAGACATCTGAAGTGGAAGTTGAACGAACGTCGCAAATCCAGAAGCGGACGCATGTATGAGAAATATGTCAAGGACCCTATACGGTATGAAGGAATCAGACTTGATACGGTGATCATGGATTCCTCTGGAGATTTCATATATCGGTATGAACACAGGTTTGTCTGCAGACCAAGGCTCAGGAAAGTGGAAATCATTCTTCGTGGTAGCCTTTATGAGGATGGTGATCTTGTTGCCCGACTGCCATTTCCTGATGATCTGACGTTCTATATAAGTTCACTGTCTTCCTTGACTGAAGACCGTACCAGGTACCGGATGATAGTAAAGGAAAGAAGAGTGTACGACAACACCAAGGCATTGCTGGATTTTGCTTCCGGAAGTGCTGTGATTGACACGACATTAGGCGATAACGCTTCAGAGATAAGGCGACTGCGCCGGTGCATAGATGATATGAAGTCTATGGAAGAATTCGCATTGGATTCTCTTGTAATTACAGCATCATGCTCTCCTGAAGGCTCATACCTGTTTAATAAACGCCTGTCTGAAGCAAGGTCTGGTGCTGTTCTGGAGTATTTCGGTGATTATGTCCCCGTTCAGTGGAAAGACAGCATGAGGACATCTTCGTGTCCGGAGAATTGGAAGCAGTTGTCTGTGCTTGTAGCAAATGATATGCATATCGACAATAAGGCGAAAGAAGAACTCCTGGGCTTGATTTCAGGAATGGAAGACCCGGATAAGACAGAAAAGGAAATGTCAAGGATGAAGGAGTACAGGTATATGCGTGAGAAACTTTATCCTCAGCTCAGGAGTGTGAGCTTTGACTTCCATATGCATCGTATAGGTATGGTGAAGGATACGGTGCATACTACCGAAATTGATGAGGAATATATGGAGGGTCTGGCAGCTTTGAAGGACCTTGACTATCAGAAGGCAGTATCTATTCTGAGACCCTATCGGGATTACAATGCTGCTCTGGCCCTGATGGCCGCAGATTATACATATTCTTCATGGGATATCCTCCAGGAACTTCCAGATGATGACGCAGGAGTCTGCTATCTGAAGGCTGTGGTTCTGGCTAGACTTGACCAGATTGATGAGGCATTGAAATATTTTGAAATGTGTATCGGTTATGATCCATATATGGAACACAGGGCAAACCTCGATCCCGAGATGCATGTGTTGTTAGAGAAAAGAAAACCCTTTTAAATTTTAATATTTATGAAAATCAGATTTTGTTTTGCAGCATGCGTTGCTGCGTTGGCCATGATCGGCTGTAATGAAAAGATTTCCGGAAATTCTGTTTCTGAAGAGTCGGAAGTCAATGTGGGACAAGGTGAAGTGCGTCTTACAGTAGATGTGGCGGATCCGCAGACAAGAATTCCCGGAGCTTACACGGACAAGAAGATAAACAAGGTTCAGCTTTTCGTCTTTGACAAGCTTGGTGCGCTTGAGACTACTGCCACCTCCACTACAACATCAGTGTCTTTGACATGCAGGAACGGAGAAAAACATCTTGTGGCTCTGGTGAACGCAAATACCCTTAATGACGTCAAGACACTTGAAGACCTGTCGAAGAGAAAACTGGACCTGAAGAACATGTCAGTAGGTAATGAAGTGATGCTGGGTCACCTTTTCGATACACTCAAGGTGGATAAGAAAGTGCTTCTGACTGTCGACCGTCTTGCGGCAATGGTAGTCATCAACAAACTCGGGGTCAGCTTCGTTTCCCAGCAGTATTTTCAGAAACCGGTGAAAATCAAGGCGATATATCTTATAAATGCGGCCGGTGAAAGATCTTATATGACTGATGAACCGACTACATTCTGGTATAATGAGGGAGGTTATGATCCTCTGACCTGTCCGGATGTCATATATGATGAACTGGAAGATGAGGTCATCATATCAGGAAGTCAGGCATCATATAAGGCTCATTACTTCTATTGTTATCCTAATGGACAGGAAAAACCTACACGTCTGGTGATTGAGACGGAAATTGATGGAGAGACATTCTATTATCCGATAAATATCGGAACAATACTGGCCGGAAATAAGTATATATGTTCTCTGAACATCAGGAATCTGGGTTCATATTCGCCTGATGTCCTTGTTGAGGAAGGAACAGTAACTGCGATGTTTACAGTGTCATCGTGGAAGGAAAATCGATTTGACGAAACTGAAATCTGATATGGGAGGCATGGAAATGGGTCTGTTACGTTTAATTGCAGTGTGGGGATTGCTATGCTGTGTCGGCTGTTCGGTAAAGGAGGATAGGGAGCGATGTCCTTGTCTGTTGCGGCTGGATCTGAGTTACGTCGATACCTCTGCAGTGAATGTTGCAGACCTGTTTCTCAGTGGTCCTGAAGGATATGAGTTCTCGGAATCATTGGAACTGAATTCTTGCGAAGGGGAATATGACATTCTGGTGCCGCAGGGTGAGGTGAGTGTGTGGCTGTATTCAGGATTGGACGGAGAGAGTGCTGGAGCAGAAGGGTTGAAGATACCTTATGGTGAGGATTGTCCGCCCGTTTACATGCATTCGTCGGTGGTCGCTGCTTCCGGTGAATTTGTCACTGAGACTATACATATGCGGAAGAATCATTGCATACTTACAGTGTATGTAAAGTCAGAAGAATTGTTTCCTTATTCCTTCAGATTCAGTGGAGGTGTCAATGGGTATGGTGTGAGAGGGGAACCGTCAGAGGGAGCATTTTCCTATTCCGTCTATCCGGATCAGGACAATATGTGTGTGGTATGTCTCCCTCGTCAGGTTGATGATTCATTGATGTTGGAGATTGTCGATGATTCAGATGTGCTGAGGAGATTTACGCTCGGAGAGTATATCTCTGAAGCGGGGTATGACTGGAGGGAAGAAGATCTGAGGGATGTGACAGTCGGAATTGATTTTGTCGTCAGTCAGTTCACTATTGCTGTAAGCGATTGGGACGATACTCATGTATATGATGTGGTCATTTGATGGGAAAAGGTTAAAAAATAGTTCGTAATTCAAAAACATTTTATATCTTTGTCCCCGCTTTAGCAAGCCCGAGTGGTGAAATGGTAGACACGCTCGTTTCAGGTGCGAGTGCTTCACGGCGTGTAGGTTCGACTCCTATCTCGGGCACAAAAAAGGTGATTAAGAAGTCTTCTGACCGATTAATCACCTTTTTCAGTTTTGTTCTATCTGTTCAGGAACTTTATGCAGCACCAGTTGTCGATGGAGTCGTGGCTGACATATTCAAGACCGACACTCTGGGCCATTCCTATGATAAGAGGCATATCTTCGAGATAGAATCCGCTCACAAACAGCAGACCTTCCTTGCGCAGACAGCGGGCATATGTAGGTATGTCCTGGAGAAGGATGTTGCGGTTGATATTAGCCAGAAGCACATCGTATGTGTTTCTCTGAAGCAACGAGGCGTCACCGCAGTATGTCTCGATTCTGGTACCGACCTTGTTGAGTCTGGCGTTGTCATAGGCTGAAATGGCTGCAATCGCATCGATGTCTATGCCATAGACCTTCGCTGCCTTCATCTTTGCGGCAAGGATTGCAAGGACTGCCGTACCGCAACCCATGTCCATGACGACACTTCCGCGTACCTTGTCCTCGTTGTTGAGCAACGCCCTGCACATCATGTATGTGGTCTGATGATGTCCGGTGCCGAACGCCATCTTCGGGTCGATGGTGATATTGAATCTTGTACGTTTCAGGCCTTCGTGGAATGAAGCCTTGATTGTGCATCTGCCATCTATGACAATCGGACTGAACTGGCTTTCCCATACGGCGTTCCAGTTGGTTGCCGGAATGAGATTTGCCGAATGCTCCAGATCGAATCCGTAACCGGCTGCACCGTTGAGCACGACTTTAAGCGCCTGTGGGTCATATAGTTCCTTCTGGATATAGCACTTCAGGTACGGATCCTCTGTGCTGAATGATTCAAATGGCAGTTCGCTGATTTCTGCAGTAACAATATCTGCATTCTCCTCACTGAAAGGTGTGATCTTTATAGCCACCTCTATGTATTCCTGACTGTTCATGATATATGTCCGAATTATAGTATTCCTTTTTCCATAAGCGACTCTGTCGCAAGTGCGGCAGCCTCTTCAATGGTAGATGCGTTCGCTTCTTCCTCCTTGAGCTGCTGTTGTTCTGTTTCGCTCAGTTCCTCGAGCTTGACGTCAGTCGCATTTACATAATTTATATCTTCCTTGTGCTTTCTGATGATATCCTGGTCCTCATTCTCCTTGATGGCAACCTCTACACCCTTTTCGAATATGCCCTTGATGGATGTGAGCAGGTTGATCTTTGTCTCATCGATTACAGTAGAGAAGACAGGCACCTTCTCGCTCTTGTATTTTGGCTTTCCGATCTTGAATTTCAGATGGTCGAAGTCTGTGCCGTACAGGTCAACGCCCAATCTGACGATCAGAGGCGACTTGAGTACGGAAACGTGATATCTGAACGACATGTCCAGATTCTGCTTTCCGCTCATTGCGAGACTGTATCTGTCAACAGACATCACGAACGGGAAGATTTCCATCACGTTATCCTTTATAACGCCCTCGACAGTCATCTTGTCGATTCTGCCTTCCTTCTTGTTTCTGAACATCAGTTTGCGGGCAAGAGTCTTGAACAGCTCGTTATCGCTGATTGAAAGATTTTCTCCCCCGATCCTTATGATGCCGTTGATGCTTGGCATTATGATGTTCATGCTTGTGTCTATGCGCGCCGTACCTGCAATTTCGCAGTTCAGCAGTCCCTTGAACGACTTCAGCAGCGGCATGATAGTGTCAACGGATGGCATGAGATCTATTACCTTCTCGGCAGTGATGTCAATAAGGTTGAGGCTGAATCCTGATTTCAGGTCCTTTTTAGAGCGTGTAGAGTAGAAGCCGTCGAATGTGATTGCCCCCATATTGGTCATAGCCCTTGTACCTGTTATCTGCATACACCTTTCCTTGATGATCAGTTCTGCTGTAGCCTTGCTGATATCCAGGTCGGAATATCTTATGTGTGAGGCATCTACGCTGATGCTTGCGTTCAGGTTGGCAGGAATTACGATCAGATTGTTTTTCTTCTCCACAACCGTAGTGTCAGCCATGACCATCTCAAGATATTCCTCATCGCTGACGTCCTCGCTGTTCATGTGGTTATCCGGCTGGAATGATGATCCCGCGTTGTAGGCACGCAAAAGCTCGTTTGCATCCATTCCGTCAGATGTGATGTCTACATCCAGTTTCAGCAACCCTTTCCTGAGCAGAGCCATCCTCAAGCCGGTAAGCTTTCCATAGGCGGATAAATCGGATTTTCCGGCCCTCAGCTTCAGGCTGTCGATTGTAACCTTGTCGTTGTCAAAGCTGCATGAAAATCCCTTGATGGAGTTCTTCAGAGGAAAGCGTGGAGTCATTACCAGTCCTGAACCTACTCCTATATTGCCGTTCAGGTCCCACTCCCGGAAATATTTAGCCAGAGTCTTGTCAAGTCTGATGTCAATGTCACTTTCCCTGAATTCTTCTTCCTTCATCCATTCCGGAACGGTGTGCTGTCTTCTTCGGGCCATCGAGTGCTTTAGCAGAGAATCTCGCGGAATTTCAGGATATTGTCTTGCAAGAGAGTCCATGAAAGCCTGCATCCTTAACTTTCTGTCTATGGTGTTCATGGCTGCCTTGGCCTTTATGTCTGCATCGGAAAGCACGGCTCTGTTGGCTCCGGATATCATGGCGATCCTCTTGTTTGCACTCGTGAAGGTCAGCATAGGCAATGTAGGCTGACCTCGTTTCGGCATCATACGGAATGTGTTCCTTGTCTTATGCATCATGACTCTTGATCCATATGCATCCTTGACAGAGAGCAGGTCAGCACTGATGTTTCCGCTGAAATGACAGATGCCGTCTTCGCCGTCATCTTCAGGGAGCGAATTCTTTACACTTGCACTCAGATCCTTTGCCTTGATGTATAAGGATTCCTTGAAATTGATGTCAGCCTTGCGGATATGTCCGTTTACCTCAAGCATATTGAATGACTTGGATGGATCCCTTCTGGACTTTATGGACTTCGGTCCCACTGATATGCCCAGACTGTCAATCATCACGTTCAGGGTATCTGCCGGAGAATCTACGTCAATGTTTCTGAATGTGACTTCTCCTTTGAGATCCGCGCCTGCAAAGTTATATATATCCAGATGGGACATATTCATCTTTCCGGCAAGATGTGCGTCGATCGTACCTTTTGCCTGGAGCGAAACTGAGTCAGGCAGGAATTTCTGCAGAGAATCAAGACAGGCATAGAGTCTGGTGTCGATATTCAGTTGCGGGTCCGCTCCCAAAAGGTCTGCTGCTCCTCCTTTAACTGAAACTGTGAGGCCTGATCCGGTGGCACTGACCTTGTTCAGCGATACATTTATTGTTTCATCCTGTGCTTTTGAAGCCTCCATATCTATCCCTAACAGAACGTCATACGGTAAACCTGTATATCTGAGTCCTGCCTCCGGTATATTGATTGAAACATTGAAGTCCGGCAGTGTTCCGGAACCTGAATCGTAGACTCCGTCGATACTGGCATCGATATTCAACCTGCAGTCGGTCCTGATGTCCTTCACCTTTGGAATGAAGTTGACAAGATAGTCTGAAAGCATATCCTGAATGCTGCAGTCATTCACGGACACATGACCTGTAATCCCTGTCCTTCCGCCGGACAGAGTGATGTCTGCGTCAGCCATAAGAGGAATTCCTGCAACTTCAGCCTCGATCCTGTCCAGTCTGACATGTGGTACAGTATCCTTCGGAAAGGCAATCGCACCGTTCATCTCCATCGGGATACGGAGTCTTCCGAACGAACGGGTTGCTGCGAACGCCTTCGCGCTGGCCTCAAAATCCATATGTCCGCGATGCTCCCTGATGCCGAATCTGTCAAGCCCGAAAGCGACCGTATCACATCCCATGCGACCTGCGATGAAGAGACTGTCCATACGCATTCCTATCCTCGTTCTTGACATCTTTCTGCTTTTCAGAGTGCCGTCCAATACCATATATTTCAGGTCTACCATGGCAAAGAGAGTGTCCCTGCTGTCAGTAAATACGATATGCGGATGTTCTGACAATCGGATATGGCCCAGAACTATCGGCGGCATCCCGATGCCTTCGGAGACTTCCTCTGTTTCCGGAATATTCCTGGCTTCAAGACTGTCTGTCTCCTCACCGGCAGACATCCCGACACTGACATCCGATGTCTTGAAAATGTTCCAGTTAGCGTTGTCCGCGTCATAACTGTGAGCAAATATTCTCGGCTTTACAAGGTCTATATGCGGAATGTGGATCTGGCCTCTCAGAAGCGGGAACAGACGCAGACTCGCCGAGAATTCCTTGAATGAGGCAAGAGTGTCGGCCTGCTCTCCGCAGCCGTGGAAAACCATATGGCCCTGCACACCGGCTCTTTCGAGGGAATCAAACCTTTCTGCGGGATAAGTCACAGAAAAATCTTCCAGAGTCATGGTGATTTTAGGAAAACGTCGGAAGATCGATACTTCTGCCTTTCCGAATGAAATGTCACCGTCAATGTAGTTCCCTGCAACTTTATTTATGAGAGATGGGAGGAGAGATGACGAAAGGAGAATCTGTAATATGATGACCAGACTGACAATTATTCCGATCAGCCACAATATGCCATTTAAAAACTGATGACGTTTCATGAAAATCGTATTTACAATCAAGCAAAGATAATAATAAATATTTGTAACATTTATGTTGTATGTGAAATTTCAAAATGTTAATTTTGCAAGGATAAAACGTGAAAGTTATGGAAACTCCTTTTGTATACGACAAGTATGTCACAGGCAAGAACTTCGTAGGAAGAAAGAAGGAATGTGACATACTCGGAAACCTTCTGGATGCAGGTGAGCATGTAGTCATGTATGAACCTCCGAAATCCGGCAAGATGTCGCTTATCCAGCAGACTCTTCTTAACATGAGGTCTTCCGGAAAGCCATTCATGATAGTCTGCGTGGAGATGTTCAATATAAGGACTTTGGCTGATTTTCTTCAGAAGTTCGGAACGACTGTCCTGAAGGCGGCCTATTCTACCCCTGACCAGTACAAGGAGGCCATAAATTCGTATCTGGAGGGTACTCATTTCATCTTTGACAGGGAACGTTTCTATCAGGACGGCTCCATCGTTTCATTGAACTGGGATCTTGACCGGGATGATATCGCAGCAATGCTGAGGCTGCCTCAACATGTCGCTACAGCCAAGGGAGTGCCGTTTTATGTGATTCTGAAGGAGTTTCAGGCTATTCTCTTTGCAGACGACCATGAGGACTTCCTTTCAGTTATGGAGGATGTCTTTCGCGAAAGACACGATCGACCTGCAGCCTCATACATCATGACAGGCTCCAGCGTCAATGCAATGAAATACATATTCGCTGAAAAGAAATATTTCTATCGTCAGGTAGTTCATCTGCCGATCCAGAATGTCGAGAGCAGGGAAGTGATAGAGCATGTCGTACGAGGCTTCCTTTACGGCTCCGGAAAGTCATTCGAGAGGGATCTTGCCATGGGAGCATGCGAACTCTTCAAATGCAATATGTGGTATATCAATCATCTTGCATCCATCTGTGACAGATTGTCAAAGGGATTTATCAACGAGGGTATAATGATGGAGGCATTGAGGGCCATGATTTCCATCCATGAGCCTCGCTTCATGAATATGATAAACGACCTGACCGACCACCAGGTAAGCCTGCTGAAGGCAGTGCTTGACGGAGTGGTCAAATTCAGTGCATCAGACGTCATTGAGAAATATCATCTCAACTCATCTGCCAATGTGCGCAGAGTCAAGGATGCTCTCCGTAAGAAGGAAGTCATAACGTTCAATGAGAAGGATGAGCCCGTCGTTCTTGATCCTTTGTTCCATTACTGGCTTGAAAATCACTATTTTGTAAAATAATCATGAAGAAGCGTCTAGTCGTTTTGAGCGGTGCCGGCGTCAGTGCCGAAAGCGGTATTTCAACATTCAGGGATACAGACGGCCTATGGGACAACTTCAAGGTGGAGGACGTCGCCTCGATCGAAGGATGGTATCGCAATCCGTCTCTGGTACTTGATTTCTATAATCAGCGCAGAGCCCAGCTGGCCGAAGTCAAGCCTAATGCCGCACATCGAGCCATTGCAGAGCTTGAGGGTAACTGGGATGTCACCGTCATCACCCAGAACGTGGATAATCTTCATGAAAGAGCCGGAAGCACAAAGGTGATTCATCTCCATGGAGAACTCACGAAGGTCCGCCCGCAGAACTGCTGTAACGAGCTGGACGGATTCTCGGAGGAAACAGTATTCGATATAGGTGCAGAGCCGATACATCTCGGTGACATGGCTCCGAATGGTGCGCAGCTCCGTCCCCATATAGTATGGTTCGGGGAGGCGGTGCCTAAGATCGAGAAGGCTATCGATGTGGTTTCTCAGGCAGATGTCCTGCTGATCATAGGTACATCACTTCAGGTTTATCCGGCTGCAGGTCTTTACCGCTTTGTCGGCGCAGATGCACCTATATATATAATAGATCCGAAGGATGTGCCCCTTAAAGATAAAAGGGTGACGCACATCAAAGATGTGGCCACCCGTGGTATTCAGGAATTCATAAGTCTCCTGGGTTAGTCTATTTTCCCCATTCCTTATCAGGTCTGTCACCCATCTTCAAGACAAGTTCACCGCCTGCCATAAGCTCGTCGTGTCCAATGAAAGGCTTGTCGAGCGGTTTGCCGTTGAGGGTAGCACTCTGAATGTACTTGTCCTTTTTAGATACGTTCACAGCCTTCACTGTAAACCTGTTTCCATTTGTAAGATTAACGGTCACTTCAGGGAAGACCGGACTACCGATAGTGTATACAGGCGATCCAGGAGTGACAGGATAGAAACCAAGCATAGAATACAGTACAAAGGCTGTAAGTCCGCCGCCGTCTTCATCTCCCGGTACACCCATCAGGTCATGGCGGAACCATGTGTCAAGCATCTGGCGCACTCTCTTCTGGGTCTTCCAAGGAGCTCCTGCGTAATTATAAAGGTATGGTACGTGCATGCCGGGCTCGTTAGCCATCGAGAACTGACCGATGTTTCCGGTATGGTCAGGATATTTCGCATAGAATTCGAACTTTATGCGTCCCATCGGCTCGGCAAACATGCTGTCAAGCTGTGCCACGAAGTTCTCGTTACCTCCCATGAGTTCGATGAGGTCAGGAATGTTGTGCTTCACATCCCAGCGGTATTCCCATGCATTGTTCTCGTCATAATAATCACGTCCGCCCATTCCGCCGCAGAAATTGTAATCAAACGGCTCTATGAAGTTGCCATGTGCATCTTTCGGATGGAAGAATCCTGTTTCAGGATTGTAGAGATTGCGATAATCCAATGATCTCTGACGGAAGTATTCTGCCTTTTCTGTCTCGCCCACAGAATCTGCAATGAGGGCCAGGCACCAGCAGTTATATGCTGTACCGAGAGATACCGCAACAGGCTGACGCTTTTCCCAACTGTCTACTGCTTCCACAAACTCCTTCTCGCCGTTTCCAAGAGCAGGCATATAGCCGTTTTCCCAATAGAATTCGTCAAGAATGGTATTCGGAACGCCTCTCCAAGGGATGAGTGTCTTCTCTGTAAGTCCCTTATATGATGCCTCCCAGGCTTTATCCTTATCCACATCGAGACCTTTCACAATAGCATCGGCAAATGTGGCGATGCCATGGTTTGCATTCATTCTTCGTGAATCACCTGCGATGCCTGGGAAGGTAGGCATCCACATTGTTCCCATCTGTTCCGCCATCCTCAGGTATGAGGCCAGGATGTCTTCCTCTACTTCCTTGTTCATCATGATGCGGAGTGGGTGCGATGCATGGTAAGTGTCCCAGATCCAGTCGTCGTTGTAGAACGGCACACCGCCGTCCTCGTGTACGCTGTTGTCGAATCCGCTCCAGTATCTGCCATCCTCGCTTATGCATACGGGACGTTCGAAATTGCGGTAGTATGATGTGTAGAATACTGTCTTGTAGTCTTCGTCGCCACCCTTCACCTCCATGCGTCCGAGTACGTCGTTCCAGATCTTTCTTCCGGTTGCCTTTACCTTGTCAAGGTCATAATCGGTGATTTCTCTGCGGAGGTTCTTTTCCGCCTGCTCCACGCTTATGAACGACACTCCGTAGCGCACATCAAGCACGTCTTCGTCGAAGGTCATGGTCACGCATGAATTGTTGAGGTAATCTGTCTGCACAGGCTTCTGGCAGGTCTCCATATAGACATAGACCTTGGTCTGGTCCTGTATGGTCTGCGATCCGGTGACCACATTGCCTTCTACCTTGACATCTCCGTTTGCAGAGTTGAGTATCAGGTGAGACTGACCCTTCTTGAGGAAAGTCATCCGGTAGATAGCGGATTGGTGTGAAACCGCATATTCCACATCGATATCCCCGTCTGCTACGGTCACTTCGTATGAATATGGAGTGATCTTCTCCCTGTCGTAAGCATAACTTACTATAGGCGCAGGTTCACCCTGAGTCACAGACAGAGTGAAAGGAGAAGTCTCTCTATGACTTGTCACTATGATAGGGAATCCGTCGATCCTTTCTGTGGTGTAGTCCCAGCGTTTCGGGAATACACGGAGCATGGAGTTCGGGAGATGGACTGTAGGGAAAGTCGGAACGAGCAGGTGGCTTACGTTGCCGATATATGGGTCGACGTAATCTACCGGTTCCTTGGCTGTCTCACACGAAATCATGCAGAGCAGCGCCAATGCTGAAATGAATGTCAGTTTAAGTCTCATGTGTGTTATGTTTGGTTTCGGATACGAATTTACTATATAAATATAAGTATGTAATGTCTGTAATATTTTATTAATGTATTTGTAAATGGCGCCCGCGCCTATATACGCGCGTAACGAGGTATCTTTACGTCGATTTTGTGTGAAATAATAAAAGCATGATTATAGACTATGTACAAGGTAATTGAACAGTATGCCGAATGCGCTTACATCGCACCGGTTTGCGTTATTTTCGAGATGGCACCCGAGGGGGTCCTGTGTATGTCTCCGGAAATTCCGGACTGGGAAGAAAATGATGATGTACTTTAAAAGATAAGATGATTATGAAGAAGCATATTGCATTATTGTCAGTTGTGGCAGCTCTGTTTTCATTCACAGGCTGTATTGACGAACAGCTCGGTGAGCCTCAGGGTGGTAATGTTGACGCTGGTGTGGAATTCACCATCACTCTTAATCCTGCAACCAGGACAGTGAATAATGGTTTGAGTACGAATTGGGTGGAGGGAGATAAGGTCAATGTCTTTCATGCTGTTGCCGGTTCAAAAGATTATGTGAAAGATGGAGCGTTTGAATTTGACTCGGGATCATCTTTCACCGGACGCCTCGCAGCTACGCTTGAATCAGGTAAGGAGTATGACTGGTACGTTTCTTATCCGTATGATGAGAATATGACATCTCCTGAGGCTATGACCATAAATATTCCAGCAGACCAATATCAGTCTGAGGATGGCAGTATGGCTCATCTTGCCGGCTCTCTTTGTCCTTTGGTAGGAAAGGCGAAGTCAATATCTTCGAATCCGGCATCATCAGTTGTAATCAACATGAAGCAACTTGTGACTGTGATGAAGATCAAGGTTACAAATTATGAGGCTAATCCAATGAGCCTAAATCGTGTCTCTTTTATGGCAAACGGATGTACTCATGAGAATGTTACCCTGATTAGTGATGCACATGCCCAGACAATTACCGGTACATATACAGTTGACTTTACTGGCGAGAATGTGGCATATACTCATGTGGATAAGGGAATGGGATTAGGTTCACCACGCCCACTTATTCACCTCAACACCCCAAAAGATCTTGGACTGAACGAAAGTGCAACTCTATACCTCGCAGCCATTCCTTTCAATATCCCGAATGCCACATCGCTTACAATTGGTATGAATAACGATTCCGGCGGAATAGAAATGGCCATTTATGGTAAGGATGTATCTTGTGCGGCTGGTAAAATTAACAATGTAAAGCAGGGAAGTCGTCTTGCACCCCCTTTTATAGATGGTATCAACTTCTACCATGGTCAGAAGAATGCTGACGGAACATATACATTCCAGGACGGATGGTGGAGATGTGATCTTCCTGCTGATTTCCAGTTCTCCGGAGAGTTTGACTTTGCCAATCTTTTCTATACTTGCAATACCGGAGATGCAAAAATAGAGATGCTTGATGCAGGCAACCAGAATGATAGAGGTGGTAATGGCAATGCTACAAGATTCAACGAGCTTTCAGCATGCTGTCAGGGTTTCAGGTGGGTTGCAAACAGAAGATGGGATAACAACTTCAATGTGGATTACGATGATAAAGCTGGTCTTTTCCTAAATTGTTATGCTGGTTATAGAGTTGGAAGCTGGCTCATCTGGTTCAGAATCCAGGATCCGTTCAAGGACAAACTGATTGCATCAAATGGTGTGAACCGTCTGCAGAACAACAGCTTCGACTTCTACTATCTCTATAATGACGAGCACATGCTTACCCGTATCGGATATGTCACAGGAGGTGCGAACATAGCAAGAGATATTCACATCAACACTCAGTACAACACTGCAACCAATGACTATTCAGGCGGCAAGCTCGCTACATTCCGGACAGCATGGAAAGTCGAAGACCATCTTGTCGCTACTGATGGTCGAGTACTTATTGAGAATAATCTGGTAAATAATTCATTCGGTCTTACAGAAGAAGCTGCAAAGTACTGCGGTCAGTCAAGGGGATTGTATTGGATTCCGGCTGCGTACACTGAGTTTGCTTCTGATACAAATCCTGGTGAATATGAGAAACGCGCCGATCCTGAAAGCCGTGAGCAGGAAGCAAATCTTGCTGCTGAGTTGAAAGCATTTGGAATTACTATGACCGATAATGGACATATCATATTGGAT
This sequence comes from Candidatus Cryptobacteroides sp., assembly GCA_045614805.1. Taxonomy (GTDB): domain Bacteria; phylum Bacteroidota; class Bacteroidia; order Bacteroidales; family UBA932; genus Cryptobacteroides. The sequence continues at coordinate 49,476 of JAZLDR010000057.1, read as the reverse complement.
AATACTTATGATACTTCGAAGGCATTCTGCATTACTCCGCGTATCAAATTTGAGTATGACTACGGAACAATAGTATATACATATGGTTCCCGCTATCTACCAGGTCTCTGCTTAAATATTTAAACATAAGTTCAACTGATAAGGCTGGTCTTGATAGGTCAGCCTTTTTGATTACCCTATGAAGATACCTTTTCTTTTTATCACAATCCTGTCATTCTTTTCAGCAGTATCCTGCTCAAGTACAGATTATTGCCACTATGTAGATACCAAGATCGGCTCGGGAGGTCCTGGGCATGTGTTTGTCGGCGCAAATGTGCCTTTCGGTATGGTACAGGTTGGTCCTACCAGTATACCTAATACTTGGGATTTCTGCTCAGGATACCATGAAATGGATTCTACTGTTATCGGATTCTCACATACCCACCTAAGTGGTGCTGGTATGCCGGAGATGTTCGATGTTACAGTCATGCCGGTTGTTGGAAGGAACCTTGTCTATGCTCGCGGAAGTGAGAGTGATCAAGCTTCCGGCCTATGGTCTTATGCTGACCGTACTCGTGAAGTGAGTATACCCGGTTACTACAGCGTCCCATTGGAGAGATATGGCATTCTCGCAGAAATGACTGCTACAACCCGTGTCGGTCTTCATCGCTATACCTTCCCTCAGAGCAGTGAGGCTGCAATTGTATTTGATATGGAGAATGGCGATGGTGGTATAATGGATGTACTTACAGGATGTGATATCGAGGTTGTGTCAGATAGGGGATTGCGTGGCTGGAGAACATCCACCGGATGGTCAGACCGTGGCTGGAGCAGGGCAGATAATCAGAAGATTTATTTCGCTGCTGAATTCTCGCGTCCTTTCGACTCTTTCGAGATGATTGACGGCAAATACGGAAGGGTTAATTTTACCACATCTGAATCTGAGCAGATCATGATGAAGGTATCCCTTTCATACACATCAATGGAAGGTGCTCAGGCTAATATGGCTGAGGAACTATCAGGATGGAATTTTGAGAAGGTACGTCGTAATGCCTACGCTTCATGGAATGAGGAATTGGCACGTATCCATGTCGAAACAGATGATCTCGAGTCAATGAAGGTGTTCTACACTGCTCTGTACCATTCTATGATCTTCCCGTCTCTCTATAATGATTGTGCAGACCCGGATATATATACCAATTTCTCTTTATGGGATACTTATCGTGCATGGTCTCCTCTCTATACTGTGCTGAGAAGCGATCTGTATCCGGATTTCATGAGAAGTTTCCTTTATATGAACGAAAGGAACGGTCATATGCCAGTGTGGCCTATGCAGTGCGTAGAGACAGACTGCATGATTGGAAACCCCGGTATCATAATGACAGCTGATGCGGTACATAAGGGTATAGACGGTGGTCTCGCCGAACATCTTTTCGAAGCTTCCAAAGCATCTGCAATGCTTGATACTCGTTGGCAGGATCTCAGAAAGCAATATGGATATATACCATTCGATCTACATCAGACTCAGAGCGTTGCTTACGACCTTGAGTATGCGATTGCTGATGCCGGTATCGCTGAAATGGCACGACTTCTCGGCAAGGATGAGGATTATGCCCTCTTTGCTGACAGAGCAGGATGGTGGAGACACCATTATGATCCTGTGACGGGTTTTGCTCGCGGAAAGGATAGCAAGGGCAATTGGAGAGAGCCTTTCAATCCTTATCGTATAGTGCATATGGCAGATGATTTCTGCGAAGGAACAGCTTGGCAGTATACTTGGCTCGCTCCACATGATATTGAAGGCCTTGTTGAGGTAATGGGTGGCACTGATAATGTAGTGGCGAAGCTTGACAGACTTTTTACAGAACCTTCACGCATTGATGGAGAGGCTGTAGATATGACAGGTCTTGTAGGACAGTACGTGCACGGCAATGAGCCAAGCCATCACATCATTTATTTCTATAGCCAGGTAGGAAGAACTGACAGAGCTGCTGACCTCAGCCGTCATATACTCGAGAATTATTATTCTGCTGCAACTGACGGTCTGTGTGGAAATGAGGATATGGGTCAGATGTCTGCTTGGTACCTCCTATCTTCAATGGGTCTTTATCAGGTTAATCCTTTCGATGGAAAATACTGGTTCGGATCTCCTCTGTTTGACTCTGTAACCATCAATCTCCCTGATGGAAATTCCTTTACGGTCATCGCTGAGAATAATTCCAAGGACAACAAGTATATAGAAAAGGCCTTCCTTAACGGAAAGCCTTGTGAAAATAACTATATCGATTATTCTGATATTGTCAGTGGTGGCGAACTTGTCTTCCACATGACATCAAAATAAGGAGTTATCCGGATTAATATTTCCGGATAACTTCCTTTACAATCTTCTTAGAATCGCCTTCAGGACTGCAGATGAATTCACCGATGCACTCCTGCCACCACTGCATTTCAAAGTCTGTTATCTGGTCCTTATAGACGAGGTACTGCTCCATGTGGAAGCCCTTGCCCTCGTCCATTCTGTCAGCTACTGCCTTGAAGAATCTTTCCCAGCGTGGCTTGTAGTATGAACTGATGAGACCGTTGCATGTCCTGCGGGCATAGTCGTTAAGGCTCTGATGTGCCTTGCCAGCCCATGTGGTGATGATATTACGTGCCTCTCTTTCGTAGAAGTCCTTCTCCTCCTCAGTTGTACCCCATGAACGGGCATCTTCAATCCATTTACCGGCAAGGAAGTATGTCTGTGTGCCGGTGATGACTTCAAGGTCGTCGAGAATGTCTAGCATCAGTTCTGCCTTGTCTGCCATCACGTCGCGCTTGCCCTCCTTTACAGCGATTTCATAATCTCTGAATGCCGCATTGAATACATTTGTAAGGTACTGTCTGGCAATGTTGGTCACATCGAAACTGTATGCTGCTCCGCTGCCATCGGCCTCCAGAAGAAGGTCCAAAGCAATCTTCAGGTTTTCAGTGTCTTCGTCAAGAGCAGGGGAGTTATATGTCCATGCCCAATCGTTGAATACCGGACGGAAATTGACCATCTGCTGTCTAAGACCTGTAGGGCGCTCGTCTACATAGATTGTATTGGCAAGGTGCTGCCATGCCTTTCTTGCATTTTCGTCCACCTTTCCTGTCCTTCGGTCAGACATTGCCCTGATCCACGCGTCAACATCTCTGTGAATATCAAAATCCCAACCCTTTTCCATTACATACTCGAAGACATAAGGGTTGCAGTCCATTGCTTCGAGAGTACATCCGATGCCGCAGAGATTCTCACCTCCGTTGATGAGCGAGTTCTCAAATCTCTCGTCTATCACACGGAAACTTCCTGTGAGATGTGCATTGCCTCCGAAGTTGCCGAGGTAGTTCCATATATATGGTACTCCGTAGAAGCTCTCTGTCTGCTGCCATACCTCAGTGTTCTCGCAGTGATAGTCGAGCAGTATCTGATTCTCTTTAGGGAATGATGTGAGGTAGGCCTCGATTCTTTCTGGAGTCCAGTTTGCCTTGCCGTAGAAGAAGAGCCATGCCATCTGGAGCCATACTGCGTCCTCGTCTGCTGCCTTGAGTGACTCGTACACCTGGCGGCTTACTCTGCCGAGGTATTCAGGCTCCCAGCTTGGAGGAGTCACCTCATTGAAGAGGTCGATGCCGTAGATGTGGTCTGTTCCGTACACCTCTGTCTGCCTGTCAATGAATTTCTTCTGAATTTCAGCGAAAAGGTCGCTCATAGGGTCGAGCAGACTGCATGCACAGTCCTCAGGGAAATGCTCCCATGGCTTAAGTTCCTTGATAGGGGCGTCAGGATAGATACGTGCAAGCTCCGCAGGTACATGTCCTGAGAAAGCAGGGAGGATAGGGCGGATGCCGAGCTCTCTTTCACGAGCGACAATCTGCTTCTGGAGTGCCTCCTGACCGTCAAGCCAAGCCTTTGGAAGAGGGCCGTTCCACCTGTCGAGGTTGATCATCCTGTGCCAAGGAAGGTGAGCAGGACCGCAGAAATAAGCGCGCACCTCTTCATCTGAAAGACCCATCTCTGTCCAGATCTGGTACCAGATGGATTCCTGGCCGGTGATTGCAAGTGCCATGTTCACTCCGTTGAGCGCCATCCAGTCGATGAAGTGCTCCCACTCATTCCATTTCCACCAAGGCATGGTATATCCGTATGTGCAGTAGTTAAGGAAGAATCTGTCCTTTACCCTTGCGCTATGGCGGACTGTACCTTCAACCTTCGGCAATTTCTTCGGCATGGTCATTTCCTCAAAGTCAAACCAACTGTATACTGCATTGCAGTGATATCTGATATAGTGGCCGAGACCTACTGCCATAGAATTGGCATTGGTACCCTTGATGACGATCTTTCGTCCCTCAGACGAGAGTTCGAACACATCGCCCTCTACACCATCCAATTTCTCAAATGTAAAATGCTTAGCCTGTCTGTCCAAAACACGCTCAGCAAGAGCCTGTGCACTCTGTACATCAGGATCTTGCTGAACTGCATCGGTACAAGATATCAGGGCTGATAGAATAAATAAAAGTCCTGTTTTCTTCATATCTTATCTTGTTGGTTTGTTCTGTGTCAATGTGGCTTTTCCCTTGAGAACCTTCGCCGCCTGACCGGTGAGCCAGAGGTAATAGTCGCTGTCTAGGTTATCCTCGATACCGTTGAATTTTATGCCGAGTTCGCTCGCCTTCTTGCACCAGTTTCCGGTTCCGCTGACAGAAACCTGAGTATCAGAGCGACGATATCCTTCGTTCTCATATACCACATAGTAATCTTTAGCACTTACGTTTGACGGCACTTCGTTCTTTCTAAGGCACTTATAGATAGCCGTTCCCTCGTCAATCTCATCAAACATAGCTACATAAAGCATCGTTGCACCTTTATTGACATTCTTATATATCTGCTGCCAGAAGAAGTCTCCGCTATGTCTGTCATATGCGTCGTGGTCTGGTTTCATGTTACGGTCTGAGAATCCAGGGTATACAAGAGGACAATATTCTACATTATGGTATGCGGCCTGTGAATAGTCTCCCTTTGTCGTAGAACCCCAAATTGTCTTCTTATCATCCATCCTATCAGTGAAATATTCAGAGAAACTCGATACAGCATTGCTTGCTGTACCATTATAGTCATATACACCCACCAACCAAGGCATTATGATATCTACATCCTTGATCAGAGTAGTAATCTTCGAATCGCTCACGCAGTCTCCACTACCAGGATTTCTCCAATATGCAGGAACACCAAGCATAATGCTGAATCCCATCGCCTGAAGTCCATCCACAATTTGCTGAGCCTGAGCAATACTATAAGAGGCACTTGCCTGTCCTACACTGATAAGACCGATAAGAGGCTTGCCATTATGGTAGAGATAGTATCTCTGGCCATTGCCTCTGTTATCCAGATTGTACTTAGCTTTAAGAGCAGCGGCATCATTCAGTATGATATCGGCAGATGAATTTGCATCCATTCCGACCATATCATACATGATTGCAATAGCTCTTGCATGTTCGTTAGAAGCGGCCATTGCTGAAGCAAGAACCTTATCACTATGAGCAAGTGCATCAGAGTTTGTTATCTGAGATACGAATCTCTGCATGAATGCACCATCGATATTGTAATCCTTCATCCATTTGAAGTGAAGATTTACTGTAGACTCGTCGTAAGAGCTATATACCATAGCCTGGCTACCATCAGGATAAGTAAATCCGTCAGCCGCATAAGTCTTCTCATACTCAGTAATATCTGGCCAGAAATCAATACTATTTCTAAGAACTCCAGGTTCAAAGATGAATTGTCCATTCTCTTTCATATTTACATCGCAGTAATGTGGCCAAGGCTCTTCTGGATTATGTGCACAACCATCACCCGGAGTTCCGTGCCAACCCTGATATCCACACATCACCAGACCCTGATAGCTGTCATACATATCGTTCGTCATATCCACTACCGGCTCATCCGGCTCCGAAGACGGGTTACGGAAGAAGATATTGAAATTACCTACCTCATAACCTGCATAAACCGATATGAACACTCCGCTCTTGTCTATGTCAGGGAAGGAAAGGTTCAGACTCGGATTAAGGGCTGTACCATTCCATTTTGATCCATTAAGACAAGCCTGGAAATCATTAAAATAGTACTGAACGGTAGCATTCTGGTTCGGTGCATCAATAAGAGTAAAGCTCGCATCGGCGTTCAACGTTGTAAACAGATCCTTGAAGTCAAACTCACCGTTGAGGTCATATCCCTTGGGAAGATCGCATCTCCACCAGTTCTCATCAATGATCTCGTAGTTTCCATCAGTATTCTTCACACCATAATAGAACTTAGCAAAGTCCTTCAACGGCGGAGCAAGATGGCTACCTTGTTTTACACCATTTATGGCTCCGGCCTTGCAATTGACCACCTTACAGATTCGGATGCTGACTCCGTCTGATGGTGTATTCATGCCGATACTCAAGAAAGTCGCATTCTCAATTGTAAATGGTTTGCAGACCAGATAGACGGTTGCACTTTCATTTAAGCCAAGGATTTTGGGCGTTTGTAGCGTGATAATAGAGAAACCGTTATTCGCATTACCTGATGAACGGGTAATAGGAGCACCAAGACTTTGTTCGTCTGTGCTTTCTGTCCATTCCTCAATGCCAAGCCCGTGATCTGGTGACTCGGTTTCGGTATATACAGATTCTGTATTAGTTATATTTACGTTGTAATATCCTGAGAGTGTGGTTTTTACGCCGTTGCTTGTGTGATGGCAGAATGATACAGTCTGGAGATTGCATGGCTCCGCCTCATAGTTTGTCACCTTGATCTTCATGATGGTCACAAGGTGCTCCATTGCGAGCTTAGGCTCCTCATTGTGCTGAATTCCCTTTGCCTTACCAGCAAGAGGACATAGACTTCCACGAAGGTGAGTTCTGCTGTTATCATCAGCCTGAGTCTGTGACGCTGGAATGTTGATTGACATTCTCTCCGGCGTTGACATTTTCGGATTGTATGGATATGCAACATACCAGTCATATTCTCCATTTTCAAGGGTCTCGCTGAGGTTACCTCTGAATAATCCGCTTCCACCGTCATATTCAAATGCTCCGTCGTTGACATATTCCTTCGTGCCGGCCTTTGCATGGAAGACATTCACTGAGTCGCCTTCCACCCATTTGGTACTCAGCCCGTCATTGACAGTTTTTGTCGGGGGAGTCAGCTGAATAGTGAAGCTGCCTTCTGTCAGACCTCCGTCAGGAGATTCAAGATCCTCCTGAATACAAGCCGACAAAGCCAGTGATGCGAACAACATCACTGGCAGTAATTTAATTAAACGATTCATTTTCATGATATTGTTTATTCTCTTTTTGGTTGCTTCTCTGTCATAGGAATCTCGCCGCGTAGCATCTTGCCCGCCTGTCCGGCAAGCCACAGATAATGGTCTGACTGCAGTTCGTTATCGATACCTGTAAATGTAACACCGAGCTCACTTGCCTTCTTGCACCAGCCGTTGCCGGTTACAGTTTCAGGACCCATAGTAAGTGTTCTGATTTTGTATTCACCGTCTTTGAACACTACATAGTAGTCTGGTGTTGTTTCGTTTGATGGTACCTCCTCCTGACGAAGACATTTGAAGATGGCTGTTCCCTCGTCAATCTCATCAAACATCGCCACATATATCATCTTGCAGCCGATTTTTGCGCTGTTATATACCTGGCTCCAGAAGAAATCTCCCTTTGCTCTCTTGAACACCTTGCTGTTCGGATGCATGTTCCTGTCAGAGTATCCGGCAAAACAGAGAGGTGAGAATTCCACACCGTTCTTGTCAAGCCATTCCTTGTCGCCCTTGACAACGGCCTCTTTGAAGTTGGCGAATTTGCCGCCATGTGCACCGGCTGTGCCATCATGATCGTAACGTCCTACGTACCAAGGAGTAAGGATGTCCACGTCTTTGATGAGGGCATGAAGGACATCTGTTGTGGCATTCCAGTCACCTCCTCCATTTCTCCAGTATGTAGGACAGCTGATCATCATGCTGAATCCCATCTCCTGACAGACATCTGTAATCCTTTGAGCGTCCGCTACATTGCTTTCAACAACGCTTACAAGTGCCATAAGCGGCTTGCCTTCATGGTAGAGATAGTATTTATGACCGTCAGCGGCCTCCCTGTCGAAGAATTTGTATTTCTCTGTGATTGCTCTGATATCTGCAATAAGCTCGTCAACCGAACATTCATTACCAAGTCCCACGAGGTCATACATCATGCAGATTGCTCTTCCATGCTCATTGGATGCCTTCATGGCTGATTCCAATACCTTGTCTGAAAGTTCCTTTGCGATCGGATTACCTACCTGCGACGCAAATCTCTGCATGAAGACACCGGAAATTCCGTAGTCCTTCATCCATTTGAAGTGAAGGTTTACGCTTGATTCGTCCCATGACGAGAAAAGGTGCGGATGGCTTCCGTCAGGAAGAGTGAATTTGGTGGCTTCGTATGTCTTTTCGTATTCTCTTACATCCGGCCACATGTCTATGCCGCAATTGCCCGGGCCGGGTTCAAAGGTACGAGGGAATCTCCATTTCTGGCTGTAGTGAGGCCATGCGGATTCTTTTGAATATGTGCTGCCGTCATCAGGACATGCGAACCATCCCTGGTATCCGCACATTACAAGACCCTGGTATGAATTGTACATTTCTCCTTCTGCAGGATGTTCGATAGTAGGCTCGTCTCCTGATGGCGGAGTAGTAGTTCCGGTCTGCTCGTCGCTCTCGGGCGGCATGATGGGACCCGGAATGTAATCTTCGTCAACATTGCTGCAACCCGCCATGAGCGCGATGTTCAGCAGCACGATTGAAAGGGGTGTCATGAATTTTCTCATATTTATTTGTTTGCTAGTTTCTATCTTTTACAAAGATAAAGTCTCTCCTTCCAACTCTTATTATATATGGTATTACAAAACTATTTCTTTTGTATTAACCGCGCGTTGTAATTCTTTTGTAATCCCTTTGTAAGAATGCACATTGGCGCCGTTCAGAAGCGATTAATTAGATTTGTCACACTTTCAAAATAATGAAAATCTAACTAATTGATTTGCTTATGAATAAGTTATGTCTGTGGCTCGTGCTGATGCTGTCGTTGCTGTCTGCATCGGTAGCCGGTGCCCAAGATCTTACTGTACGCGGTACGGTCAAGGATAACGCCGGAGAACCATTGCCGGGAGCGAGTGTCCTGGTCAAGGGTACGACCAATGGAGTCATCACTGACCTTGACGGTAATTTCTCCATCAGGGTAAAGGCCGGTGACAAGCTGGTTTTCTCTTTCATCGGTTATGCGGATAAGGTCCTTACCGCTTCGTCAGCTCCTATGACAGTCCTTCTTGATATGGATTCCACATTCCTTGAAGAGACAGTCGTTGTCGGATACGGAACCCAGAAAAGGGCAACCCTCACCGGAGCAGTTTCGACTGTCAGCAACAAGGATATCACTACCACTAAGAACGAGAATGTGGTGAACATGCTTTCGGGTAAGATCCCCGGAGTACGTATCACTCAGAACTCCGCTCAGCCAGGTGAGTTCGATACCACTATAGATATACGCGGTATGGGTGCTCCGCTCGTGGTTGTTGACGGTATTCCTAGAGACATGGCGTACTTCTCACGTATGGACTCCAATGAAATCGACAATATTTCAGTTCTCAAGGATGCTTCGGCAGCCATATATGGTGTCCGTGCGGCGAATGGTGTGATCCTCGTGACCACCAAGCGCGGATCTTCATCTTCCGAGGGTAAGTTCGACATCGACTTCAGTGCCAACGTCGGTCTTCAGACATTCCTTTATGTCCCTGAGACAACAGATGCAGTGACACATATGATGCTCCTCAATGAGAAGACCTACAATGCCATCGGCAAGAACTATCCGTCGAGGACTTCCACACCTGCCTATACAGAAGATGCCATTGCACCTTACAGATCAGGGGAGAAAGTCGGAACAGACTGGAATGATGAGATCTTCAGGGACATCACTCCTCAGCAGCAGTACAACCTCTCGATGAACGGAAGTTCAGACAAGGTCGACTACTTCTTCAATGTAGGATATATGGACCAGATGGGTTCGTATAAGAGCGGATCCCTTAATTATAACAGGTGGAACTTCCGTGGTAACGTCGATGCAAGGATTACAAAGAGACTGAGCACATCTCTCTCCTTGAGCGGATATAAGGATATGACCAATCAGCCTTATTCTTCCGGAGGAAACCTTTGGGAAGTGTATAAGAAGGCATGGACATACGACCCTACGTCTATTGCTTGGGCAGATGCAGACAAGACTCTTCATGCATATGACACGAAGTTCCTTGAGCCTGACAACCCGATAGCTTCTACTGACAGCGATGTAGTTGGTTACCGTAAGTACGAGAACTACAACTTCAACGGCTCGCTTGCCATCAAGTATGACATCCCTGGTGTCAAGGGCCTGAATGCAAAGGCATTCTACAGTTTCGACTACACAATGGCTCAGGCATCTGTCTACAAGCGTCCGTACAATCTCTATGCTGTCAATGCTTCAGGTGAACTGACTGCCTTGGATTACAACAATCCGGGTACAGTCAACAGAAAGGCCAATCCTAACACAGGCCAGGTCATCCAGCTCTCACTGAATTATTCGCGTAAGTTCGCTGAAGCGCATAATGTGAACGCAATGTTCCTTTATGAGGAGCAGTACAATACATGGGAGGATTTCTATGCACAGAGAGAAACCTATTTCGACAGCGAGTACCTCTTTGCAGGAGAAGATACCAACCAGATCGGCTCTATGTCAGGAATCGGTGACAAGACACGCAGAGCGTTCATCGGTCGTGTCAACTACGATTACAAGAGCAAGTACATGGTGGATTTTGCATTCCGTGAAGATGCTTCGTCAAGCTTCCCTGCAGCCTCACGTTGGGGATTCTTCCCTTCAGTATCTGCGGGATGGCGTATCAGCGAAGAGAATTTCGTGAAGCATAACGTACCTTGGATCACCAACCTCAAGCTCCGTGCTTCCTATGGTATAATGGGTGACGACGCAAGTGCAGGCACTTATCCGCAGACCTTGGTAGGATACGACATACAGTATGGCTCTACAATTTATGGATGGATGTTCGACGGATCAAATCTCTCAACAGGAGTCTCTCCTACATCCATACCTAACCTTAACCTTACATGGTATACTGCAGAGACTTACAATGCTGGTCTCGACTGGACATTCTGGAAAGGAAAGTTCGGTGGTACTGCAGAAGTCTTCATGAGAAACCGTGACGGCCTTCTCGCTACTTCGACAGCAGTGATTCCTTCTACAGTCGGAGCTTCGCTTCCTCAGGAGAACATCGAGAGCGACCGCACATTCGGTTGGGAAATCCAGCTCAGCCACTATAATAAGATAGGTGAGGTGAATTACTGGGTTACCGGTCAGGTGTCGGCAACAAAGAACCGTTGGATCTACCATCTTGACAGCAAGGCAGGTAACTCTATGGCCAACTGGTACAGAGGAAATGTTTCCGGACGTAACAAGGACATCTGGTTCGCATATGAAGAGGCCGGACGATTCCAGTCATATAAGGACATACAGTATCATCCGCTTTCAGGAGCAAACTACAGTTCCAACACTCTTCCGGGAGATTATTACTATGAAGACTGGAACGAGGACGGTGTGATCGACGACAACGACAGACATCCTGTCGCTACCTATAACCTTCCGGTGTTCAACTATGGTATCAATCTGGGCCTCGACTGGAGAGGAATCGACTTCTCCATGAACTGGCAGGGTGCTGCAGGTGTATATACAGCATACACCGAAGTGTTCTCACAGGTAGGTTGGGGTGACACAGGTGCATGTTTCGAAATGTATCTTGACCGTTGGCGCACAGCGGATCCTGAAGCCGACCCATGGAATCCTTCTACAAAATGGCTCGCCGGAGAATATCCTGCGACAGGCCATAGCTTCAATGTAGGTACTACTGGAATCCAGAATGCTTCCTATATACGTCTCAAGACTTTGGAAGTGGGTTATACTCTCCCTAAGAAGTGGCTCAGCAAGGCGAATATAAAGTCCCTCAGAGTGTACTTCAGCGGTTACAATCTTCTGACCATCTGCGGTCTTAAGAACATCGACCCGGAACGTCCGGGAGCACAGGGAGGTTCAAACTTCGGTGGTGACATCAAGCAGATCTATAACTATCCGGTCAACAGGACTTACAACTTTGGTGTAAATATCAAATTCTGATGATGGTGATGAGAACAATCAAAAATATATTTTCATTGACGGCTGTACTGTTGTCAATCTGGTCGTGTGCGGATCTTGACCTGCAGACCAAAGGCGTTTTCGATGAGAATGTCCTTCTTAATTCAGATTACGGTGTGCAGAAATATTTCACAGGTCTGTACAGCGACCTTCCTATCGAGGACTTCAACTATGCCGCATCAGGCGATGCTGATGTTGGTTACGCAAGCCATAACAAGAAGGGATATCATGCCGGTAACATATGGCAGCCGCAGAAGTACAGCGGAGCCATGGCTGCCCTGGAAGGCTTCTGCCGTGCATATCTGAACTTCTCCGGTGTTTTCGGATATTGGCCATATGAGAACATCCGTAGCGTCAACAATTTCCTTGAGAAGTTCCCTGCATATAAGGAAAATTTCAGTGAGGAGACCTATAATTCCTACATGGGTGAGGCTAGATTCCTCAGGGCATACTATTATTTCGGACTTGTAAAGCGTTATGGCGGAGTCCCTCTCATCAAGGAGGTGCAGGATCCTACCGCAGGTCCGGAGGTGCTCAATGTATCCCGCAGCACAGAATATGACTGCTGGAAGTTCATCTATGACGATCTTAAGTTCGCTATGGAGAATATGTCATCTGACAAGACCCAGGTCTACAGGGCAAACAGATATGCTGCCGCTGCCTTGATGTCAGAGACCATGCTCTATGCCGGATCGGTTGCCAAGTACAATCACTGCACAGGAATTACCGGACAGGCAACTGAAAAAGGCTATATGGGTATCGATCCAAGTCATGCAAAGGAATTCTTCCAGTACGCTTATGATGCATGTAAGTTCATTTGTGATGCAGGATATTCACTCCACAAGGGCGCTGATAAGGTGAAGGCCTATAAGGAAGTATTCCTCGGCAACAATACAGGTACAGAAGATATCTTTGTCAAGACTTACGACCCAAAGCAGAATACTGCTGACTTCAAGATGGGACTTACTCATGGATGGGATCATAGCGTCCTGCCTTTGGGCAACGGTCTTTCTCAGCAGGGTGCTGCCAGACTCCACGGAGTATGGGAACTCCTCAGTCTTTATGAGATTCCTGCAATCATAGATGCAGAAGGAAAGCCTATCCGTTTCGACAGCTACTCCGACTTCTGGAACAACGATATCATGGAGCCTCGCTGCAAGGCCAACTTCCTCTTTGACGGTATGGCGGAGGCTGCTTCCGGTACTGTCATCGATATGCAGGCCGGCATATTCACATCTTTCCCTGGTGTTGCAGCTGACGCGATTTCTGACCCTAACCTTGACAATGACTATACTTTAAAGTACAGACTGCGTGCAGAGGCAGCCGATGCAAGTCGTAAGGTAGGTTCCAAGGCTGACGGTACCATCGTAGTGGATTACGCTGATTCTGACGCTGAGGTTGTGAACAAGTACGGTGTAGTGAAGGTGAACGGAGTACATGGCTGTCCTTTCAATACCCAGGATGAAGACCAAAATCGTTCTGGAATCATTATCAATAAATATGTTGATGACAAGGGTTCAGTTTCATCCCGCAGATATTTCGGAAGCACCCAGTCATGGAAGGTGTTCCGTTACGGTTATGTCCTGCTTAACTGGGCAGAGGCCGCTTATGAGCTCGGTCTTGAGAATCAGGACCCAGCAAAGATGGCGGAGGCTGTCGGATATGTGAATGAAATCCGTGACAGAGCAGGCGCCAAACCATTCGAGCTGATCAGCAATCCTGCTGATGTGGGATCGGAGATCTACGGCTACTATCTTGACGAGAATCTCCAGTTCATCCGCGATGAAAGAAGACGTGAACTTTGCTTTGAGAACAAGATCGATTGGGATATGAGAAGATGGAGGATTCTTCATAGCATCCATCAGAACTATATCAACACCATGTTCTACGGCTATCACATCCTTGATGAGGACAAGTATATCTTCCTGAATGAAGTGAACGGTCTGAATGACAGACGTACTACATATCAGAAGAGGTACTATTACGAGGATATTCCTTCAAGCGAGATCGCAAAGAACGACAAGCTCATTCATAATGACGGATATTAATAGATAATCATACAGACTTTATATGAAGAAGATAATTTTCATACTGCCATTGCTTATGTGTCTGGCTTCCTGCATGGAGATCGACAACTTTGACGGTCCGGAAGCCAAGGTCAGCGGTCGCATCATCGATAAGACCACAGGTCATAACATGATGTTCGACAACAACGACACGAAGATCCGTATCTGGGAGAGAAGCTACAGCCTCAAGCCTGAGCCTCAGGATCTTGCTGTGAAGGCGGACGGTACTTATAAGAATACAAAACTTTTTGCCGGTACCTACAATATGCTTCCGTACAATGGAGCGTATTGGCCATGTGATACGACTTTCTATGTACCTATCGGAAAGAAGGGTACAGTGCAGGACTTTGAAGTTACTCCTTATCTCCACTTGATGGACTTCAAGTACGAACTTAATGGTCTCGAACTTACATTGTCTTGTCAACTGCATGCTCCGATTGTAGAAGAAATGCCGCAGGTTCAGGAGATCAGGCCGTTCCTCAGTCTAAACCAGCATTGCGGTTATGCAAATCACCTTGGCTTCTATTGGTCAGATACCTACAAGGTGAGAATCATGAAGGATTGGGAGTATATCTGTAACAAGAAAGCTCCGAGTTACTCAAAGGATACTTACACCATAACAGTTCCTGTCAATCCGGGATATACCTACTGGGTAAGACTGGGAGCAAAGGTCAGCAATACTTTTGAGAACTATAATTACACCGAGACCGTCAAGATTGAGGTGCCTGCAGATGCACAATAACAACACTTTAACCATTCAATATTTTTAACATGAAACGTTTTTTCTATTATTTTGCAGCAATCGTTGCCGGTGCAATGCTTGCTCTCGCATGTGAGCCTGAGGCTCAGCCAGGAACTCCTGGTGACGACAATGGTGGCAACAACGGTGGCAATAACACTGTTGAAGTTACTTCAGTAACACTCAATGCCGAGACTCATGACATGAATGTCGGTGATGTTTTCGAACTCGTAGCTACTGTTCTTCCTGAGAATGCTACTGACAAGGCTGTTACCTATGAAAGCAAGAACCCTGAGGTTGCTACAGTCAATTCTCTCGGTCTCGTGACAGCTGTTGCTGAGGGAACTGCAGTAATTGAGGTTACCGCTGGTGGCAAGACTGCTCAGATGACTGTAACCGTTACTGTTCCTGAGGTTCCTGAGGTTCCTGAGACTTCATTCTCAGACCTTGCAGAAAATTGTGAGGAGATTTCAGAGGGCGTTTATGCAGTAGAACTTCCGCTTGGCGAGGGTTACTCTTTAGCAGGCGCATTTGATTTCAAGGATTTCTTCGTAAATCTTCCTGCAGATGCAACTTTCGCTCTTGCACCAGTTGAGCAGCAGAACGAGGAAGTAGCCGGATACTACGAGGCATTGACTGGAAACCTTGCAACTGACGGTACATGGACAAGAAACGAGCGCTTTACTAACGACCTCAACGTTGGTGATGACAACTCAGTAAATGGTGTCCGCGTTGTTGTTTCTGCTAATAACGAGACTCTTTACACTATCAACTTCTACATCGTAGACCCTGTTGCAGGTATTGAAAGACTTGACGTCGGCGGTCATCCTTGTCTCAAGAGTTCGATTACGGAACTTGCAAATGCTAAGAATTGGCACTATAATGGTCCAGAGTTGATTCTTGGTGATACTCCAAATGAATCATGGAAGTTCTATGCTCTTAAGTGGGGTGCTGCTAATGATTTTAGCCTTTCAGAACTTTTCTATGATCGTGCAAACTTTACTGTCTACGGAGACGATAATGGAGACTTCTTTACAGCATGGAAAAACTTCTCAGTGTCTGGAACTAACGGAGAAGAACTTTTCTACACTGCTGATGAACCAGGTGATATCGTTGTTACTGACTATTGTAAAGAGCTTACAAAGGGTTCAAAAGGTCTCTTCTGGCAGCAGAAATGGTCTATCCATTATAATTGTGCTAACTGGCAGATACATCCAGATACAGATCGTCCAGTACCGGGATTGGGTGGAATTACTGAAGCTACTCCAACTATCGGTGAAGAAAGAGGCGAATATTACTCCCCAGAGGAATGTGTGAAATTTACAGAACTTATCGGAATCTATATATCTGAGGATGGTCACATCAAGACCACAGAAAATTATAAAGGATCAGGTGCACGTATCTCACCAGCTCTCCATTTCGAGTATGATTACGGTGATGTGCCTGTAAGTAGCAGGTATATGGCTATGGTTTTCGTTAACCGTTACTATGCTGCTGAAGGCGAGGTTGGTGACGTTGTTTACCCATACACTGACGGTTTGAACGAGTAATCTTCAGTTCCGAACGAATGTTATGCAGGCGGATGATTTTTCATCCGCTTGTTTTTTTATGTTTTCTCCTTATCTTTGTTGATTGAGTGAATTATTAAGGAGATTGTCAGTGAAGTTCTTAAGTATATCATTTATTCTGGCCTTGATGTCTCTTTTACCTTTGTCTGCTGCAACGACAGAGGAATACGGACTTCAGGTAAAGTCACTTGCATCCTTGGATGTGGATCCGACAAGTCTTGTTCTCGAAAACGGGGAGCCTCTTTCATTGCGTAGAAAGCCTCTTCAACTGTCGTTCGCGCTATATAACTGTGCTGAACGTCCTTTCGGCTGCGTTCTCAGAATGATCTCCCAGGACGGCTTTTCAATCGATCTTATGAACACTGTCGACCAGTATGGCGTTTATCGTCCGCAGATCGTTGCCGGTGACATCAACTGTGTCATTCCCGCAACAATCAGGTGGGGTGAATGGGTCGATGTCAGGATCTCGATAAATCCCATGGGGGGGGTATGCTAATAGACTATGATGGAATCTCTGCCAATATCGATTCAGAACAGTTGTCAGAAGTCCGTTCGTTGAGATTTTCGTTCGGCAACTGCCCTTTTGAAGGATACAAGGTCAATTCGGTGGCGAGTATTGCAGTCCGCGATGTCAGGATTGTTTCAGATGGAAGGCTTATCCGTCACTGGCCCCTGCTCAAGCACTGCCAGAATGACACTTTCGATGAAGTGGAAGGAGTGAAGGCTGTGGCAGTCAATCCCGAGTGGATAGCAGACAGGACCATTTCCTTGAAGCATCTGATGTCATCAGAGTACGATGACTTTGTCGATGTGGTGTATGATGGTGATGAACTGTTCTATTTCCTTCTCCCTGACGGTACTGTCAATGTTTGGAATGTGGCTTCCGGAGCACAGGAATGTATCAGACCGAGGTCGGGCATCTCTCCGTCAAATGCCCCAAATCAGTCGAAGTGGTGCAACGGCGGCAGGATTCTTTCATATTGCATAGCTCAGAACCGTTATGGTGTATATGATCTTAATACAAACACTTGGAATAATAATCTCCCGTCTGATCCGAATGCGATATATTGGAATGTGACCACAAGTTGGGATGAAATGAGATCGCGACTTTACAGTTTCGGAGGATATGGCTTCCACCATTTCAGCAATATACTTCGTGTGTTCTCGCCTGATAATCCGGAGAGTTCCATAGCAGTGACGCTTGATAAGATAGCACCGCGCTTCTTCGCGTCTTCAGTCGTCCTTGGTGATGACCTTTATATTTTTGGAGGCGAGGGCTCATATTCCGGTAATCAGGGCATTGTCGAGGAATATTTCTTTGACCTCCATCGTGTCGATCTGGAAACATTCCAGGAGACATTGGTATGGGAAGCGTCTGAACTGCCGTTCGGTAAGTTCATACCCGGTGAGAATCTTGTGTACGACGAGCATGAGAAATGCTTCTATACCACGGCTATTACGGACAGGGATTTCGTTCTTGCCAAACTTGGCTTTGAGGCGCCTCTTATAGAGCCTGTGTCGCTTCCGGCAGGTGTGCGTATAGACGCGAATATCCAATATACGAATCTTTACAGAAACAGGCAGGGGGATTGCATGTATGCCTTGTTCATTCAGACTTCCGAATCAGGTCGTACGAAAGTAGATATAATGGATATTGACTTGCCGCTCAGACCGGTGGATGAAGTCATTGTAGCAGCAGGTGCATACGAAGAATCTAATGATATCTTTTCATATTCCAATGTCCTTGTGGCCCTTACGCTTCTGCTTTTTATTGCCTCTGTGTGCATATTCCTTATATATAATAGAAAGTATAATGCAGGACGTCGCCTGAGAAATCTCAAGGATGTTTCGGAACTGGACGAACTTTATGATTTCTCACGGAACAGCATACGCATCATTGGAGGCTTTGCTGTGCGGAATCGTGATGGCGAGGATATATCTTCGTTGTTTTCGCCTACTTTGCGTAAGTTGCTGTCAGCACTTATCCTTTATACCGTGAAGTTCAATCATGGCATTCAGGGAGATAAGCTTAATATGCTCATATGGGGCTATAAGCCAGAGGGAACTGCCAGCAATAACAGAAACGTATATATAAGCCGTCTGAGGGCAGTGCTCGAAGGTATGGATGGCATCAGTATCAGTACCAAGAACAAGTACTTGAGTATCAGCATGTCTGATGAAGTTCTGTGCGATTATAGAGAACTTATGGGCTTGTTTGAGGAACCGGAATCTTCAAGAGATCAGCTTCGTATATTATGTCTTCTGTTGAGGGGTTCGCTTCTTCCGAATCTTCATGATGAGTGGGTAGGAGAATTCAAGAACGATTATTCGTCCATGGCCTTGACCTTCCTCAATCAGCAGATAGATAATGATAATCTGTCGGAAGGGGTGAGGGTCAGGTTGGCTGATACCATCATGATGTATGACAAGTTGAATGAGAGGGCCTTGAGGATAAAATGTACTATTTCTCATGCGAACGGCAACATCGCCTCAGCCAAGGAAGCATACGATGCCTTCTGCCGTGAGTATATGGCTGTAATCGGTGAGGAATATGCTGTACCTTTCAAACAAATTATCAGTTAGACTCTTGTATATTAATTTTTTATGCCTATCTTTGCAGCCCTATAATGAAAAGGAGGTGATAAGAGTATGATTATAGTTCCAGTAAAGGAAGGCGATAGCATTGAGAAGGCTCTCAAGAAGTTCAAGAGAAAGTTCGAGAAGACAGGTGCAATCCGTGAGCTTCGCGCAAGAAAGAACTTCGTAAAGCCATCTGTAAAGAAGAGAATGCAGATGCAGAAGGCTATCTATGTTCAGCACATGCAGCTTCAGGACGAGCAGTAATTTATAAAAGAAGATTATTTACAGATTGTCAAGCCATGATAAAGAGCTGCATGAAGCAGCCGCTTGCTGTCTAAAACTTTTAATATTTAAGTTTTTCTATGTACGCAATCGTAGACATTGCAGGCCAGCAGTTTAAAGTAGAGGCTGGTATGGAAATCTTCGTCAACCGCCTCGCGGCTGAGAAGGGTGCTGCAGTTGAGTTCGACAAGGTACTCCTTATCGACGCAGACGGAGCAGTAAAGGTAGGTGCACCTTACGTTGATGGTGCTAAGGTTACAGCAACTGTACTTGACGACACTTGCAAGGGCAAGAAGGTTCTTGTTTTCAAGAAGAAGCGTCGCAAGGGTTACCAGAAGTGTAATGGTCACCGTCAGTATCTTACAAAACTTCAGATCGATTCGATCGCTTAATTAATTGAGGAGGAATAGAATATGGCACATAAAAAAGGCGTCGGTAGTTCCAAGAACGGTCGTGAGTCACATAGCAAACGACTCGGTATCAAGAAATTCGGTGATCAGGTTGTAAAGGCTGGTAACATCCTCGTTCGTCAGAGAGGTACTGTACACAACCCAGGTCTGAACGTGGGTATTGGTAAGGACCACACTCTTTACGCACTGATTGACGGTAGAGTAAGCTTCCGCAAGAAGGCTGATAACAAATCTTACGTATCGGTACTCCCATTTGAGAACTAAGACTCGGGATTTGTAAAAGTGATAGAGGACTGTGACCCGAGGGGTACAGTCCTCTTTTCGAATAAACCAGAATATTCTGTTAATAATTAAAATATAAACTTATGTTGACATTGAAACTTCTCCGCGAGAATCCGGAGTTTGTGATTGAAAAGCTTGCAGTCAAGTGTTTCGACGCAAGAGAAATAGTTGAAAAAATCAATGTCCTTGATCAGACCAGAAGAACTCTTCAGGTTGAATTGGATGGCTGTCTTGCTGAGCAGAAGAAATTGGCTGCTCAGATCGGTGGTCTCATGAAGGAAGGACGCAAGGAGGAGGCTGAGGCTGTCAAGGCTGAGGTAGCTGCTCTTAAGGCGCGTTCCGCTGAAATTGAAAGAAAGTCACAGGAGAACAACAGTGAACTTGATTCATTGGTTGTCCTCCTTCCAAATATTCCATGTGATATGGTTCCTCAGGGAAGGACTGCTGAGGATAATGTTGTTGTAAAGACAGGAAACGAGATCCCTGAGCTTGGTGAAGACTGTCTTCCTCATTGGGATCTTGCAAAGAAGTTCGATATCATCGACTTCGATCTTGGTGTGAAGCTTACAGGTGCCGGTTTCCCTGTTTACAAGGGTAAGGGTGCAAGACTCCAGAGAGCTCTCATCAACTATTTTCTTGACATCAACACTGAGGCCGGTTATCTCGAGGTTGAGCCACCTGTGATGGTCAATGAGGCTTCAGGTTTCGGTACAGGTCAGCTTCCTGACAAGGAGGGCCAGATGTATCATGCTACTGCTGACAACTTCTACCTTGTACCTACAGCTGAGGTTGCTGTAACCAATATTTACAGAGATGTAATCCTCGGAAACAACGATTTCCCTGTAAAGATGACAGCATATACTCCATGCTTCCGTCGTGAGGCTGGTTCATATGGAAAGGATGTACGCGGACTTAACCGTCTTCATCAGTTCGATAAGGTGGAGATTGTCCGTATTGAGAAACCGGAGGAGTCTTATGCAGCTCTTGACGAGATGATCGCTCATGTTGAGGCGATTGTGAAGTCACTTGGTCTTCCATACAGAATTCTCCGTCTTTGCGGCGGTGACATGAGCTTCACATCTGCAATTACTTATGACTTCGAGGTGTACTCGGCAGCTCAGGGCAGATGGCTTGAGATCTCATCAGTATCCAACTTCGAGTCTTATCAGGCAAATCGTCTGAAACTCAGATATAAGGATGCTGACGGAAAGACTCAGCTTGCTCACACCCTCAACGGTAGTTCACTTGCACTTCCACGTGTGGTTGCTGCTCTCCTTGAGAATAACCAGAAGGGTGACCGTATAGAGATCCCAAAGGCTCTCCGTCCTTACACCGGCTTCGATTATATTGACTAAGACAACAACAATACTAGGCATAGACCCCGGAACCAACATTTTAGGTTTCGGGGTTATTGCCGTTGATTCAAAAGGCCCCCACTATGTGGATATGGGCGTGTTCGACCTTCGCAAGATCAAGGACCCTTTTGAAAAACTTGCAAACATCTTTGCAGGAATCAACGAACTGATAGAAATCCATAAGCCTGACCATCTTGCTGTAGAGTCTCCTTTTTATGGCAAGAACGCTCAGGTCATACTTAAATTAGGTCGAGCTCAAGGCGCAGCTCTTACTGCTGCCGTCATGCATGGGATACCGGTTGCTGAATATGCCCCTCGAAAAGCCAAGATTGCCATCTGTGGCAATGGAGCAGCATCCAAGGAACAGGTGTCGATGATGATTCAGAAGACCTTGAAGGTGGATCTGGATCCTAAATATCTGGATGCAACAGATGCATTGGCGATTGCCCTTTGTCATCATTACCAGCTGTCAAGTCCTCTTGCTGCAGTGTCCGGTAAATCGGATTGGAAGAAGTTTATCTCCGAAAATCCGGACCGAATAAAAAAATAGTCTCCCTTTTAAACTTCATGCAGGATTTTTGGTCTAAATCATGTTTTGCTTTGTGCAGCCAAACTCAGTTTCCTGTAAACAGACATAGAATAATGAAATACATCAAGAATCTCCTCCTGCTCATAACTTTACTTGCCTCTCAGAGCGCGTTTGCCCAGGCTATCTATTCATTGAAGTTTAACCTTGCTGATGAGAATACATCTGAACCTGTGGCATTTGCAACAGCTTCAGTGACAGTGAAGGGTGAGACGGAGCCGGTGAAGTATACGCTTTCTGATGATGCAGGTCATGTCTCTCTTGTGAAGTTGAAGAAGGGTACGTATATCCTGAAAGTCGAGATCATGGGATATAAGACTGTCAGCAGGCAGGTGGTGCTGGAAAAGAATACAGATCTGGGTACTATAAAGATGTCCGAGGACGTAGAGGTCCTGAACGCAGCCAAGGTCACAGACATCGGTAACCCAATCATTGTCAAGAAGGATACAGTCGAGTATAATGCTTCGTCTTTCAAGACTTCCGATAACGATATGCTGGAGGAACTCCTGAAGAAACTTCCCGGTGTGGAGGTTGAGGCAGACGGAAGCATTACAGCCAATGGTGAGACGATCAAGAAGATTACCATTGATGGCAAGACATTCTTTCTGGATGATCCGCAGCTGGCGTCAAAGAATATTCCGGCCAAACTTATCGAGAAGGTAAAGGTGGTGGAGAAAAAGTCGGACCAGGCAATGTTTACCGGCATTGATGACGGTGAGGAAGAGATGGTGATCGACCTTACCATGAGACCGGGCATGATGCAGGGATGGTTCGGTAATGTCATGGGAGGTGGAGGACATGACGTCCCTGGTGCAGGATCTGATATGAATGACCCTAGATATCAGGGTGCTGCCATGGTCGGAAGATTCACTGACAAGAGCCAGATAAGCATAATCCTCAATGGAAACAATACCAATAACCGTGGATTCAACGATGTTGCAGGCAATATGATGAGGAATATGCGAGGCGGAGGCATGGGTCGCGGAATGGGCGGCTGGGGCCGAGGCAACGGAATTACCACATCCTGGATGGGAGGTCTGAATGGGGCATTTACATTGTTTGATGACAAGATGGACCTTGGTAGCAATTACCTTTATAACGGATCCGATAACTTCGTAGAAGAGGAAACTTATAAGATTACATATAAGGATGGGGGAGTACGTCAGCTTTCGAATGAGTCAGGAAGCAACAATTCGTTTACTCAAGGACATAGGTTCGGAGTAAGACTCGAGCATAAGTTTTCTGAGAATACCTCTATCCTTTTTGAGCCCCAGTTCAATTTCGGCAGCGGACGTTTCAATGAGTATTCTGATTTCGTGACAAGGGAACAGGCTGCAGACGGATCCGACCCGGTCAAGATCAATGAAGGTTGGGACAGAAGTCAAGGCTGGAACAACAACTGGAGCACAAGCGGATTCCTGCTTTTCCGCCAGAGATTGGGAAAGCCTGGCAGAACAATTTCAGCTAACTTCAGATATAGTCTGAGTGATAATAATCTCATGGGTACCAATCAGTCCCATACGGATTTCTATGTGCAGTCACAGAACGCCAAGCCAGATGTAAACCAGTATTTCGACCAGAATTCATCATCTACATCTTTGACAGGACGCGTGGTATATACCGAGCCTTTGGGAGGCGGTTTCTTCTTCGAGACCAACTATATGTACAGCTGGAACAGGAATACTTCTGTCAAGGACGTATGGGATGGAACAGGTGCTCCTGACAAGCAGGCGTTGCTGGGAAAGTTCGCAATAGAAGATATTCTTGGGTCATTTGCCGGTGTCCCTGTAAATAAGGATTATTCAAACGAGATTACTAACCTTGCTCAGAATCACAGGGCAGGAGTCAACTTCAGTTACCAGAAAGAGAAGTTCCGTGCCCAGTTGGGTATGTCCGTCAATCCGACCACAACCCGTAACATTACTAATGGTGTGGATACGACATATACTGTGGTGAATTTCTCTCCACAGGCTATGCTCAACTATGAGTTCAGTGAGAACTCGAATATCAGATTCTTCTATTTCGGACGTTCCGCACAGCCTTCAACATCACAGTTGATGCCGGTTCCGGATAACTCGAATCCACAGAGTGTGTCGTTGGGTAACCCGTACCTTAATCCATACTTCAACCACAATGTGAGAGGAAACTTCGGTTACACCAACAAGCAGACCTTTACTTC
The DNA here is from genome assembly GCA_045614805.1 of Candidatus Cryptobacteroides sp. Taxonomy (GTDB): domain Bacteria; phylum Bacteroidota; class Bacteroidia; order Bacteroidales; family UBA932; genus Cryptobacteroides. The sequence continues at coordinate 25,186 of JAZLDR010000057.1, read as the reverse complement.
CGTGAATGCGCGTTTCGGCGCCAGTCTTGTTGAGGACGCGATTACCAGTGCGCAATGGTTCGATCCGAATGGAGTCTCTTACTCTATTCCGGTGAATGGTCCGGGGACTGGATCTGTCGATCTTCGGGTGATGGTGAACTCACCGTTAGGAAAGTCAGGTTTCTCGATCTTCTCCATGACTTTTTCAAGATATAATCAGTCTACATCATACGTAGGAAGAAACTCACTTGCAACTGATAAGTATTATGATGGAGTGAATTTCGATTATGGTCTTTTCCATCAGGACTATCTCATTGATGACAAGGGAAATTCACTTTCTTTGAGTGATAGCAAGGACTTCATTACCAACAGGACCCAGACCATGAGTTTTACTCAAAGACTCCGTCTTACCTATAGGAATGACTTTGTGGAACTGACTCTCGGAGGTCGTACACGCATGAACAAGTCGTGGTATACAATGGAGAACAGTAATCTTCAGGCAACATGGAACAATCAGATTGACGCTTCCATGAACTGGACAATCCCAGGAGGAATCAATCTGATCGCTGATGTCGATTATAACTGGTATGAGGGCTATACTACCAGACAGGAGGATGAGGTCATCCTTAATGCAGAGATAACAAAACTGCTTTTCAAGAAAAAGTTTACTCTGGCGTTGAAGGCCTACGACATCCTTGGACAGTCCAAGAATCTGTCGGTGTCAGACTCCGCGACTTCACATGTCGAGACACGTAACAACACGCTCGGCAGGTACGTCATCCTGTCTTTGACCTACCGTTTCGGTAATTTCAACGGCAATGGTCAGCAGAGGGGACCGGGAGGTCCGATGGGCGGCGGTCCGTTCAGACGTTAATGGCCTGGTGCCTGGTAACGAATCTGACAGCAAGGGCGAGCAGCAGGAGCATGAAGATAAACGAGCATACGCGGCCTGTGATGTCGCCATGCGAAACAAAGAATGTGATGTCATCGCGCAGCGGCAGATGACCGTTGATTACAGCCGGCTCCCACCAAGGGGTCGGCTGCAATATTTCTCCGGATGGACTTACTATTGCGCTGATACCGGTGTTGGCACAACGGGCGATTGCGCGACGTGTCTCGATTGCACGTAATGAAGCGTAACTCAGGTGCTGCCTATATCCCGGAGTGTCTCCCCACCATGCGTCATTTGTGATGATAGTCATGGCTTTGGCTCCTTTGCGGACATAATCTGTATAGTATTCGCCATATACGGACTCGTAGCATACGGCGCATCCGATTTCTGTCTCTTTGCCATCAGTAGCCCTGACGGTAAGAAGGCTTACCTCGTCCTGTCCTACACATCTTCCCATCACGCCTCCCAACAGGTCGTCGATCGGGCAGAATATTCTCGGATATGGAGTGTGCTCCACTGCAACTACGAGTTTACTCTTGTGGAAGATTTCAGTTCTTCCTGTGCCATCGGTCATCAGTGCGGAATTATGTGCTTCCACCCACCTGTCGTCACCCATGTCACGTGCTGTGTATGATGGTGCGGAACTGGAACTTATATAGTCATAGGACGATGCCCCGAACAGCATGTTGACGCCTGGATATTGTGCAAGGAATTTGGTGAACCTTCTCCATGTCCTGCTCCTTTCGTACTGGCCGACTATGATGTCGTTGGTGAATGTCTCAGGTGCTACGACCAGTAGAGGTGCAGCTGTTGAGTCATGCAGTCTGCCTTTAAGTTCCTTGCCGATTTGTGCTTCAAGAATAGCGTTCTGTTCGGACTGGCTCAGGGCCTGGAATTTATTGTATGGGTCAATGTTCGGCTGTACTATCAGGACTTCAAGCTCTTCAGAGGCAGTCATGGAGTCTTTGTATTTATTGCCTGTAATGGCTGAGGCTATGAATGGAACAGTGAAGAGTATGACAATTCCGGATATAGCGGCAGCTTTTGCCTTCTTGTTCCAACAGTACCATCTGCCGTCGGATAGGACGGTCATAAGTCCGAATAGACCCAGGTTGCTTGACCATATCCAGAGTGAGCCTCCAAGGGTACCAGTGAATTCATACCATTGGATTGCCCATGTTGTCCTGGCGAATGAATTGCCCAGCACCAGCCAGGGCCATGAAATTTCAGCATCGAAGTAGAATCGTTCCCATGCTATCCATGTGACCATAAGGAATATATATGGCAATGCCCCTGAGAACTTCTTCTTGCTGAGCCGGAACAGACCGAAGACCAGCGACATCTGGAACGCATTTGCGAAAATCGCGAAAAGACCTCCGCCGATTGTGGCATTGCATACCCAGAATGTAGTGATGGCATTCCAGAGCACGAATGCGGAATAATGATATATCCATACATGCTTTTTCCCGGTCATATCCGCAATTCTCTCCATACATAGCAGTGGAATCAGACCGAAGAGGGCTACAAAGCCGGCGTGCGGGATAAGGTAGGGGATTGACATCAGCACTGCGAACAGGGTCACCAGTCCCCAAAGTATCATGTTTTCCTTTTTCATTCTTCTCGAGTTTATAACCTCACAAAGATATAAATAAATTTACTACCTTTGTTCGTTTGCTTGACGAAGGTAGTATATGATTATCGACATGCTTAAGGGATTCATGGTGGGGATGTGTGCATCAGCCCCGATAGGCCCTATCGCGATACTTGTTGTCCAGCGTTCTTTGAGCCGAGGACATAAGGCCGGATTCGTATCCGGTCTCGGAGCGAGCGTTGTCGATACATTCTATGCGTCAATAGCCATATTTGCGCTTGCGTTTGCACAGGCCTTTCTTGAAGAACATAAGGTGCTGATTCTTATTGTCGGCGGTCTGGTGCTTGGAATACTTGGCATGTCAATGGCTCTTAAAGATCCTTTCAGGAAGATGAAGTCAGAGGGTGGGTCATCGGTCTCACCTAAAGATTTCGGTCAGGCTGTCGCAATGGCGCTTTCAAATCCCGGTGCCATCTTTGTCATGCTGACGCTCTTTGCCTTCTTCGGCATTGCGAATGATGCCCCTCACACATGGAGGGTCACCCCTATCATATTGTCAGTGAGTGCCGGGTCCGTGACATATTGGTTTATGATATCATGGCTTCTGAGCAGGTTCAGAAACCGTTTCAAGATGAATACCATACTCTGGATAAGCAGGGTGACAGGTGCGATAATAGTCATTATAGGAATAGCATTGCTTGGAAGAGGACTCTTCATGGTGCTTTTCCAAGGTGTCCCAATACGATAAACTTATGGAAAAATCTAAAGTATTCTTTACAGATCTCAGAACAACTCCTGGGAATGACATTCTGACAAAGCTTGAGCGTCTTGTCAGAAAGGCAGGTATATCGGATATCGACTTTGACGGCAAGTTCACTGCAATCAAGATTCATTTCGGTGAGCCGGGAAATATGGCATACATCCGTCCTAATTATGCTGCCAGGATTGTAGATGTCATCCGTTCATTGGGCGGCAAACCGTTCCTGACTGATGCGAATACTCTGTATTCAGGCGGACGTTCCAATGCTGTGGATCATCTCAATGCCGCAATGGAGAACGGTTTCAACAGAATCGGTGCACATGCTGATGTGATCATTGCAGATGGTCTCAAGGGTACAGACTATAAGGAAGTGCCTTGCGGTGGAAAATTCTGCCCGTCGCCAAAGATCGGAGCAGCCATTGCTGACGCAGATGTCGTCATCTCAATGAATCACTTCAAGGGACATGAGCAGAGCGGATTCGGCGGTGCACTTAAGAATCTGGGAATGGGTTCTGCAAGTGTAGGCGGAAAGTTGGAACTGCACTCGTCGTCTCAGCCATGCATTGATCTTAATAATTGCATTGGCTGCAAGATATGTGAGAAGTATTGCCGTCATGATGCGGTGAAGGTTGTTGACAAGAAGGCTGTCATCGACTATGACAAGTGTGTAGGCTGCGGTCAATGTGTGGCGGTATGCCAGAAATCTGCTGCAGTTGTGAAGGACTATGACACATCGGAGGTCCTGAACAGCAAGATCGCCGAATATGCCTATGCCGTTGTAAACGGAAAGCAGAATTTCCATATCAGCTTCATAATGAATGTATCCCCGAACTGTGACTGCTGGAATCATAATGATGCAGCGATTGTCCCTGATCTTGGTATCGCAGCTTCGTTCGACCCTGTGGCACTCGATTGTGCCTGTGCAGATATGGTCAAGGCTGCTCCTAGTCTTGTCGGCAATGCCATCTCTGACAAGGATGAACATAAGGAATGCACTTGCGGCCATCATCACCATAAGGGAGAGGATAAGTTCCGCCTTGTTCATCCTGATACCAATTGGGAGGCAGGTGTGGAATATGGCGAGAAGATCGGACTCGGAAACCGTGCATACGAATTGATAATGGTCAGATAATATGATGAAGAATTGGATTATACGTAATCTTGTTATTGCATTTGGAGTTGTTGTGGTTCTCGTCATCGGGGCAGTCGTGTTCCTGAATGTCGTGACCCAGCACAATCGTGAACTTGCAGTTCCGGATTTTCGTGGACTTACCGTTGCAGAGGCCTGTGCGTTGGCTGATTCTGTGGGTGTCCGTGTCGAGGTGATCGATTCTGTCTATTCGACCCGCAACAGAGGATGTGTGAAGCATCATACTCCACATGCCGGTACTATGGTAAAGGATGGTCGTCGTATCCTGTTGACTGTCAATGCTGTAAATGCAAGGAAGGTTGCAATGTCCAATCTTGTAGGCTATTCTCTCCGTCAGGCGGTTCCTGAGATCGAAAAGAAGGGATTTGTACTGGGTAGATTGATATACAAGAGGGATATAGCCACCAATAATGTCCTCGAGCAGCATTATAAAGGTCAGCCTGTTGAGGCAGGTACTATGCTGAATGCAGAGTCTGTAATTGACCTTGTGGTAGGACTGAACGAAGACGATAATGTCACAAAGATTCCGGATGTGACAGGATTTGATGAAAAGGATGCTGTCAAGATCATTCACGACTGTTTCCTTAATGTCCGTGCAGTCAGGTATGATAAGAGTGTGAAGACTTATGAAGACAGTCTTGATGCGGTGGTGTACAGGCAGAGTCCGGAACCATCTGAACTTACAGTCGGTATGGGAACGGATGTGACTATTTATTTGAAGAATATAGATGAACAGCAATAAAGGTTTCTTTGAAGATGATCCTATAGAGGATTTCGATCCGGTACAGGCCGGTGATGAAGTTGCCTACGAGGATGAGCAGCAGGAGATGTTCGAGCATTATCGATTCGATATTGCTGCCGGACAGGTCCCTATGCGTGTGGATAAATATCTGGCCACGCACATGGAATATACCTCGCGTCATCGTATCCAGCTTGCGATCAAGGCTGAATATATACGAGTGAACGACAAGATCGTAAAGGCAAATTATGTCGTCCGTCCTGGCGATGTCGTGACTTTTGTCATGCCATATCAGCGTCGCGGCCTTGAAATTCTGCCGGAGGCGATTCCGTTGAATATCGTTCATGAAGATGATGATGTTCTTGTGCTCAATAAGGAGGCGGGAATGGTTGTTCATCCTGGTCATGGCCATTTCAGTGGCACACTCGTCAATGCGCTTGCTCATCATTTAGGCATATCCCAGGGTCCGGATGCCCAGGATGAGAGAATGGGAGTGCTGGTACATAGAATCGATAAGGATACTTCAGGACTTCTTGTTGTTGCAAAGAATGAAGAGGCACAGCTGAATCTTGCCAAGCAGTTCTTCGTGCACTCGATCGAGCGTCGTTATGTGGCTATCGTGTGGGGTAATCTGAAGGATGATGAGGGCACTATCACAGGCAATATAGGAAGAGATCCTAATGACCGTATGCGTTTCAGGGTGTTCCCTGATGGGGATCATGGTAAGCATGCAGTGACGCATTATAAGGTCCTTGAGCGTTTCGGGTATGTGACAGTAGTGGAGTGTCGTCTTGAGACGGGGCGTACACACCAGATCCGTGTCCACTTCAATTGGATAGGCCACCCGCTTTTCAACGATGAACGTTATGATGGCGCTGAAATCCGAAAGGGTACGATCTATGCGAAGTATCGCCAGTTCATTGAGAACTGCTTCAGGCTGCTTCCGCGTCAGGCCCTTCATGCCAAGACCCTTGGATTTGTCCATCCCGGCACGAAGCAGATGGTGAGATTCGATTCTCCGCTTCCGGATGATATGCAGTCGTTGATAGATAAGTGGCGCAAGTATTCAGAAAATATGAGTCAGTTCCTTGAGGAATAGAAAAAAGGAGGAAAGCTAATCAAGCTTTCCTCCTTTTTCATCATAGAATTCATTCTGCAGGACAGTAAAGTCTGTGCTTTCCACAACTTCTATCTTACATCTGTACTTCTTTTTCCATCTGCCCAGAATTGATGTGAACAATCCTCGTGTAAGATAAGCTCCGAGAATAGGGTTGACCTTGAGTGTGAGGTTAGTGAGATGTTTCTCAGTAACGTAGTAGGCCAGTCTCCTCTCTATGGCTTCATCAATTACGACACTTGACGATATCTTTCCTGTTCCGTTGCACACCGGACATACTTCCTGAGTATTGATCTCGGTTGCTGGGCGGACTCTCTGTCTGGTGATCTGCATGAGGCCGAATTTTGTAAGTGGCAGCACGTTGTGCTTTGCCCTGTCGGTCTCCATCAGCTCTGTCATCTTCTTGTACAGGGCGTTCCTGTGTTCGTTGGACTCCATATCGATGAAGTCGACAATCACAATGCCTCCCATGTCTCTGAGTCTGAGCTGTCTTGCGATCTCCTCGGCTGCATAACTGTTGATGTCAAATGTGTTCTGTTCCTGTTCCTTGTTCTTGGAACGGATTCCGCTGTTGACATCAATCACGTGCAGAGCCTCTGTGTGCTCGATGACCAGATAAGCACCCTGCTTGATCGGTACAACCTTTCCGAACGAACTCTTGATCTGCCTTGTGACCTCGAAGTGGTCAAAGATAGGAGTCTTGTCCTTGTAAAGTCTGACAATCTTCTCCTGTTCCGGCGAGATCAATGAGATGTACTTGCGGATTTCCTCGTAGATTGTCTCGTTGTTCACATAGATGTTGTTGAACGAATCGTTGAGAAGGTCACGAAGGATGGTTGTGGTCTTGCTGTACTCAGTGAACAGCAACTGCACGCCTTTTGATTTTGCAAGCTTCTTCCAAGATGATTCCCACTTCTCAACCAATGACATGAGCTCTGCATCAAGCACTGCCGAATTCTTTCCTTCAGCTGCGGTCCGGATGATTGCTCCATAGTTGCGTGGGATAATGCTCTTGACAAGTGTCTCAAGTCTTCTCTTCTCTTCTTTTGAAGAGATTTTCTGGGATATACTCACCTTCTCAGCGAAGGGGAGCAGTACAATGTTTCTTCCTGCCAATGAAATTTCCGCAGTCAGTCGTGACCCTTTTGTCGAGATCGGCTCCTTTACGATCTGAACGATGATCATCTGTCCGGGCTTCAGCACATTTTCAATGCGGCCTTCCTTTTCAAGGATCTTTGACGGCTTTATGTGCTTGTATATTCCCTTGGCATCCGTGTTCGGATTGATTCTTTTGACAAATTCGTCAAATGCCTCAAAGTTCAGTCCGAGATCCAGATAATGGACAAATGCCTCTTTCTCGTCTCCGATGTCGACAAAGGCAGCATTCAGGGCCGGAAGAATCTTCTTCACTTTTCCGAGGTGTACATCTCCTACAGAAAAACTGTGGCCCTGGCTGGACTCCTTGTTCAGTTCAATCAGCTTGTGGTTTTCCATCAAAGCTATTGACACTTCAGTTGAACTGACATCAACAATCAGATCTTTTTCAGACTCCATCAGGAATTTCAATGATAAGAACGTTATTAAAAACTAAAGAGGCCGACCCCCGGGCCAGCCTCTCTTTAGCAGACTGCTAAAATGGCAGACACTGCCCGAAGATTACTTTCTCTTCTTGTGTCTGTTCTTACGCAGACGCTTCTTGCGCTTGTGCGTAGCCATTTTGTGCCTTTTATGCTTCTTTCCGTTTGGCATAATTAAAAAGGTTTAAATGTATTATTATTGTTAAATTACTTTACTTCGTTAACAAAAACCTTAGCTGGCTTGAAAGCAGGGATGTTGTGAGCCGGAATGGTCATTGTTGTGTTCTTTGTGATGTTTCTTGCAGCCTTCTCAGCTCTGTGCTTGATGATGAAGCTACCGAAACCACGAAGATATACCGGATTACCCTTTGCAAGAGAATTCTTGACGCTCTCCATGAATGACTCTACAACAATCTGTACAGTCGCCTTCTCAATGCCGGTTGCTTTTGCAACTTCATTTACGATTTCTGCCTTTGTCATAACTATTTAAATTTTAATTCAATTACTGTTTAGCGATTTAGCCCACAAAAGTAGTCTTATTTTTTTAATAAACCAAATCAGATGTTTAAAAATCATCAAAATCTGCCATCTGGTGCATATTTCTCTGTCATCTGATGTCTGGCACAGAGATTGACCATATATATGACATCATATGAAAATGAGGTTATACTGCCAAAATGGCAGTCCGTTGTCATGTGTTATAGTAACAGATTGAAACCTGATTATAATGAAAGATATATTTAATGACATTATGTCTGCCGCTGGTGCAGAAGTAAGTATTATCCCGGTAGTCCAGGGTGACGGTATGATGAAGATCGACCAGTCCCAGCTTCCGGATTCGCTTCCGATTCTTGCGTTGAGAAATGCGGTGCTCTTCCCGGGTACTGTATATCCTATAACTATCGGACGAGAAAAATCCATCAGACTCATCGAGGACGCCGAGAGCAATAATATGTTCATCGGAGCAGTGCCTCAGAATGATCTTTCCGTTGAAGAGCCTCGCATTGAGGACCTTTACGGATATGGTACGGTCGCGAAGATTGTCAAGACCCTTGAAATGCCTGACGGTACAATCACAGCTATCCTCCAGGGTTTCAAGAGGTTTGCCGTTGAGAGCATTGTGGACTATGAGCCATATATGCTCGGTCGTGTGCGTTATCTTGAGGATGTGGTCCCTTCAGACGATACAGATGTGCGTATGATTGCGGAGAGCCTGAAGGAAAAGGCTACATCTGTGGTCAAGTCGTCATCCATGGCTCCGCGTGAGGCGATAAGTGCCTTGAAGAGCATAGATAATTTTGAGTTCCTTGTCAACTTCATCGCCACGACTGTCGATGTGGAGAACTATATGGACAAGGTCGAACTGCTTCAGTACGGTGACCTTAAAGCCCGCGCTATGAAGCTTCTCGGAGTGCTTGATACACAGGTGGAACTGCAGAAGATCAAGCAGGAAATCAATCAGAAGGTGAAGTCCGAGATAGACCAGCAGCAGCGTGAGTATTATCTCAACAGTCAGCTCAAGACCATTCAGGAGGAACTTGGAATGGACGAGATGGAGGAGTTCGCCCAGCTTCGTGCAAGGGCTGAGGCCAAGGAATGGACTCAGGATATCCAGGATATCTTCGAGAAGGAGATGGCCAAGCTTGAAAGATATAATCCGTCTTCGCCTGATTATAGCATTCAGTATAACTATATACAGTTCATGCTTGACCTGCCATGGGGTAAGAAGACTGTGGACAATCTTGATCTGGAGAATGCTCAGAAGGTTCTGGATGAGGATCATTATGGACTTGACAAGGTCAAGGAGAGAATCATGGAGTATCTGGCCGTGCTCAAGCTGAAGGGAGACCTTAAGTCGCCTATCCTTTGTCTGTATGGACCTCCGGGCGTCGGAAAGACAAGCCTTGGAAAATCTGTGGCAAGGGCATTGGGACGTAAATATGTGCGCGTGGCGCTTGGAGGTGTACATGATGAGTCAGAGATCCGTGGACATAGAAAGACATATGTAGGAGCTCTTCCGGGACGTATCCTGAACGGTATCAACCGTGCGGGAACATCCAATCCTGTGATTGTGCTTGATGAGGTGGATAAACTGAGCCGTGATTTCAAGGGCGATCCATCTTCCGCTCTTCTCGAGGCGCTCGATCCGGAGCAGAACACTGCATTCCACGACAATTATCTGGATATTGATTACGATCTCTCCAACGTGCTCTTCATCACCACTGCAAACAATATAGAGTCGATACAGCCTGCACTCCGCGACCGTATGGAAATGATCAATGTTTCCGGATACCTTGCTGAGGAGAAGATGGAGATTGCAAAGCGTCACCTCATCCCTAAACAGCTTGAAGAGCATGGAATGGGCAGCAATCTGTTCAAGTTCAGCAAGCCTGCAATTGCCAAAATAATTGATGAATATACTCACGAGTCAGGTGTGCGTGGTCTTGAGAAGCAGATTGCAAAGGCAATACGTGTGACAGTGAGACGCATGTTCATGAAGGAAAAGACTCCAAAGATTCTCAAACCTGAACACCTTAAGGATATTCTTGGCCTTCCGACAGCATCCCACGACTTGCAGAAGGGCAATGAGGCTCCGGGAGTGGTTACCGGCCTGGCATGGACGTCAATGGGCGGTGAAATCCTTTTCATTGAAAGTTCTGTCAGCCGCGGAAAGGGTGTCCTTACCATGACAGGCAGCCTTGGCGATGTCATGAAGGAGTCTGCGACGATTGCATATCAGTATATCAAGGCCCATCCTGAACTTACTGAAATGCCGTATGAGGCGTTTGCCGAGAAGGATATCCATGTGCATGTGCCGGAAGGAGCAGTGCCAAAGGACGGACCTTCGGCAGGTATCACCATGGTGACTTCGATGGTGTCGGCATTCAGAGGCAAGAAGGTGAAGAAAGGTATTGCCATGACAGGTGAAATGACACTTCGTGGCAAGGTGCTGCCAGTAGGCGGTATCAAGGAGAAGATCCTTGCAGCAAAGAGAGCAGGCGTCACTACCATCATCATTTCAGAAGATAATAGAAAAGACGTAGAGGATATAAAGGAAATTTACGTAAAAGGTCTTACCTTTGTCTATGTCAAGAACATTCAGGACGTCATCGACGCAGCATTCTGATATGGAAGTTAAGATAGAACAAAGTTGGAAAGACGCATTGGCGGGCGAGTTTGAGAAACCATACTTCGCATCGCTGGTGCGTTTTCTTCATGAAGAGAAGAATTCCGGCAGGACGATATACCCTCCGGGAAGTCAGATATTCAGAGCATTTGAACTGACCCCTGTGCATGATGTGAAGGTCGTCATTCTCGGGCAGGATCCTTATCATGGTCCGGGACAGGCTCATGGTCTTTCGTTCTCTGTTCCTGAAAATATGCCCGCCCCACCATCGTTGAAGAATATCTTCAAGGAAATCGAGGCAGATCTGGGTGTCAGAATGAGCGGTCATCCTGATCTTGAGGCGTGGGCTCGTCAGGGTGTCCTGCTTCTGAACGCTGTGCTTACTGTCCGAAGCGGTGAGGCGGCCTCGCATAGCCGTATCGGATGGCAGGAGTTTACAGATGCAGTAATTCGCTATATTTCAGATAATTGTGAGGGAGTGGTGTTCATGCTCTGGGGTAATTTCGCCCGCACAAAGAGTGAACTTATCGATCATTCGCGCCATTGTGTGCTTGAGGCTGCCCATCCTTCGCCATTGGCAAGAGGGGCATTCTTCGGAAGCAGACATTTCTCACAGGCTAATGCATATCTGACAGCAACAGGACGCAGTCCGATTGATTGGGTGCTTTAATTTTGGATAGTATGAAACGAAAAGCAATATTTCCGGGATCGTTCGATCCGTTTACAGCAGGTCATCTCAATATATTGAAGAGGGCTCTCACCATGTTCGATGAGGTTGTCGTGGCAGTCGGAATCAATATAGGCAAGAGCGGCTTCTTTCCGAATGAGAAACGTATGGAGATAATCCGTCAGGCTACAGCCGGTCTTGATGGAGTGTCAATCATTCAGTATGATAATCTTACAGTAGACAAGTGCCGTGAACTTGGTATCAGACATATAGTCAGAGGTGTCAGGAATATGATTGATTTTGAAACAGAAAGGTCGATTGCTGATGCCAACAGGAAGCTTGCTCCTGAGATTGAAACGATCATCATTCCTACTTCTCAGGAATATGCGCATATATCATCTACCGCTGTCAGGGATATTCTGAAACATGGTGGTGATACATCTCTGTTTGTCCCTGAAGGTGTAGAACTATAGGAACTGGGATTGTCATTTCGACTGAGTGAAACGAATGGAGAAATCTGTAACAGGAAATTTCGTGTTGATTCTGCTGAGCATGATGTTCGCCTTGAACGTATCGGCGCAGCAGTCCGACTCCTTGCGCTTTTCTGCATTGGATGACAAGTTGCAGGAATATGTGACCGCAATAGAGACTGCCGGACCTGATGTCCAGAAGGAAGAATGCGATTTCCTTATAAGTACAGCTTCCGATTCCTTGGTACGCCAGCATATCGCCCTTAAACTTTACGACCATTATCTCACGTCCAAGGTCATGGGTTCAGAAGCGGTGGCAATACATATTCTGGACAGATGGTTCTTCACTCGCGAGATTTCTATGCCGGATGAAATAGCGCTGGTCAATGCGCGTGTGTATGCAGATTTCAATCGTCAGTCTCTGATAGGGGAGAAGGCTCCGGCATTGGACGTCGAGGATATTTCCGGACAGCAACTTTCATTATATGCGACACCGGCGGACAGGTATTCGGTATTGTATTTCTATGATACAGATTGCTCAAAGTGTCGTGTAGAAACAGTTCTCTTGAACGCACTTCTGTCTGAAAATGATTATCCCGTCGATCTTTATGCATTCTATGTCGGAAATGATTATGATGCATGGGCGAGATACGCATCCGGTCGCATGGATGTGTCTTCAGCAGTCCATGTGTGGGATCCTCAGGTTGATTCTGATTTTCAGAGGAAATATGGTGTCCTTCAGACTCCGCGTATGTTCCTTGTCCGTCCGGACGGGACGATTGTCGGTAGAGGGCTTGATTCCCAGGCTCTAGGTCAGATGTTGAATGTCTTGTTTTCGGAAAAGAAGCTCGAGTATGGCAGTGATGAGGCGTTCGCTCTTTTTGATTCAATGTTCGCCGGAAGTCCTGTGACTCGTGATGATGTGGCTGGAGTAGCGGATGATATCGCTGCAGCTACATTAGCCAAGGAGGACACAGTGATGTTCCGTCAGCTTACTGGCGACTATCTTTATTATCTTGCGGGAAAGACCGGGCAAGGATATAAGGAAGGCTTGTCTCATCTCTTGGATGAATATATTCTGAATGATGACAGAGGTGTGTGGAAGTCTGCTGACGATAGTCTCAAGGTTATAGGATTTGCCCGGATGGTGGATGATCTGCTGTCCAAGGCGGTGCCTGGAAGTCGTATTGCGGATGTCAAGGTGCCGGGTATGCTGCTTAAGAAAGGGAAGTCCAAGGCCAGGACACTCAATCTGAGAAGACTCGGAGGAAAGGAAAATATCATTATCTTCCATACTGAGGGCTGTCACGTGTGCGCTGCTGAAATTGAGGCAGCCAAGTCTCTTGTTGGATCTGACAGGAGTGTGCGTGTCTTTCTTGTAAATGTAGATGAGATACTCTTTTCTGACCCGTCTTTGGCCTCCCGTCTCTTTGATGGCTTTGACCTGTCTTCTTTGCCGTTTTTGTTAAAGGTTGATAGACAAGGAGTTATACAATCCAGATATATGAGCCTTCAAAAATAATTCCACTTTTTTGAATTTTAGTGAAGTTTGGCTTGTCGTTTGATTAGCAGCCGGTACTGCAAATATAACCGGCTGAAATATAAACAAATCAAACGAACTGCTATGTGTAATTTTATCGAGGATTATACTACTGATCCTGCTCAGGCAATCATGAGTGCAAAGGCATTGGCTGATAAGAAATTCGAAGACATCGTCATAGATGACGAGCTGATATGGCGCCAGCTTGGCTCTCCGGAATTCCGCCTGTATGAGGAAATCGCTCTTTCTTAGTTTATATCTTCAATTGATAGTAATCGCATATTTGCTTAAATTATGCGAATAAATACTAACTTTGCGGAATAAACTAATTAAAGGATTGTCAAGTGGCTAAGAAGAAAAGGCGTACATCTCCAGTAGATCCGGAATATCTGAAAAAACAAAAGGCAGCGCTTGTGCGCCGCCATAGACAGGTCATTTATCTGAACGATAGTGAGTTGGCTGTCATCAATCAGTTCTGTGAGACCTTCAGGGTGGGTGCAAAGTCCACCTTATACCGTCAGGCGATAATGGAAAAGGTCCTTAAGGAACTTAACGACAATCCTCCTACCTTGTTCTGATTATTTCTCTGCAGCAACTGCAGCGTTGTAGCAATGTCTGCATAGCGGCTCGTAGATGTCTGTTTCTCCGAGCACGACAAGTTCGGCACTCTTTGAAAGTCTGTGCGAATGGTTTGCCGGGCTTCCGCACTTTACGCAGATAGCATGTACCTTCTGAATGTCTTCCGCTACTGCCATGAGTGCAGGCATAGGACCGAACGGCTTACCCATGAAGTCTGTGTCAAGACCTGCAATGATGACTCTGACACCTCTGTTTGCAAGTGCCTGTACTACTTCTACAATAGACTCGTCGAAGAACTGAGCCTCATCTACTCCTACAACCTCTACGTCAGATGAAATTTCAAGCATATGTGCTGGTGAACTGATCGGTGTTGAGGAAATGCTGTGCGAGTCATGTGAAACGACTTCTACTTCAGAATAGCGCACGTCGATACATGGCTTGTATATTTCAACTTTCTGTTTTGCGAATTTTGCTCTTTTGAGCCTTCTTATCAGTTCTTCTGTCTTGCCTGAAAACATTGATCCGCAGATAACCTCAATTGAGCCTGCTTTTTTTGCACTTTCTAAAAACATTTCCTTACTTTTGTAGATTGAGAACGCAAATATAGAAATTTATTGCCTTATGGAAAATAGACAGAAGCAAATTTTGTCAGAAATACAGGAGATGATGTCTGCTATCCGAATGCAGCTTGAAAAGTTGGATGTAAAGATTGCGGAGTTTCAACAAGTAGCTGATATTGAGGGTGTTGAGGCTGCTCCTATCGATCTCGAAATTGATGAGTCTTACTTCATCGAAGAGACTGTTGTCGAGGGCAGTCTTGATATTGAAGACGTTGAGCCTGAGGTTGTAGTTGCGCCGGAAGTTGTTGCTGAAGCACTGGTTGAACCAGAGGTTGAAACAGTTGTAGAAGCGCCGGTTGAACCAGTGGCTGAAACAGTTGTAGAAGCGCCGGTTGAACCAGTGGCTGAACCGGAGGTTGAATCAGAAGCAGAGCCGGAGGAAGATCTGCCGTTGTTTGCGGAACCTGAGTCTATTTTCGAAGTGGCACAGAAATCACCTAAAGCAACCAGGGCAGTCATTGATGTGATGGAGGACAAGCAGGCGTGGCGTACAGATATGCCTGGTGCTCCTGTCAAGGACCTTCTGAGTGCAATTTCTCTGAATGACAGGGTGCAGTTCATAAATGTACTTTTCAATGAGGATCCTGCGGCATTCCAGCAGACAAGAGCAAGAATCAATATGATGGAAACTCTTGACGAGGTGATTGAATATATTACTGCTGAGTTTGATTGGGATTTGAATTCTCAGGTCGTTTATCGTTTCATGATGGCTGTCCGCCGTAAGGTAAAATAATCATGGCAGGAATTCTATACGTTGTTCCTACTCCTGTCGGCAATCTGGAGGATATGACATTCAGGGCTATCAGAGTTCTGAAAGAGGCAGACCTGATACTGGCAGAGGATACCCGCACAAGTTCCGTACTTCTCAAGCATTTTGAAATCCGTGGCCGTCTGGAGTCTCATCATAAGTTCAATGAGCACAAGACTGTCTCTATGATAAAGGAACGGATCCTTGCCGGTCTTAATGTCGCGCTGATAAGTGACGCCGGTACTCCGGGAATTTCTGACCCGGGTTTTCTTCTGGTACGCACCTGTGCTCAGGAAGGGATTGAGGTTCAGACACTTCCTGGTGCTACAGCATTTGTTCCGGCATTGGTGTCTTCCGGCTATCCTTGCGACAGGTTTTGTTTCGAGGGCTTTCTTCCTCAGAAGAAGGGAAGGCAGACGCGTCTGACAGAACTTTCAGAAGAAACACGTACATTGATCTTCTACGAATCTCCATATCGTCTCGTAAAGACGCTTGAACAGTTTGCGGAGTTTTTCGGTCCGGAGCGTGAATGTTCGGTAGCTCGTGAAATATCCAAAAAATTCGAAGAACATAAGAGAGGAACCTTGACGGAAGTTGCAGCTTGGTACCGCGAACATGAGCCGAAGGGTGAGATTGTAATCATCGTTGCTGGGGCTCCAGAGAAAAAAAAGGAGAAAAAATCCTATAAGGAAAAATCAGAATATTAAAAAAAAGAAAAATCTGCAGGTCTTTCTGCGGATTTTTTTGTTGACTGCAACTTCCCGATTACATTTGCCATAACTGTTTTTTTATAGTATGGACAAGGAAAAAGAAAGATCCGGGCCGACGCAGTCGTTTGTGACAGGAGTGATAGCTCTTGTTTTTCTCTTGGTTGGATATCAGACGGCAGTGTTTGTGCATCGTGCCGCTGTAATGAAAATTGCAGCTGTCAGGGATGAGCCTGATACCGTCTATGTATATATTCCTTCTGAAGCGAATCCTTCACATGACGGGCCGGTGAAGGTCGAAAGACGAAATTCATCCCACTCTCCTCGTGCTTCTGCTGTCAGGAAGAATGTTCCGTCTTCACGTGTGGAGTCTTTCTCCTTTAATCCTAATACTGCGAGTGTGGAAGAGCTTTGCAGGTTGGGGTTTTCCTTAAAGCAGGCGCAGTCGATAGACAACTATCGTAAGAAAGGAGGTCGATTTCGTCGTAAGACAGACTTTGCAAAGTCATTTGTGGTTTCTGACAGTGTCTACAGACGTCTTGAATCATATATCGACATCCCTCTCCTGGACCTTAATCAGGCTGATTCAGCCGCTTTTGATGCGCTTCCTGGAATTGGCGGATGGTTTGCATCCAGAATGGTAGAGTATCGCAAATCATTGGGAGGGTATTCATATAAGGAACAGCTGATGGATATATATCGTTTCGACCGCGAAAAATATGAAGCATTATCTGACTTGGTGACTATATCTGAACCATATAGTTATCCAATATGGGAATTACCTGCAGATTCTTTACGAAAACATCCATACATAGGCAATTATGAAACAGCCAGGTCGATTGTCTGCTTTCGCGAGAATTCATCGGCGGAATCGTGGACACTGGACAATCTTGCTTCGTCCGGAGTGATATCGCAGTCTGTGGCAGAAAAGCTTTCCCGGTGTGTCATAAAGTAGTTTTATTTGGCATGTTATTTTCTTGAGATAATGTTTGTTTATTGGAATAATAGTCCTATATTTGCATTAAATTAGAATAATTCAAAATAAGAAACCTTTTAAAAGTAATAGATATGGCTACAAAGTTTTATAAGTGCGCTCATTGCGGCAATGTTATAGTGAAGGTCGTTGATTCAAAAGTTCCGGTTGTCTGCTGCGGTCAGAAAATGGAAGAACTCGTACCAGGTACGGTTGAGGCAAGTGTAGAGAAGCATTTGCCGGTAGTGACCAGACTTGATGACAAGACAATAAAGGTTGAGGTAGGTAGTGTGGCTCATCCTATGCTTCCTGAGCACCATATAGCATTCGTTTATGTCGAGACCGAAAACGGAGGTATCCGTGTTGACCTGAAAGATAAGCCGGAGGCTGTCATATATCTCGGCGATGAGAAAGCGGTTGCTGTTTATGAGTACTGCAATCTCCATGGTCTTTGGAAGACTGAGCTTTAGCATGCGTGGTCATTATAATGATATAACCCCTGAAAGTCAATCTTTCAGGGGTTATTCACTTATTGGATCCTACGCTTAGTCCTGCATGTTCTGCAGTGCTTCACGGATCTTGCCTTCAATCTCCTCGCAAAGTTCGATGTTGTCAGTGAGGAACTGTTTTACTGCCTCACGTCCCTGTGCAAGTTTGCTTTCACCGTAGCTGAACCATGAGCCGCTCTTCTTGATTACGTCAAGTTCAACACCGAGGTCGATGATTTCTCCGACCTTTGAAATACCCTCGCCGTAAACGATGTCGAATTCCGCTTTCTTGAATGGAGGTGCCATCTTGTTCTTTACAATCTTCACCTTGGTGCGGTTACCGAGAGCCTCGTCGCCGTCCTTGATCTGAGTTGTCCTGCGGACGTCAACGCGGACTGATGCATAGAACTTGAGAGCATTACCGCCGGTAGTTGTTTCAGGGTTGCCGAACATCACTCCGATCTTGTCGCGGAGCTGGTTGATGAAGATGCAGCATGTGTTGGTCTTGCTGATGTTAGCTGTCAGCTTTCTGAGTGCCTGGCTCATGAGTCTCGCCTGAAGACCCATCTTTGAATCACCCATTTCGCCCTCGATTTCTGCCTTTGGAGTAAGGGCTGCAACGGAGTCGATCACAATGATGTCAATCGCTCCCGAGCGGATAAGGTTGTCCGCGATTTCAAGAGCCTGTTCTCCATTGTCAGGCTGAGAGATGAGCAATGTGTCAAGGTCAACGCCAAGGTTCTTTGCATAAGTCCTGTCGAACGCGTGCTCGGCGTCAATGATTGCTGCTATTCCGCCCTGCTTCTGAGCCTGTGCGATAGCGTGTATCGCCAATGTTGTCTTACCGCTGGATTCAGGTCCGTAGATCTCGATGACTCTTCCGCGTGGATAACCACCGATTCCAAGTGCTGCATCAAGCGCAATGGAACCGCTCGGAATCACCGATACCTCCCATTTAGGCTGATCTCCCAGCTTCATGATCGTACCTTTGCCGTAGTCTTTCTCAATCTTGTCAATCGTCGCCTGCAATGCCTTAAGTTTTGCAGCATTGGTGCCGGTACCTTCCTGTACTACTTCTTTAGCCATAAATGTATAAAATTTAAAAGTTTAACGCCGTCGGAACTGTTCCGCACGACCAAGCAAATTTAACTAAAAAACTGGAACTTCTCCAACTTTTCGTGTGCAAAATTAATATGACATTGTGCCAAGTTGCGGCACATTATGTAAGTTGATGAAAAATATCTAAATTTGTATGTTATATAAGTGAAAAACGTATATGAAGATAAAACTGCTAGGTAAGAATCTAGATGAACTGAAGGCTCTTGTCGCTGAAGAAGGTCTGCCCGGCTTTACGGCCAAGCAGATTGCACAGTGGCTATATGTCAAGAAAGTACGTAGCATCGATGATATGACAAATCTTTCAAAGGCAGCAAGGCAGAAGCTTTCTGAGAAGTATGAGGTGGGAGTTACTCCTTATGTAGCCAGACAGGTTTCTTCTGACGGAACCAAGAAATATCTGTTTCCCGTAAAGTGCAGCCATAGGCGTGGCCTAAATGTCAGATCCAAGGAGGATGAACTTGAAGCCGGAGCAATCGAGGCTGTGATGATTCCTGATGGTGACCGTGCTACTCTTTGCGTGTCCTCCCAGTCCGGCTGCCGTATGGGCTGCAAGTTCTGCATGACCGGACGTCAGGGATTCCATGGGCATATGTCAGCGGCCGACATTATATCTCAGTTTATTGCAGTAGATGAGTCGGATCAGCTTACGAATACTGTATTCATGGGAATGGGAGAGCCGCTGGATAATTATGATAATGTCATGAGGGCAATAGAGATTCTGACGGCCGATTGGGGATTTGCCTGGAGCCCGAAGAGAATCACTCTTTCAACTATCGGCGTCCTTCCTAATTTAAAGAGGTATTTGGACGAATGCAAGTGTCATCTGGCAGTCTCTTTGCATAATCCTTTCGGCCCGGAACGTCTGAGTGTGATGCCTGTACAGGGCGCATGGCCTATCCAGGAAGTGATTGACCTTATACGCCAGTATGATTTCAGCGGACAGAGACGAGTAAGTTTCGAATATACAATGTTTGCCGGATTCAATGACACAAAGGCTCATGCTGACGCATTGATAAGGATGTTGAAAGGTCTGGAGTGCAGGATGAATCTGATAAGATTCCACAAGATTCCGGATTTCCCTTATGAGACATCACCGGATGTGATAATAGAGAACTTCAAGACACGTCTTAACAATCTGGGGCTTATGACCACAGTGCGTGCTTCCCGTGGTGAGGATATTCTGGCTGCGTGCGGAATGCTTGCAGGAGAACATAATAAAGAGTAGAACATGAAAAGGATAATATCAGTCATATTTATTATCTGTCTTCTGGCAGGGATGACTCTGAATGCCAGAGGTATAGATCCTGCCGCTGATTCTGCAGCGGTGGCTCAGATGCGTGAACGTATGGCTGAGATCCGTAAGAGTCGTCCGACTGTGGCTCTGGTCCTCAGCGGAGGTGGAGCCAAGGGAACTGCCCATATAGGAGTGATAAGGTACCTTGAGTCCTTGGACATACCTGTGGATATGGTATTGGGTACAAGTATGGGAGGATTGATAGGTGGCCTGTACGCCTTGGGATATACGACAGACCAGATGGACACCCTTGTACGGAATATAGATTGGCATTGGGCGTTCAGTGACAAGCCATCTCGTGAATATATATCGTATGCAGATGCCCGGTATCGAGAGAAGTATATGATATCCATACCATTTTTCTACGAGCAGGACTACTATAAGCTTAAGGTAAAGAACGAATACAGGTATGATCCTATCCATAAATATGACGTGCTTCATATCGGAGCTGATCATGGCCGTGACAGTGATCTCTTTAAGAATAATCTCCTGGGAAGTCTGCCTTCAGGGTATATTTATGGACAGAATGTCAGCAATCTTATCAGTTCTCTGACGATCGGATATCAGGATTCCATTGATTTCAAGAACCTTCCTGTTCCTTTTGTCTGTATTGCCGCTGATATGGTGTCCGGTAAGGCCAAGATATGGCACAGTGGCAAGATGAACGATGCCATGAGGTCGACTATGTCCATTCCAGGCATATTTGCTCCGGTGAGGGTTGATGGCATGGTGTTGGTCGATGGCGGTCTGAGAGATAATTATCCCACTGCGCTGGCCCGTGAGATGGGTGCGGATATCATTATAGGTGTTGACTTGTCTCAGCAGAGAAGAACCTATATGGAGGTCAATAACATCGGAGATATAATCGGTCAGGGTATCGATATGCTGGGGCGTGACGCCTTTGAAAGGAATGTCGATATTCCTGATGTCAAGATCCGGCCCCAGCTCAGGGAATTCAATATGATGAGTTTCAATCCTGTAAGTATCGATACAATAATGCATAGGGGTTATCAGGCTGCAGCAGATCAGGATTCTTTGTTGAGGAAGGTCGCGGAAAAGACAGCAGGGCGTTACTGGGCTCATAAGAAGAAACCGGCTTTGGGAATGTCTCGGGATTCTATTGTGATTGCCAATGTGGATATCAAGGGAGTGCTGCCGCGTGAAAAGGCGATCTTGAAATCAAAACTGCAGATCAAGTATGGCCAGAAGATCAGCAAAGATTATCTGGATCATATAGTGGCGACAATTTATGGTACTCAGGCATATGATTTTGTGACATATGAACTTTTAGGTTCAGACGAACCTTTCGACCTTCTGATAAATTGCCGTAAGGGACCTGTACATCAGCTTGGATTGGGAGTGAGGGCAGATACGGAGGAGATTGTGTCTGTGCTTCTGAATCTGGGTTTCAATACTCATAAGCTTCACGGTCATCAATATGACTTCACTGCCAAGATCAGCGCCAATCCGTATATCAATTTCCATTGGACATATGATATGCCCAAGGCTCCGACTCTCAATGCTGTCGCATCACTGAGATGGACCGATCTCAGCTTGTTGAATTTCGGTAACAACAAGTTGAGTTTCAACTATATGGCTGCCAAACAGGAATTCTATCTTTCGAACATCAAATGGAAGCAGATGGATGTCAGGGCTGGAATCCGGAACGAATATATTGCGATTCATAACATAAAGTCAGAAATTGTAGGAAACTATGACTCGCATATCTTGAATAATGATTACATTTCAGTGTTCTTGGATGGAGGCAGATACACTTTTGATGACGGTTATTTCCCTACACGAGGTGTTGACGCCGGTGTCTCATATTCATGGACGTTCGGTGGTTTCCCTCATAGATTCAATAATTTTCATACGGTTTCCGCTGATGCAAAGTTTGCTGTTTCTGCTGGGGAAAGGTTTACTTTCCTTCCTTCAGTCAATTGCCGCTTTCTTTTCGGTCATGATGTTCCTGTAGCATATTTCAATGCGGTAGGAGGGTCAATGGCATCCAGATATGTCGATCAGCAGATGCCGTTCGTGGGAGTAAATCATCTTTCAGCTATGAAGAATATCCTGACGATCTTCCGTACGGACTTCAGGTATAAACTTGCAAGGAACCATTATCTGACAGGTATCCTGAATTATGCAAGAGATGCAGACAGCTTTATGGAATACGGCAAGGGGTTGGGATATTTCGGCGTTGCTGCAGAGTATTCGTTTGATACTATTTTCGGACCTCTGACAGCAAATATTCATTGGTCCAACATGACGCATAAGGTGGGATTCTACCTGAGTGCGGGTTATAATTTTTAATCTAATGGATGAGAATCTTGTCAAGGTGACCGACAGGCTGAGAGGCCTGTGCTCCCGAAGAGAATATTGTGTGTCTGATGTGATGGCTAAAGCTCTGAAAGCTCTGGATGGTGACAGGTGTGCAGCAGAAAGAGTAGTGGCTGTCCTTGTCGAAGAGAGATATGTCGACAATGCCAGATATGCTTCAGCTTTTGCCAGAGATAAGGCGGGAATCCGTGGGTGGGGTGCCGCTAAGATCAGATATATGCTTTCGGGGAAAGGTGTGTCAAGGGATATCATCGAGTCTGCATTGGCGGAGATTGATGGCTGCAAGGCGTCCGACAGGTTGCAGAAATTGATGGAAAATAAATACAGGTCACTTAAGGATGATCCGCAGTGTAAACTGAAACTGCTTCGTTTTGGGTTGGGACGTGGCTATTCTTATGATGAACTGAATGCTGTCATTGCGACTTTGAACCGTTCAGAAAAATAAAGGAGAGTGATTATGAGACAATATAGAAAACTTACATCGTCTGAAATCGAGAGGCTTCAGCAGCAGATGTGTTCAGCAGCAGATTGGTCCCTGATTGAAGTGGCTGAGGATTTTAGTACGGAATATATACGCTATACGAGATTTTCCGGAAATATAAGGATAGGTGCATTCAATAAGGAATTTGCACTTCCCGGAGGTATGAAGAAACATTCCGGCCTGTATCATGCGACTCTTCACAATGTCACCATCGGAGATGACTGCTGTATTGAAAATGTGAAGAACTATATAGCCAATTACGTGATCGGTAGTGACACATTCATAGAGAATGTAGATATCATACTTGTCGACGGGCCATCTTCATTCGGAAATGGTGTTGAGGTGTCTGTCCTGAATGAGACAGGTGGAAGAGAGGTCATGATATATGACAAGTTGTCTGCACAGATAGCATATGTCATGGCATTGTATCGTCATCGTCCTGTCATGATAGGTAATATCAGAAAGATGATCGCTGAATATGTAAGTTCAGTTACATCATCGGTAGGAACAATCGGGTCACACGTAGTCATCGCGGATACGGGATACATAAAGAATGTGAAGATAGGGGACTATTGCAAGATTGAGGGTGCCTCCCGTCTTAAGAATGGAAGCGTCAACAGCAATGTGTCAGCACCTGTGCATATAGGTGTCGGCGTCATCGGAGACGATTTCATCATATCCAGCGGGTCAAGTGTCGAGGATGGAGTGACTTTTTCGAGATGTTTTGTCGGTCAGGCATGTAAGCTTGGACACAACTATTCAGCCTCAGATTCGTTGTTCTTCAGCAACTGTCATGGTGAAAACGGTGAGGCCTGCGCTATTTTTGCCGGTCCATATACTGTGACTCATCATAAGTCAACTCTGCTTATTGCGGGAATGTTCTCGTTCATGAATGCCGGTTCCGGATCAAATCAGAGTAACCATATGTATAAGCTCGGCCCTATCCACCAAGGTATTATGGAGAGGGGAGCGAAGACAGCTTCTGATTCTTACCTGCTATGGCCGGCCAAGGTCGGAGCATTTTCCCTTGTCATGGGACGACATGTCAGTCATCAGGATACTTCGGATCTTCCGTTTTCATATCTTATAGAGCAGCAGAGTACTTCCTACATAGTTCCGGGAGCTAATCTGAAGAGTGTCGGTACTATACGTGATGCTAAGAAATGGCCGAACAGAGATAAAAGAACGGATTCTGTAAAGCTTGATGCGATAAATTACAATCTTCTGAGTCCATATACTATACAGAAGATGCTGAACGGACGAAAGATTTTGCAGAATCTTCAGAATGTGTCAGGAGTGAATTCGGATGCATATTCTTTCCAAAGCGGTCTGATAAAGAAATCGTCGCTCAAGAATGGACTTAAATTATATGGATTGGCTATAGATAAATTCCTGGGCAATTCGTTGATAACCAAGTTGATGTCTTTGGAGTGCGATTCGTTGGGCCAGTTGTTGGAGGCGATGAAGCCGGTTTCTCTTTATGGTGATGGAGACTGGGTAGATATTGCAGGTATGATTGCACCTAAGGCAGCTGTTGCAGATCTTCTGGCGGTAGTTGAATCCGGTGATATCCATGATGTTGAGACTCTCGGTCAGCTTTTCAGGGAAATGCATTCAGAGTATTATGATTATGAATGGAAATGGGCTTACCGTATTATTAAGGAGTATTACGGAATTGATCTGCAATATGCTACTGTCGATTCATTGACGGATCTGGTCAAGAGATGGCGTGAGTCTGTTGTTGCTTTGGATCAGTTGATCTATGAAGATGCCAGAAAAGAATTCTCTCTAAGTTCAATGACCAGCTTTGGAGCTGATGGTGACAAGTATGAACAGCAGCAGGACTTTATGAACGTTCGAGGCTCTCTGTTTGAGGCTGATCCTTTCGTTACATCAGTCAAGGAGCATATTCAGGTAAAGTCAGCACTGGGTGATTCCGCTCTCGCCAAGCTCAATTCGCTTAAGAAATAATCTCAGTCTTATATAAAAGCAAGAGGACGGCCATTGGCCGTCCTCTTGTCATATGTATTTTAGCCTTTCGGCTGCAATTAAGCGTTAGCCTTAATTGCAGCCTGAGCAGCAGCAAGTCTTGCGATTGGAACGCGGAATGGAGAGCATGATACATAGTTGAGACCAGTCTTGAAGCAGAACTCAACTGATGCAGGATCACCACCGTGCTCACCGCAGATACCACACTTGAGGCCCTCGCGAGTCTCGCGACCTTCCTT
>JAZLDR010000056.1:0-112043 GCA_045614805.1 Candidatus Cryptobacteroides sp. | reverse complement strand
AGCAACCTCACCCTTGAACTGACCGTGAACTGAGTCATACTTAAGCATGTAAGCAAGATACTCTGGCTCGAGAAGGTCGTTGATACCTACTACCTGAATGTCGTTTGAGAAGTTCTCAACAGCTGCACGGAAAACCATGCGTCCGATACGGCCGAAACCGTTAATACCAATTTTAATCATCGTTTAAAAATGTTTATATAAAGTTATACTTTAATCTCCATGTGACGTTTGCAAAGCACACCTCCACAAAATCGGCTGCAAATTTAGAAAAATTTATGAATATATTGTCTATCTTTGTGAGAAATTTAAAAGAATTTACAATGCGTATTCTTATAACAAACGACGACGGATATCAGGCAAAAGGAATCAAAGTCCTTGCAGAAATAATGAAGCAGTACGGAGATGTGACTGTCATCGCTCCAAAGCACCACCAGTCAGGAATGTCCATGGCTGTTTCCTTGGGTCTTAAACAGATTGCCTATAAGGACATGGGGGATGGTTGGCATTATGTAGATGCTACTCCAGCAAGCTGTGTGAAGTTCGGTCTGAACACTATGTTTCTGAACGACTTCCCTGACGTGGTCGTATCTGGAATCAACCATGGTTCGAACGCTTCCTCTGCCTCATGCTACTCAGGCACACTAGGAGCTGCTGCTGAAGCTGCCCTTAACGGAATTCCTGCAATAGGTGTTTCACTCGACACGCTGCATCCGGATGCTGACTTCAGTTGCGTGAGCAGATTTTTCGGAGAGATATTTGAAAAGATCATGGAAGAGAAACCGGCACGGAAAGGTATCTACTACAATGTGAATTTCCCAGACATCCCTGCTGACGATATCAAGGGAATTCGGGTCGGATATCAGGGCAAGGGACGCTGGGTGCGCGAATTCAAGAAATGGGACGCCAAGCATTATGAAAAGTATGGTCTTACCCCTGAAATGCTCGGTCAGAGTTCCAACCCTGTACTTGAGGACGGAGAAGAGCTTTACATGATGGTCGGCGATTTCGAGAACGACCCTCGCAACACTCCAGATGCAGACCATCTCCTCGTCGCAGACGGTTATATCAGCGTCACGGCTCATAATATCGACTGCACTGACTACGCAGAGGTTGAGCGTCTACGCACACTTATCGGATAGTTAAATCAAATTTCATGAGATACTACATCATAGCAGGCGAAGCTTCAGGTGACCTACATGGTTCAAATCTGATGAAAGGCATTTTAGCGGAAGACCCTCAGGCGGAAATCCGCTTTTGGGGAGGAGACTGCATGCAGTCCGTCTGGACCACAGCAGAGTCCGCAGCCCTCAGAGGCTGTCTTGACAATCCCTCCCACTTCGTGGGCCCCTCCCTCTGCGGCCAGAGGGGTAGCACGGCCCTGACAGCCTCTGAGGGCTCCGGACTGGTGCGCCACTACAAGGAAGGCGCAGTGATGGGTTTTGTAGAGGTGTTGGCAAAGGCTGGAAAACTGCTGAGTAATGTTTCGTTCTGCAAGAAGGACATACTCAATTGGAAACCTGATGTAGTGATTCTTATCGACTATCCCGGATTCAACTTCAAAATCGCAGAATTCGCCCACAAGTCAGGCTTCAAGGTATTCTATTACATTGCGCCGAAAGTATGGGCATCACGCGAAGGCAGAATCAGGAAACTTAAGGCTTATGTTGACAAACTCTTCATTGTCTTCCCATTCGAAAAGCCATATTTCGACGCAAAAGGTATCGAATATATCTATAAAGGCAATCCACTCGTAGATGCTGTAGATGGTTCAAAGGCTATGCTTGAATCAAGAAAGGACTTTCTGGAACGTGCCGGACTCGAAGACAGGCCGCATATAGCAATGCTCGCCGGATCGCGCAAGGGAGAAATCAGCACAATGATGCCGGTATTGACAGAATTCGCAGCCAAAATGCATGCATTGCCGGACTATTCTGAATATCATTTCCTGATTGCTGGAGCACCTTCCCGCTCGATGGAAGACTATTCCGCATGGCTTACAGAAGAAAACAGCAAATATATTAAGGTACTGTTCGGCGAGACTCAATCAATCATCCGTCATGCAGAGGCCGGAGTAATCAATTCCGGCACAGCGTCTCTCGAGACCGCCCTGTTCGGCACTCCGCAGGTAGTGGGATATATCATCAACCCGATAACTTATTGGATTGCACGGAAGATAGTCAAGATCAGATACATCAGTCTGGGCAACCTGATTGTCGACCGTCTCGCATTCAAGGAATTCATCCAGGATGACTGCAATTCCACAGCACTCGTGGAAGAAGTACGGGACCTCATTGAAAATCAGACCTGCCGCAACAAGATGTTGGCAGACTATGCTGACATCCGCTCTGCCCTTGGAGGCAGCGGAGCCTCTGCTGCAGTAGCCAAAGCAATGATTGAAGAGTTGAAAAGATAGCCCCTGACCGAATCAATGACGTTCTCCGAAAATCATGGAGCCGATACGGATCATTGTGGAGCCCATTTCGATTGCAAGCGGATAATCGCCTGACATTCCCATTGAGATCTCCGTGCAGTCTGCGTCAACATTCCCTCCTTCGCCTACCCAGTCCTGAAGAATCTGTGACATATCAAGCAGACGCTGGAAATCTGACCTGATGACCGACTCATCATCAGTGAATGAAGCCATACCCATTACACCGGAAATGTGTACGAAATCATATTTATGCTCGCCTGAAACGATTTCGGTTACTTCCTGTTCCGAAAGGCCCTGTTTACTCTCTTCACCCGAGATAAAACACTCAAGCAGAACATTTAAAACTTTATTGTTAGCACGTCCCCACGAATCGATTGCCTGTAAAAGACGGACTGAATCCACAGATTGAACAAGTGAAACATAAGGCAGTACCATCTTAAGTTTATTGGTCTGGAGATGACCGATGAAATGCCACTCCATATCGGACATATACTCTGGTTCTCCCCTCTCGACACGTAACTCCTCCAGGCGTTTCACCTTAGCCAAAAGTTCCTGTGGACGACTCTCGGCAAAAATACGCTGCCCCGCCGCGTAAGCCTCCTCTATAGCTTCGAACGGATGGAATTTAGAAACTGCCACCAGCTTTACAGCTGCCGGCAGTTCACTATTGAGTTTATTGATTGTTTCCTTTATCATAACTTATGATTCCTCGACTTAGCTCGGAATGACAGTCTGTTATCTTCTCTTCTGCTGTTTCTGCATCTGCTCCTGCATACGCTGAGCCTCTTCGAGTCTCTGCTGCCACTTTGACTTCTTTTTTGGAGCCTTCGCAGCAAGCATCATATCATTTCTTACCTTCTCCTCAGTAACGACATACTTACGGATATACCATGTCATTATCATTGTGATGATATTAGAAAGGAGATAGTAGTAACTGAGCGCCGCAGAAAGGTTGTTACAGATGAAGAACATCATGATAGGCATCATCCATACGCTCATGAACTTCATGCCGGCCATATTCGGGTCATCCGACATCTGGCTTGAAGACATCTTCGAATAGAAGAACATTGTAAGTGCCATCAGAAGCGCAAACAATGAAAGGTGGTCTCCAAGGAGAGGGACATTTGTTCCGAAATCCCAGATCGAGTCGTATGCACTGAGGTCATCTGCCCAAAGGAACTTCTGCTGACGAAGTTCGATGGATGCAGGGAAGAAACGGAACATCGCGAACAGGATAGGCATCTGGAGAAGCATAGGAAGACATCCTCCTGCAGGACTTATACCGGCCTTTCTGTAAAGTTCCATCATGGCCTGCTGCTTCTTCATGGCATCCTTTTCATTAGGATACTTCTCATTAAGCTTGTCAATCTCAGGCTTGATCACCTGCATTCTCGCAGTAGACTTGTACGACTTGATTGTAAGCGGAGAGATGAGCAGCTTGATGAGCAATGTCATCAGAAGTATCACCAATCCATAGTTGCGGATGAACTTTCCGAGAAGGTCAAAGCAAGGAATGATGACAAGCCTGTTGAACCACGATACCATCCAGCCTCCGAGAGGAATGATCTTCTCATAACCGCGGTCAAAGCTCTTGAGAGTCCTGTAGTCATTCGGTCCGAAATAGAACTGATATGGCAGGACAACCTTGTCCGAGTCTGCACTGAACTCAGAGCGAAGTTTTGCAGAACATGCCATGAGATTTCGAGAAGGATCATCTTCAGCAAAATACTTCACATTGAAATCCGCCGAAGCGAAATCTGTTGCAGGAGTCATGATTGCAGAGAAGAACTGCTGCTGGAAAGCGAACCAGTCAACCTTGGTATCTACTCTCTTGGCTGCATCCTTACCTCTTGCAATCTGCTCAGGCTTCTTGTCACCTTCGAAATAATAATCGAGCTTAGAGTACTGTTTCTCATTCTTATAACCCTTTTCAAGGCGTGGGATGACAACTGACCAGTCAATATCGAACATTGATACGTTACGCGGAATCACATTGCCCATATCCACGAACGAGAGTTCATTCTGTAGCATGTAACTTCCTTCTGTAAGCCAATACTTCTGCTCGATATATCCTCCCTGAGCAAATGGGAGTCTCATTGTCACCGATGAATCAGTTGCCTCAACGACATTGAACACAAGGTCCTTGGTGTTGATGCTCTCACCTGCATACAGTCCGATATTATACTGACTCATGTCAGGCTTGATGAAATAGAGGGCAGTGCTGTCATACGTCATATAGTCATTGATCATGACCGAATATGGCTGGGCACCCTTAGTTGTGAACTCTATCTCAAGCTTGTCATTACCGATCTTATAAATCTGCGGAAGTGCAAGTCTTGCCTCAGTAAGCATACTATCCTTGTATGCCGGCATATTCATCACCTTTACACCTGCTGTCTCACCTTCTGCGACGAGACCTTCTGCCCTCTTGGCCGAATCCAAGGCTATCGCAGCCATCTTCTCGACCAATGCGATGGAGTCAAGCTGTGCCTGAACAGCCATCTGTTCCTCACGCTGCTTCGACTGGTACCATGTAAAACCGAACATGATCAGGCCGATCAGCACAAAACCTATGATATTACTCTTATTCATTTATAAATGTTTATACTTACTGTTTAATGGATGTCTCGACTGCTCTCGACACGACAGGCTACTCCTGTTCCTGGCTGAGATTTCTGATCTGCTCTGCAAGTGCATTAAGTTCTGTCTTAGCCTGAGCTATTCTTTCCTGCATCTGCTTGATGAGTGGTTCAGAACTCTTTGACAACGAGAAGAATCCTATATTGTTCTCATATGTGACGATATCCTGCTCAAGAGCATGATACTTCTGAATCAGACGTTCCTTCTCTGAAAGCTGTCTTCCGCCACGAGCCTTGCGCGGATGACGGACCGATGAGAACTTCGCCATCGAATCCTTATATGCCTTTGCAATATTATCCTTCTCCTTGAACGGCACGAAACCGATTTCCTGCCATTTCTTCTGGAATTCATTCATTGCCTGGAGGTCATCTTCGTTACCCTTGATTTCATAGGCATTGATTTCAGCAAGGAGACGCTGCTTGGCCTTCAGGTTTCCATAGTAATCATTCTCCGGCTTTGCATTCTTGTCCCTTTCCGCAAAGAACTGATCGCAGGCTGCACGGAATCTCTTCCAGAGAGCGTCGGCCTTCTTGCGAGGAACCGCGCCTATTTCCTTCCACTGCTTCTGAAGGGCGATGAACTGATCTGTCGCCTTCTTCCACTCTGTGCTTGCCGCCAATGATTCAGCCTGCTCACAAAGGGCAATCTTCTTTTCAAGATTAGCGTTGATATTATCCTTGTATTCTGTATAGAAATCACGCTTACGTCCATAGAACTTGTCGCATGCAGCACGGAAACGGTCATATACCTTCTGGTTTTCCTTCTTTGAAGCAAAACCGATGGTTCTCCACTCCTTCTGGATATCCTCGATTTCCTTTGAAAAAGCATTCCATTCATTGGAATCCTTGACCTCTCTTTCAGCAATCTCCTCTACCTTCTCACACAATGCAGTCTTCTTTACAAGATTTTCAGCCTGCTGGGCCTTGATAGTCTCGAAATGGGCCTGATAGTTCTTGTTGATGACTGAAGTGGCAGCCTTGAATCTCTCCCATACCGATTCCCTGAACTCCTTGGCCACAGGACCATACTCCTTCCACTGCTCGTGCAGCTTCTGGAGTTCCTTGAATGCCTCCACGACGTCTTCCTGTGCAGCGAGTGCCTCTGCAGCGTCGCAAAGCTGTTCCTTTACTTCAAGATTCTTCTTGAAATCAAGATCGCGGAGTTCCCTGTTGATCTTGACCATATCGTAGAACTGCTCCACATAGAGCTGATATGTCTCGATGATGTTTCTGTAATTTGCGGCAGGGACAGGACCGAT
Organism: Candidatus Cryptobacteroides sp.; assembly: GCA_045614805.1. Classification (GTDB taxonomy): domain Bacteria; phylum Bacteroidota; class Bacteroidia; order Bacteroidales; family UBA932; genus Cryptobacteroides. The sequence continues at coordinate 105,714 of JAZLDR010000056.1, read as the reverse complement.
TGCCCTCCATCTGTCCTGAATCTCACGGAAAGCAGGGAATGTGGCATTCACATCTTCCTGTTTCTCAAGAAGCGCCTTCAGGTCTGCAATCACAGCCTCCTTCAATGAAAGGTTGGCTTCTCTTTCCTTTTCGAGGGCCTTATTATATTCCGCACGCTCTTTTCTATAGTTGTTATACAGGTCCTTGAAGCCAAGTTCAATTGCAGAGAACGGATTCTCTACAGCTGCCTCCTCACCCTCTGCCAACACAATACCTGCCTCAGCCTTTTCTTTCTGAAGACGTCTGTAAAATGCGGCCTTGATAGCTTCTGCGTCCTTTGACATCTTGAGCCTGTCCTCATTGGCAATGAGTTCCTCAAAAAGCTTCACAAGCTCAGCAAGTGTCTTTTCTGAATAATTTAAAGCCGCTTCTGTATTTTCAACAGATTCAGCATCCAGTACATCTGATGTGATTTCTACATCAGGAATCATCTCTTCACTCATAATAACGGAGTTAGTTGGTTTATAATTAATACAAGCCGCAAATATACCATATTTTTTAGTAAAACTCGCACGAATATGCTATTTTTGCAACTGGAAACAAAAGAACAAGTAAACTTGATCAGCAATTATGAGAATCGATATCATCACAGTCGTACCCGAGCTTCTGGAGAGCCCTCTCAGTCATTCAATCGTTGGACGTGCAGTCAAGAAAGGCCTTGTGGAGATACACATCCACAATCTCCGCAAGTATGGCAAAGGTCCACGCCAGCAGGTGGATGACTACAGTTACGGAGGAGATGCAGGAATGGTCATCATGCTTGAACCAGTATATAATATGATACAGGAACTGAAGGCCGAAAGAGATTATGACGAAGTGATATTCATGTCACCTGATGGAGAGATTCTCAATCAGAACATTGCCAACGAGCTCTCCCTCAAAGGTAACCTCATCCTGCTTTGTGGCCACTACAAGGGTATTGACCATCGCATCAGGGAGCACCTTGTAACAAGGGAGATTTCATGCGGAGACTATGTTCTCAGCGGAGGAGAACTTCCGGCAGCCATTCTCGCAGACTCAATCATCAGACTCATCCCTGGTGCATTGTCAGACGAAACATCGGCCTTGAGCGACAGTTTCCAGGATGGACTTGTTTCCCCTCCCGTATACACCAGACCGGCAGAATTCAACGGATGGAAAGTTCCGGAAGTATTGCTGAGCGGCAACCCGAAACTTATCAGAGCATGGCAGGACGAGCAGGCAATTGAAAGGACAAGGCAGCTCCGTCCAGGTCTGTTGGAGGAATTATAATATTTTATCAGCATTTTATTTGGAAGTTATATTTTTTTACATAAATTTGCATCTGACATAACGATTTAATGTCAATCAGACGTTTCTAACCACTAATAATTAATCAACCCCAAAAGGGAATACCCTACACTACTAACTAACCAAACAAGCTCGCAGTGATGCGAGCTTTTTTAAAGCGGATATATCACGATTATGGAAGAAAACACACAATATTACGACACTTATGAGGCTAATCTTCAGAGAGAAATACTGAAGATGTGCACAAGCCTGGGTATGCTTGATGGTGAACTTCTGGCATCCGAAGATATTGATCTCAAATGGAAAGAGTGGGCTCCTGAATATATAGCGGAAGCCCTCCCTGAAGTGAACACTTACCCTGAATTTGCGATTGCATGTGCAGGATATGCCGGAATGGCTGTTGCCCAGTGGTGGGATGCCGATTGGGGCCGCAACCATGGAACTCCATATGAAGCCCTGCATGGACCACGCGGATTCGATGACATGGACGAGCATATCGTTCAGAACATCCTGGGACTTTCACTGGATTCAACAGAGGCGAAACAGATCATGAACATTCTTCTCTGCTGCGCTCAGAAGGCCACTACATTCATCAGGCACGAGCACATCGAGCACCAGACAGTCAAAGCGTTCCACATCTTCGCACGTACTGTACGGGTGATGTATAAGACAGGAGCGGCGCTTCAACTCAAGCGTCTTGGATACAGATTCCACAAAGTAGACCTGACACGTAAAGGAATGATGTCGTAGGAACTACTCTGTCAGGCGGATCTCATACAGTTTTGGCCAATTCTTACCGGTAAGGTAAATCTTTCCTGTTTCAGGATCATAAGCTATGCCGTTCAGGACATCCGTGTCCGGACGGCGTAATTTTTCAGGAAGCAGCCCCTTACAGTCAACGATAGCCTCCACACGTCCATCTTTAGGATTTATTATGACTATTTCATCAGTCGTGTAGACATTGGCCCATATCTTTCCGTCAATATATTCCAGTTCATTAAGCCAACGTACGGGACGGTCATTCAGTTTCACCATGACCTTCCTTTCCACCTTGAAGTTTCCATCCATGAAATAGAGGAAAGACGATCCGTCAGAGGCAATCAGCTGATTTCCGTCTGTCGTAATCCCCCATCCTTCACGTGGATAATTCCAGGAAGCCTTGAACTTAAGCGTCTTTGCATCGTATACAAATGCCTTGCGGGTCTCCCAGGTAAGGATATAAAGATTGTCTCCGAATATTACCGAGCCTTCAACGAAATATTTTCTATCGAAAGAAATTCTGTTGAGAACTTCTCCAGATTCCAGATCAACAGTACGGAAAGATGATTTTCCATGGCGACCGGTACTCTCATAAAGCTGTCCTTCATGAAAAAAAAGCCCTTGAGTGTACGCATCTCTGTCATGCGGATACTCCGCAATAACGTCAAGGGTATAATTTCTAACTTCCTTATCTGAACAGGAAGCAAAAAGAAATGATATAAGGAATATGTTTAATAATCTAGTCATAATATCTCGTTAGGGACAACAAAAGTAACCAAAAAATACATTTTGCAAAAATATTCACTAACTTTGCATGATGTACCAAATCTGACAGAAGCACATGAATACATATTATATGATAATGGCCGGAATGGCAGTCATGGCTGTGATTGTCTTCGTTGCCTTGTTCTTTTTCAAGGCGGGTTACGGCTATCTCTCGTCTTCTGACTGGGGCCCGAAAATCAGCAACAGGACGGCATGGGTCATCATGGAAGCTCCGGCATTCATATTTCTATTGTATCAGACTATCCGTTTCGCCGTTTCCGGAGAAGACACAGGAAACAGCAACATGGTCCTTTACATTCTGGCAGGATTGTACCTCCTGCATTATTTCCAGAGGTCGTTCATCTTCCCTCTTTTGATGAGGGGAAAGAGTACAATGCCAATAGCCATCATGCTTATGGGTTTGACATTCAACACATTGAATGCTTACCTGATCGGTGGCTGGCTCTACGGGGAGGCTCCAGCAGGCATGTATGGCACAGACTGGCTATATAGTCCGCAATTCATCATCGGACTTATCGTCTTCCTTGCAGGCATGGCCATCAACCTGCACTCTGACCATGTCATCAGAAATCTCCGCAGACCGGGAGACACAAAGCATTATATTCCGAAGAAAGGATTCTACAGATATGTCACATCTGCAAACTACTTCGGTGAACTGACCGAATGGATCGGATATGCCATCCTTACCTGGTCACCTGCAGGAGCGCTCTTCGCAGTATGGACATTCGCCAATCTCGGCCCACGCGCGAAATCGCTGAGTGAAAAATATGAAAATGAATTCGGTGAGGAATATAAGAAATTGAATAAGAAGCACATTATTCCATTTATATGGTAATTATGAGTGATTTGTTTACACCATATAAGATAGGGCCGTTGGAGCTGAAGAACAGGACCATCAGATCGGCTGCGTTTGAGGCAATGTGCCCGGGACAGAGGCCGTCCAGGGAACTGTTCGATTACCACACCGCAGTTGCACGTGGAGGTATCGGCATGACTACAGTCGCATATGCAGCAGTATGCCGCAGCGGACTGTCATTCGAGAATCAGCTCTGGATGCGCGAAGAAATAGTACCTGAACTGAAAAGGCTCACAGACGCAATACATGCTGAAGGCGCAAAGGCTTCAATCCAGCTTGGACATTGCGGAAACATGTCACATCGCTCGATATGCGGATGTATGCCTTATGGAGCAAGCAGAGGCTTCAACCTCTACTCACCTACCTTTGTTCAGAAGATGAACATGGCCCAGATCAACGAGGTTGCAGATGCATATGGTAAAGCCGTAGAACTTGCCGTCGAAGCAGGATTTGATGCCATAGAGATACATGCAGGACATGGCTATCTCATTTCACAGTTCCTGTCACCATATACAAATCACCGTCGTGATGAATTCGGAGGAAGCCTTGACAACAGGATGAGATTCATGAGGATGTGTGTGAGCAAGGCTGTAAAGGCCGGCAAAGGAAAGGTCGCCCTCTTCGCCAAGCTTAATACAAGGGACGGCTTCAAAGGAGGACAGGAGACAGACGAACTGATAGAAGTGGCCAAGGAACTCCGCAATCTTGGCATTGAGGCAATAGTGCTGTCTGGTGGATTTGTAAGTCGTCATCCTCAATATGTAATGCGCGGACAATTTCCTGTCAAGGCCATCGTACATTACTTCCCATGGAGCAAATGGTGGCTTAAGTTAGGAGTTGGACTTGCCGGTAAGATAGTAGCTCCGACAGTACCGTTCAAGAAGCTCTTCTTCATGGAAGATGCGTTGAAGTTCAAGAAAGCCATGCCAGACTTTCCGTTTGTTTATGTAGGAGGTGTAACTGACAGGAAAAGTGCTGATGAAGCCATTGACAAAGGCTTCCCGATGATACAGATGGGACGCGCCGTTCTCGAAGATACAGATTTCGTCAACAAGATGAAGGCAGATGAGAATCACTGCAGCGGATGTACACACAGCAATTTCTGCATCGGCAGAATGTACTCGAAATCAATGCAATGCCACAAACATTGCGAAGACATAACACCAGCCCTCCGCAAAGAAGTCGAGCGTCTTAATGCACAGAACGACATGATGGAGCGCAAATTGGGTTATAAATAGTTCATTGACAATATTATAGGTAGAACGACTTGTCGCTGAAACTGGTTTCAGAGGAAAGTCCGGACTGGAAAGGGCATCCTGCTGTGGAAAGCACAGATGGGAGTAATCTTATGAATGCCGTAACAGAAAACAGACCGCCCGCAAGGGTAAGGGTGAAACCGCGAGGCAAGAGCTCACGACGTCATATGGTGACATATGGCGGTGACGGCACCAGGACCAGCAAGGCCAAATATACCGGCAGAGACAAGGCTTCGGCCACAGACTGAAAGGGCTGCCCGCTCTTTGCCGGGGGGTAGGCTGCGAAGATAAATGACAGGTTAAAACAGAAACCGGCTTACGGTTCTACCTATATATTATACAGGGTCGGCAATACGCCGGCCCTTTTTAAAATTTTCATGAAACAAATCAGGAACATATTGATATTTCTACTCCTTGCAGTATCAAGCCACACAGCAATCTGCAGGGATACAACTTTGTTTCATAACCTGACTCACAGGGTCACAGCAGAATTCAGGCCAGTGTACAACATGCCGACGCATGGATTCTACAGAGGCTACAACGACCATGGCAAAGCAATCCCTGCCGCCTCATCCGCACACCTCAAATACAGCTTCAGCCTCAATCCTGACAGCAGACTCGGACACCTCTATCCCACTACATACCAGGGAATAGGAGCAGCTGTCCATACTTTCTACAACCATGAGATAACAGGTACCCCCATCATGCTGTACATATTTCAAGGCAGCCGCATTGCAGACCTTGGAAGAAAACTGTCAATTGACTATGAATGGAATCTGGGAGCATCCTACGGATGGAAAGTAAACGAGGTGGTCGGTTCACGATGGAACATATATATCAATGTCGGACTCCCGTTCACATGGCATATCAGCAGCGGCTGGGATCTTTCATTCGGACCCGAATACACCCATTTTTCAAATGGAGACACAAAGTTTCCTAACGGTGGCGCCAACACAGTAGGCCTGCGATTCGGACTTACAGGCAAAATCAATGCTCCGGCAAAGGAAACCGCCCCGGGCAGATTGCTGACCGGCACTGAAAATGACTTGAAAGACAGGAAGTCTGCAGACAGAATGTTCTATGACCTTTGCATCTATGGCGCATGGAGGGCAGACAGGTATCAGGAGGATTTCCAGCTTACAATCGTCAATAAGGCATTTGCAACAGGAGGAATATATTTCAATCCGATGTACAGATTCAACAGGTATTTCAGTGCTGGTGCCAGTCTTGACCTCATGATGGACAGAAGTGCCGACAATGCGGCTGAAACAAGACTCTCTCCCCTGTCAGGACAGACCGCACTGGGACTATCTGCCAGAGGAGAGCTTACAATGCCGTTCTTCTCAATCAATCTGGGAGCCGGCTATAATGTCCTGACAGGATCTGATGACCTCAAGGGATTCTACACGACTTATACACTTAAGGCATTTATTTCAGAAAGATTCTTCATGAACATCGGTTATCGCCTCAGTTCGGTCATGTACAGCCACAATCTCATGTTCGGAATAGGTGTGAGATTATAAAAAAAATGTTATCTTTGTATCCCGTATGAAAAACGGTTTCGATAACGATAAGTATCTCAAGATACAGTCCGAACAGATCAAAAAGCGTATCGCTCAGTTCGGAGACAAGCTTTACCTCGAATTCGGAGGTAAGCTTTTTGATGATCACCACGCCAGCAGAGTCTTGCCCGGTTTCAAGCCGGACAGTAAGCTTCATATGCTCATGCAGCTGAAAGATGAAGCTGAAATCATCATTGTAATCAGTGCACTGGATATAGAGAAGAACAAGGTACGCGGTGACCTCGGTATCACATATGACGAAGACGTGCTCCGACTGCGCGACGAGTTCGAAAAGGTAGGACTCTATGTAGGCAGCGTTGTTATCACCCACTATAATGGTCAGGCAAGTGCAGACGCATACAGAAAGCGTCTGGAAAGACTTGGCATCAATGTCTACTATCACTATACTATCGAAGGATATCCAAACAACGCGGCTCTTATCAATTCCGACGAAGGATTTGGAAAGAATGACTACGTCGTTACGGAAAAGCCTCTCGTTGTGGTGACCGCTCCCGGTCCGGGAAGTGGAAAGATGGCGGTGTGCCTCAGTCAGCTATATCATGAGAACAAGCGTGGCTCAAAGGCAGGATATGCCAAGTTCGAGACTTTTCCGGTATGGAATCTCGCACTCAAGCATCCTGTAAACATGGCTTACGAAGCAGCGACAGCCGACCTGAACGACGTCAACATGATCGACCCGTTCCATTTCGAGGCATACGGTGAAATTGCGGCAAGCTACAACAGGGACATCGAGATATTCCCTGTACTCAACGCTCTCTTTGAGGGCATATACGGAGAAAGCCCGTACAAGTCCCCTACCGATATGGGAGTAAACATGATCGGATTCTGCATGAATGATGAGGACCTCTGCTGCAACGCCGCCAGAGAAGAAATCATACGCAGATATTACTATGCACTGTGCAATCTTGCCTCTAAAGGAAATAACGAACATGAGGTGAACAAGATAGCCCTCATCATGAAGCAGGCAAAGCTTACTACAGAGTACAGAAGGACCACTGTAGCAGCACACGCAAGAAAGGAAATGGCAGAAGTAGCTACAGCAGCAATTGAACTTCAGGATGGTACAATCATCACTTCACGCACAAGTTCGCTTCTCGGACCAAGCGCTGCACTGCTCCTCAATGCCACTAAACATCTTGCAGGCATTCCGCATGACATCAGGCTTATCCCTGAGGAAATGATTGCTCCTATCCAGAAGACAAAGGTAAACTACCTACATGGACACAACCCTCGACTCCACACCGATGAAGTGCTCGTAGCACTATCGATGCAGAGCATCAGGGATGAGAACTGTCGCAAGGCACTTGACCAGCTTCCGAAACTGAAAGGCTGCCAGGTACATTCTACAGTAATGCTCAGCGAAGTGGACAGAAAGATATTCAAGAAACTCGGGGTCGGACTCACATGCGACCCTGTAAAGAAGATTGAGTAGTCTCATATAAACTTTACTACTATGTACGAAAGAGAACCACAAGTACTTGATATCGAGGCTGTCATCAGATCGAAGGCAGGCTCAAAGGCAGACAGGATTCCAAAGTTCGTAATCAACTGGTTCAAGAAATTCATCCATATAGATTTCATCAATGGAGCCCTTAAGGACGGTTACCTTGGAGTGGATTTCTGCGAACACGCCATCAGATATCTCGGTGTAGAGATTGAAGTAACAGGCAAAGAGAATCTGCCGAAGGATGGCAGAAAGTATACTTTTGTATCCAATCACCCGCTTGGAGCAATCGACGGCGTGACGCTAGGCGCTGTAATCGGAAGGGAGTACGACGGCAACATCAAGTACCTGATGAATGACCTTCTCATGAACCTCAAGGGCATGGCACCGCTTGGAATACCTATCAACAAGCTTGGTGGTCAGGCAAGAAATCTTCCTAAACTGATAAACGAGGTTTACGAATCCGATCATCAGATGCTTATCTTCCCTGCAGGTCTATGTTCAAGAAAGATTGACGGCAAGATTCAGGATGTAGAGTGGGGAAAATCCTTCATCAAGAAGAGCAAGGACACCGGTAGAGACATCGTTCCTATCCATTTTGAAGGTGAAAATTCGAAAAGATTTTATAATATTGCAAACTGGCAGAAGAAATTAGGTCTTAAGTTCAACGTCGCTATGATGCTTCTACCCGATGAAATGTACAGAAGCAGAGGAAGAAAGTATAAGATCACTATCGGAAAGCCGATTCCTGTAAGCACATTCGACAAGTCCAGGACTGACTTTGAGTGGGCACAGGAAGTAAGAAAGCAGGTTTACGAACTATAATTGACATTATGGAACCAATAATTGCACCTATAAGTGTTGATATTCTCAAATCTGAGCTTACTCCTTCAAGGAAGCTCAGGGACACCAACAAGAGCAATAATGAGATCTACGTGATCAATCATCATAATGCTCCGAACGTCATGAAGGAAATCGGACGACTCCGAGAGGAAGCCTTCAGAGATTCTGGCGGCGGCAGCGGCCTGTCAATGGACATAGACGAATATGACACTATGGAGGTCCCATACGAGCAGCTTATTGTCTGGGATCCTGATGCAGAGAAGATTATCGGAGGATACCGATATATCCTCGGAGGAGATATAAAGCTTGATGAGAATGGTCAGCCTGTACTTGCGACAGCACATATGTTCCACTTCTCAGAGAAGTTCATCAAGGAATATCTGCCATACACCATCGAACTTGGAAGAAGTTTCGTCACTCCTGAATATCAGAGCAGCAAGGCCGGTGCCAAGGCACTTTTCGCATTGGACAACCTTTGGGATGGACTTGGAGCCCTTGCTATCGAAAGACCGGGTATGAAATATTTCTTCGGAAAGATGACAATGTACCCTGAATACCCTAGAGAGGCACGAGACCTGATCCAGTACTTCCTTTTCAAGCACTTTGAGGATAAGGAAAAACTCGTCACCCCATACGAGCCTCTGGTGATCGAGACTCCGGAAGAATATATGAAGAGTCTGCTGACTGAAACAGAGTTCAAGGAAGACTATAAGCTTCTTAATGCAGAGGTCAGAAAGCGCGGAGTGAACATCCCGCCACTCGTGAACTCATACATGGGTCTCTCCCCTACAATGAAGATGTTCGGAGGCGGTATCAACCACGAATTCAGTGAGGCAGAAGAGACATGTATCCTGATCTCGTTCGATGACATATACGACGCAAAGAAGACACGTCATATCGAATCATTCATTAAGGAGAAAATTGAAAACATCAGGAACAGATTCCCGGAGTTTTTTGAGAATATGGGAGAAGGTCTCCTTGAGATGGTAAGCAGCAAGCGTAAGATGATTCAGGACAAGATTGCCGAAAATCAAAAGAAACGCAAGAATCACAAATAAAGTCGCTTCCTTAAAGAGGAAGACATAGAAAGTTCACATTCAGCATCCGAACGGTCCAGCCATTCGGATGCTAATTCGTTTTCACCTAGAAGATGGCAGGCAACAGCAATATTATACTCTGCACATGAACGTTTCAGAGGATCTTTCGACTGGAGAAGCTGCAGCCACAACTCCAATGCCCCATACCAGTCACATTGTTCTGCCTTGATTAAAGGTTCATACCATTTCTCGCTATCAAAATAAGCAAGACTGTACTGTTCGGTCTTCCACTGAGGCATGAATGCTGATGAAATACGCGCCCCTACTGCTGACATATCATTAGCGTCAGACTCCACAGCGGAAGCGAAGGTGTTGACTGCCTCATTCGGATCCATCGCATCATAAGACCAGATGGTCAACCTGTTTTCTTTCAACTTGTCAAACAGAAACACAAAATCAGCACCTGTATGCATGAGAAGGCTGACCAAGGAATCTTTTGATGCATAATGTTGTCCACTACCTGCTGGAAGTCTATACACCTTGATATCACCGTCAGGAGTTACGTAACTCTTCTCCAATGATTCAGCAAAACTTTCTGCGATCCCTTTACTCTTGATTGCAGACTCATCTTCATCATCGTAATATATCACAGATATGACCTTATCTGTCAGTTCGACACCTGCTTTTGACGGATGGCAAACCTCGACAGGGACGATATACTTGGACGGCCCGCATGAAATAAATGCAAGCAACAATAAGAATAAAGGGAACTTCTTCATGACTATAAGATTTCTATAGGATCTGCAATCAGATCATACTCATCAGCACCTGTAATTCTGACTTTGATAAACTCACCTGCAAGAGAATACGGATCGATGTCACCCATCACAGCAGAATCATGCTTGACAAGTATCTCCCCATCTACCTCAGGGCTCTCGAATTCACTTCTGCACACAAAGACTCCATCCATGAAATCATCTACGATGACCTTCACTTCTGTTCCGACACGAGACTGATTGAAAGCAAGGGATATCTCGCTCTGACGCTTCATCAGTTCGTCCAGACGTTCCTGCTTGACCTTTGAAGTTACACTATTCTTGAAGTTCTCTGCCCCATAGGTTCCTTCTTCCTCCGAATACATGAAGGCGCCAAGTCTCTCGAAACGTGCCTCATCAACAAAGTTCAGCAGTTCCTGAAAATCACGCTTACCCTCGCCCGGGTGACCTACAATCATTGTTGTACGCAACACAACCCCAGGGACTCTTTCACGCATTTTACGGATCAGGTCACGAGTCCATGCTCCAGTCACATGACGGTGCATATTATCGAGGACCTTATCTGAGATATGCTGGAGAGGAATATCCATATATCGACATACCTTCGGATTGTCAGCCATCTGATCAAGAACGTCCTCAGGGAATGCAGCAGGATAAGAGTAATGGATACGTATCCACTCAATACCCTCTACCTCGGAAAGTTTCTGAAGCAGTTCGGCCAAAGCCCTGCGACGATACAGATCAAGGCCATAATATGTCGTATCCTGTGCTATGATTATGAGTTCCTTTACACCTGATTCAGCAAGAGTCTCTGCCTCTCGTACAAGGTCCTCCATAGGTACTGACTTATGAGCACCTCTGATGAAAGGTATTGCACAATAAGAACACCTCCTGTCACATCCCTCTGAAATCTTGAGATATGCATAATGAGACGGTGTAGTGAGGTAACGGCTGGTCCTTTTCGCTTCAGAAGGCTCTGCTCCCAATGCTCTGACTACAGGGTCGAATTCCCTGGCACCGAACCATGCATCTACCTCAGGAATCAGCTCAGGAAGTTCATTGGCATAGCGCTGTGACAGACACCCGAAAACAATCACCTTCTCTGCCTCTCCCCGCTGCTTCTTCTCTACGGCTTCAAGAACTGCCTGAATCGACTCCTCCTTGGCATCGCCGATAAATCCGCAGGTATTGAGGAGTATTACATCAACGGGAATATCCTCTCCCTCCGGAATGATCTCATAAAGATCCTCCACATGGGAAAGGATATGTTCTGTGTCGACCTTGTTCTTTGAACAGCCCAAAGTCACCGTCTGAAGTTTCTTCATCATTATTCAGCTGATTCCTCTTCCTCTGGATTGACGAAGTCGAGTGAAGCATACTTCTTAAGCGCATTGTACCACTCGACAACCTTCTTCATGTGTGACACATAGAAGCGGTCACGGTCGTAAGTTGGAAGTGCCTTCTCGAAAAGGGCCTTAAGTTCATCTGCCGATGACTTTGCAGATGGAGCATCAGCATCACCAAGAACTTCCTTCATATTGAGGAATACCTGCTGGAGCTTAACCTCCTCATCATCAGTGTAGATTGAAATATCTGCGAGTGAAGTAATCTTGCTTGTTGCGCTTACTGAACTCCTCTTCTTGTCAGCCAAAGCTTCAACTACAGCACCTGTACGTGTTGCTGAAACATAAAGATACAAGCCACTCTGGCCTGAAATCGCGAGAACCTTAGTAAGATCTGTCTTCATATCAATAAATTTTATAGTTTAAAAAATCGTTTACTTTCTGTTCCAATTCTTCATACGAGCCATCATTCATTATGACATGATCGACTCGTCCTGACTTCTCCCCTTCTGACAACGCATTCAGAAGAGGCTGGTTGAGCATACGCTCACGTATCTGTTCTCCGGTGGCATTATCTCTTGCACAAGCACGTTGAAGCCTGAGACTTATCGGAGCATCCACAAGAAGAACATAATCACCGAATCCATCGAAAAACGGCTTTTCCAATATTGTTGCGGACTCAAAGACCACCGTCTCATCATCTGCCGCCTGTGAAGCGAATGCTTCAAAATCCTGCTTCATGACAGGGAAAAGTACTTCCTCTACCTTCTCCAGTGCCGTCTTGTCCTTGAATATCACATCTGCCAACAATGCCGGCAGAAACTGACCGTCCTCACTCCTGAACGACGTGCTTAAAGCATTTTCTATCGATGCCAGCACTTCTGGATAGTCAACGTAGAGTTGCTTGGCCCTTCTGTCCGCATTGTATTGGCGGGTCAGCCCTCTTTCCTGCAACATCCTGCAGACTTCCGACTTTCCGCTTCCTATGCCTCCTGTCACGACAAGAACTTTCATCACCTCGCCTCCTCTACACATCTGACCGAGATAGGATCGATCTCACACGTGATGACACCTTTCGGCAGTGAAGCCATCTTTACAAGACAATTTCCTCCAAGTGATGAGGCAAAGTCTGCATAATCCACATATGCCTTTACATTGCCATCATTTTTGTCGAGCAAAGGAAATTCGCACTTCATCACAACAGTTACGTCAGAAGGAAAGACCATCAATTTTCTATCAGAAGGCTCACCTTCGACAGCTACGGGAACATCCTTTACCACCTCCACATATCTGGACACTTCAAGGGAATAATAGATTTCTGACGACTCTATATTTACTCCTCTTACTGGCTCCAACGCAGCCACGCCGCTGATATTTTCGGACACATCGAAATGTCGTATCGGAGTTGTATATACCTGATGGACACTTTCCAGAAGCGAAGGTTCTCCTTCAACGACAACCGAATCGGGCATGATCTGAAGTTCACCGCGACTCATATACTGTGGTTTATATGTCACCAACGGCACAGGTACTACAGGAACCTTCTTATGGTGTACCGGAGTAAATCTGAAGAAGAGTGTATCTGAAATGAAATGCTCAAGAGTGACATCCTCTCCGAAAATCAGATGTGCATATTCATTGAGTCTGTTCCCGACAACGAAGAAACGGTCTCCGTCATAATCCTGCATTACAGAGGGACTGAAGTCTACCTTTACAGGCCTTCCGGAACGAAGTACGGCTGCCAGTACATTGTATCCGGTGGCGCGGCATCTCGCCGTCACTTCAGCAGAATTCGTTGACACATCCTCGTATCCGTCAAGACCGCATACAGCGACAACCTTGGCCTTGAGGGTGGCATTGTATTTCAGGGATAGATTATGAATCATCCACACACTGAACGCCAACAGGAGAGACAGGATCAAAACCACCCAATCTCTCCCGCTGATATTCAATGCATGAAGCAATCTGTCCCAAAGACTTTTCATTATCTCGAAACAGGGCTGAGATTACTGTCTTGAAGGATCAGAGAAATCCTTTACAAGAGCCTGCTTGCTCACGCGAATCTTTACACCGTTGTCAACCTCGATAAGCACTGAATCCTCCTTGATCTCAACTACAGTACCGAAGATACCTCCGATTGTAACGACCTTGTCACCCTTCTGAAGGGCATTTCTGAAATTCTCAAGTTCCTTCTGCTGCTTTCTCTGCGGACGGATCATGAAGAACCACATCACTACAAAGATAAGCGCAAGCATGATCCACATTGACCAACCGCCACCCTGCTGTGCTGTCTGAGCAGCCTGTAAAATTGTCATCATATTCAATATCATTTAGTTATTATAATAATCCTTTTCCTTCCTTGGCAATCTCGCCGTCATTTACCAACTGCTGCATAAGCCTGTCAAGCAGTCCGTTTACAAATGCACGGCTCTTAGGAGTTCCATAGAACTTAGCCAATTCCACATACTCGTTCAAGGTCACCTTGACCGGAATTGTCGGGAAAGTAACAGCCTCAGCAAGACCCATCACAATGAGGACGACGTCAGTAGAAAACAATCTCTCCTTTTCCCATCCTGTAACAGACTCTGCTACCATAGCCGAATACTTCTCAAATCCAGCCATCGAAGCCTGAAGCAATTTGTGTACAAAATACTTGTCACTCTCGACTCCGTCACCCTTCAGCATATCGCTCTGATAAAGTGGAAGAAGACTCCAGCTCTTACCGGCAGCAAAATCCTTCAGGGTACGGCAGCACCATGTCAAGGCATATGCCAGATCGTCATTCCAGTGAAGATTCTTCTCCTCAAGAATCATCTCGAGCTCCTCGCTGTCCACGAACTCCTCCTCAAAAATTCTTGTGAAGAGTCTGCAATCCTCCTTAAGCGATCTTTCAGAAGAAGCCATATACTCGGCAAAGTAGTCCTTAGACGCAACAGAAGTCATTACCTTTTTCAGGAAAAGATCATACTGTGCCCATGAAAACTTCTTCTTTGCGAGTACCTTCTTCAGATCCACATCAGCATCAATGAGTCTTGCAAGTTCATTGTCTGCAAATTTCATATTAGGATTGAGATCCTCCTCAGTAGGATTGAACTTCGATCTTGCAGCCTCGATTCTCTGCTTTGCCACCTCAGTGAGAGGAGACACGATAGAGAGCATATAAACATAAAGGTCTCTGGTAGCCTCACACGAAAGATCAAGCTGGGACTGTGCGTCAGTTATAGTCTTATTATCGGACAAGACGCTGCCATACAGTACCTTAAAAGCCTTTATTCTAAGAATTCTTCTGTTAAGCATATTTACTAGTAAAATTTTATGCAAATATACACTGATTTTCAGAAAAATCCCTAACTTTGTAGAGATTTACTTAAAAAGATAAGCTATGTATAGTGAGGATTATGATGGAGCAAATGCTCAGGAGCGCTCAGGTGAGGATGTATATTCAAAACCAGTAAGAGCAGGAAAGCGTACATACTTCTTTGATGTCAAGGCTACAAAGGGAAAGGACTATTACCTGACAATCACAGAAAGCAAGCGCAGAATGGATTCAAACGGACATTTTGCTTACGACAAGCACAAGATTTTCCTTTACAAGGAGGATTTTGAAAAGTTCGCAGAAGGCCTTGAAGAGGTGATCAACTACATCAAGACAAACTGCCTTAAGGACACTCCGTCTGAGAGCAATTTCACAAACGTTGATTTCGAAGAACTTTAATAGATGGACGGCCTCGCCGTCCATATTTAATATATATCCATGAACAACTACGGTTTCATTCGCGTTGCTGCGGCAACAATTTCAACGATTCCGGCGGATTCCGGTCATAATACAGCCAATATAAGACAGATGATATGCGAGGCTCAGGAGAAGGGAGTCTCACTGATCGCTTTTCCGGAACTCTCCGTCTGCGGATATAGTTGCGGAGACCTTTTCATGCATAATCTGCTTATCAGGAAATGTGAAGAGGAAGTGGCTTCATTGGCAGAATTCACCAACGACAAGGACATTACAGTCGTGGTAGGAGCACCTGTCGCATATGACGGAAAACTATATGACTGTGCTATAGTGATAAAGGACGGAGAGGTGAAGGGTATAGTACCTAAGGTACATCTTGCCGACAACGGAGGCCACAGCGAGTCCAGATGGTTCGCATCAGGAGCTGACCTCATGCATGAACCAGACACATCATACGCCGGTTTCAGATGCCTGATATCACCGAATCTTCTCTTTGACATCGGAAACACGAACTTCGCCATAGAAATCGGCGAGGACTTCAACTCCCCTATCCCACCATCATCATTCCATGCACTCGCAGGAGCACGTATCATTGTCAACCTGTCGGCCGGTAATGAAACTGTCGGAACTGACAGACGGAGGGATACTGCACTATCACAGCATTCTGCAAGGACTTTGAGTGCATATATCTATTCTTCGGCATGCGGAGATTCATCTCAGGATATGGTATTCACCGGACACTCTTCAATCTGGGAAAACGGCAGCAGACTTGCAGTCACTGACACTGATGGAAGCCTGGCGACAGCAGATGTCGATACAGAACTCCTTGATACAATCAGACGCAGATCTTCGAGTTTCAAGGCAGGTGGGCCATACAGCAGAATATATATCGGAGAGGGATCACAGACTGACTTTGCAGACAATCTGTTCCGCCAGATTGAAAAACACCCGTTTGCTCCAGCCGATGACCTGGATTACACCTGCAGCAAGATCATAGACCTGCAGACCAGAGCACTTGTCACAAGACTTGAGAAACTGAACTGCAAGGCTGTTCTTGGTATTTCCGGAGGACTTGACAGCACACTGGCACTCATTGTCACGATCCTCGCATTCGACAGACTGGGATGGAAGCATGAGGACATCATTGCCGTAACCATGCCTGGATTCGGTACTACCAACCGCACAAAGAACAACGCATGGGAACTGATGAAGGCTCTTGGAGTGACTTGCCGGGAGATTTCAATCAAGGCTGCATGTGAACAACATTTCAAGGACATCGACCATGACCCGTCAAAGCACGACGCCACATATGAGAACACACAGGCACGTGAAAGGACTCAGATCCTCATGGACATCGCCAACCAGACTAACGGAATCGTAGTCGGTACAGGAGACCTTTCTGAGCTTGCACTCGGATGGGCTACGTATAACGGAGACCACATGTCCATGTATGGTGTCAATGCAGGAGTTCCGAAGACACTCGTAAGAAGCCTTGTGAGATGGGCTGCCGAGAACTGCTTCGCAGCAGGAATGACAAAGGATACACTTCTCGACATCGTAGACACCCCGATCAGTCCGGAACTGCTTCCTGCAAACGACAAGGGCGAAATCATGCAGGTGACAGAAGACTGCGTAGGACCATACGAACTGCATGACTTCTTCATCTACAACTTCATCGTGAACGGATACGAGCCGGAAAAGATATTCTTCCTTGCAGCCAAAGCGTTTGCTGGAGTATATGACCATGAAACCATAAACAAATGGTTGAAGACCTTCGTAAGAAGATTCTTCAACCAACAGTTTAAACGTTCATGTATGCCGGACGGACCGGGAGTATGTCAGGTGAGCCTTTCACCTCGCGGTGCATGGCGCATGGCTTCAGATGTTTCTCCTGTCATATTCAAGGAATCTCTCGAATGAGTAACTGCCTGCTCCCTCAGACTGAAGAATGATCCTCCTGTAGATGATTTCTCTTGAGGGAGCATTGAAATTACCTTGGTTATTCAACATGATACTGCTCTCTGAAGGGCGGTAAATACCTGAGGTGCAACCCCATGCACCTTCAAAACAGCCAATGTCCTCATATCCCTCCAATCCCACGAAGCGACTCCAAGGTGAGTCTTGACCGGCATATGCTGACACATTGAAATAGAAGCCGTTATTATTCTGCTCGTTAAGCAGATTCTGCCTTTTGGTTTCATCTGCCACAACTCCCCAGTTATACTCATCAGCCAGACGTCCGAAAGCATGTCCGCCGCCTTCATGTCTTATAAGGCCGCTTGATCCCATTGTATTGGCAGCAAGAGCAGCTACAGCAAAAGACTTTATTCCATCACCTACCAGACTGTCATCAATCTTTCCTCCCTTGATATACCAGCAAGTTCCGGACTGCTCGTCAGTATTGACCAGGACAAGGACAACAGTCCTGTAAAGAGAATGATTATCTTCGGTCAATCCCAGACTTCTTACAGTCTGCTGCACCTTCTCATAATCACAGGTGACAAGAGTATTTCCACCACCGGCACAAACTGACGAATAATATGTATCCTTCTGCACTCCTGAGCTGGTGATATCCGTTCCTTCATCCTTTGATATATTGGCAACCATATACACATCGAACCTGTCCATGAACGACGCATATGGCTCCATTGCGAAGAAAGAACCCATCGCAGAACGTGCAGTCCTTTCAAACTTACCACCTTGCCTCATATCCTTCTGCTGATAGCCATCTCCCAGCAATACCAGATTAAGTGGAGTATATCCAGCCGACGCTTCATTAAGCATTACAATCTCACCATCCTCATAATATGAAGGGAGACCTTGTCGCTCGAATGTAACATCATAATAAAACACCTCATCACGTTGCAGCGGTCTTCCATTCTCCCCTACAAAGACATATGAAGAAGATTCAGTCAAAGAAGACGACATAGTGTTGGCTGAACCTGTCGATCTGAATACAACTGTCTTCTCAGTGTCATCAGTAACAATTTCACCTCTATCGAAACCGGCTGGCACGACACCGACCCCGGAGCCGTTTATATCCAGCTGCGGAATCTTCATATCCATCGATCCTGTTGACTTATTGTAAAGAGCGCGCACAGGATAAGATATTCCTGCATCGGGAGAAAGTCCATATATGAGATACCCTCCTGACACATCTGTATCGCGCTTGACCTCCATGATTCTTGAAAAAGGCTGACCCGTCACCTTGTCAATTCCGCTCATTTTCCAATTGCCGATATATTCATCATAGCACGGGAAGTCGCCTGTTCCGAACTGCACCACATAGGCAGTCTTGGTGAAGTTCGGATCTGCAAAGGGATCCATCTTCGTCTGAAACTCGATTGCCGCAACTCTTGCACTGCTGTCATAGTTCGGATCAGCCATATATATGCCATTACTACCTTTAAACCAGTCACCACCCTGCACTACTGTCGTATTCAGATACTCATATCCTTGATTATTGACATTGATGATCACTTCACCTCCGGATGCAGGAACAGGTGCGACAGCATCAATTTCGAATGTTCCATATTCATCAAACGAAAGTACCCTTACAATTGTACCTTCGCCATAATCCATATACACGAACAGTTTCTGAAGTGCTACATCATAATCCTCACTGATTGTAAGGTAAATATAGCCATCAGAATACTGAGGACGATGATTCATTGACACAGCTCCGAGGTATTTGTTGCCAAAGGCTGTTATATCCGCTGTCCCGGTAGAGGAATTGAAACGATAATTGATTGTGACTGTTCCACCAGGTACAACTTTTCTGCTATATGAAAATGACAGCGAAGCAGCCTTTGACTTAGGCACAGAGAAAGAAGTGCCGTCTGTAAGAACAAATGTCACAGCATCATCATTCTCCGTAACCGAAGTAATACCTAATGCACAGGATGGAGAGCCATCCTTATCGATATCCAGCACATCCCATGAAAGGCCTCCGTCAACAGACATATACCAGACTGTGCCCTCAACCTTAAGCTTAGGCGTCACACCGCCTCCTACGGGTAAACGTGAGCCATCATTCCCGGTAATGTACTCACCGTTAAAGGTCCACCACATACCGGACTCATCCTTCCTGACAGACAAACCATGATCGGAACTCTGATTTTCAGCACTCAGCGAAAAGGATATTGTTTCCGAATTTCTGAATGAAATGCTATATCCGGTCACTACCCCATTATCATCCAGAATCTGCGAAATACCGGTTATATCTTCACGGGAACTTATCTGCGAAGCCAATGACTGCATGGATGATATCTTGTCATTGATTTCATCACACAGTCTTCCAAGCCTGTCAGCCTCGTTGTTGATATGTTCCAGTTCCTTCTCATATGACGAAAGATCAGTACATGCCATCGAGATTGCAGCACACAGCAATAAACATATGAATCGAGTAACCTTCATGACCTGATTATTTGATGTCTGATATCACTGCTGCACCTGATGATCCGAAACTGAGCAGTCTCCAATCTGCAGAGGAAGAATCTTCAAAATTAAATATCAGGAATGCACGCTGTTTCGACAATGATACCGAAGATGTCTGGATACGTATTGTTCCTGTCTTCAAATCAGTTGCCAGGACTTCCGAAGCCTCGACATCAGAATCATCGACAATTACAGAAACATTCTTCAGCGCAGTATAATTCACAACAACGACATCACCAGGACTATACGTCTGACCAGGCTGCTCCAAAGCAAGTGAAACAAGGCCTTCATATGCGACAGGAAGAGTCATGACCGTATTGTCGCGAAGGGTCAGAACCACCTTTGTCGGATCTGTAAGGTCCACTGATTCAAAGAGATTTCCCTCACCTGAAGACAGATCGACATCCCATAGTTTCTCCCATGACTGTCCCCCATCATATGACACATACCAGACACTGTCATCAACTTTAAGTTCAGGAGTCATGCCGTCATTGCCTACAGGTACCATGCTTCCGTCCTCAGCAAGAACAAACTCACCATTGCAGGTCCAATAATAC
Organism: Candidatus Cryptobacteroides sp.; assembly: GCA_045614805.1. Lineage (GTDB taxonomy): Bacteria > Bacteroidota > Bacteroidia > Bacteroidales > UBA932 > Cryptobacteroides. The sequence continues at coordinate 84,995 of JAZLDR010000056.1, read as the reverse complement.
TCTCCGTCTGTATGCTGTCCAACTGAAATGACAGGAGCGGCAGCAGGAGTCTGTTCCGACCCATCGTTCTTAGGGAATCTGATTGTTACCGTAGGATGATTGACGAACACGACAGTATATCCGGTCAAAGAACCGTCAGCATCTTTAAGAGGCTGAACCATAGTGACATAATCACGAGCTTTCAAGGCAGACACAAGGTCATCCAGCACAGCTATGTCCTCATTCAATTCAGAACATCTGCTGTCCAAAGCCTCAAGTTTTGCCTTAAGTTCATCAATCTGTTTTTCAAGATCAGTCGTATCTACACACGAAACAAGCAGCATCATCACTGAAGCTGCTATTAAAAAGGAGGTTCTCATTCTGTTATAATGTGCTTATAAGTTCAGTAAACAATATGGTCATCTTGTCCGCCGCCGCATCTGCTGCCTCAACAACATCATCTGCATCATTGACATAGTCTTCAGCATAGTCATCATGGGCTTCATTTGTAATCACTGACATTCCGAATACAGGAATATCTGATTGACGTGCCACGATAACCTCCGGAATTGTCGACATACCCACTGCGTCAGCTCCGATAAGACGGAAATACTTATACTCGGCAGGAGTCTCATAAGACGGACCGGTTCCTGCAAAATACACACCCTGCTTGAGGGCGATACCCTTGGATTCCGCTATCTCGAATGCTCTGCGACGAAGCTCGAGGTCGTATGGACGTGTCATATCAGGGAAACGAGGACCGAACTCCGGCATATTAGGTCCGACAAGAGGATTCGGAAGGTGATTTATGTGATCGGTAATGACCATCATATCACCGACCTTGAAATCGAAGTTCACTCCGCCTGCAGCGTTGGAAACGAAAAGATACCGGATACCAAGCACCTTCATCACTCTGATAGGGAGTGTGACAAGTTCCATAGAATATCCTTCATAGAAATGGAAGCGGCCCTGCATTGCGATGACACATTTTCCTCCGAGACGGCCTATGATGAAGTTTCCTTTATGTCCGACTGCCGTAGACACAGGAAAACCGGGGATTTCCTTGTATGGAATTACGATCTTATCATCAATCTGTTCAGCCAATTTACCTAAACCGCTTCCCAGAACAATGCCCACATATGGTTTCAGGCCATTCAGCTTAGAAGCCACATACTCTGCAGCGGTCATGATTTTCTCTAGTCTTGGATCCATAACTTGTTAATATGTTTTTTTGCATTCTCAATAATCTCCTTCTCTCCCTCAACAACTCTGTTACGCATAATGAACTTACCGTTGCAGATGACAGACTCAATACAGTCTGAATGAGCTGAGTACACCAGATTCGCAATAAATGTTCCCGGAGAAAGGAAATTGTAATTTTCTATATCAATGATAAGCATATCAGCCAAAGCACCTACTTCAATTCGTCCTGTATCAAATCCCAGCGCCTTGGCAGCATTGACAGTTGCCATCGCTGTCAGTTCGTCAAGCGGCATTGCGGAAGGGTCCTCCCTCCATGCTTTCTGAACGATGGCTGAAGTCTTCATCGCCTCAAGCATATCGAGATTGTTGGATGAACCGCAGCCGTCAGTTCCGATGCAGACATTTGCTCCTGCCTCCATCAGTTCCTTATACATGAAACGATATCCGGAAGCGAGCTTAAGGTTTGAATTTATGTTATGCACACAAGTGACACCTCTCTCTCCGAGAATCCTTATATCATTTTCTGAAAGCCAAAGTGTATGTGCTGCTATCACATCAGGTCCAAGTACGCCAAGACTGTCAAGATACTCGACAGGTGACATGCCGCCGTGCTCCTTCATGCAGTCTTCAACTTCCTTCTGCGTTTCAGAAATATGCATATGGATCTTCAAGCCATGACTTCTTGCAAAATCAACTGCCCAGAGCATCATCGGTTCCCTTACCGAATAGATAGCATGAACTGAAATAAGAAGCTGTGCCTTGTCGTCCCAACTTCTCGACATCTCGTAGACTTCCTGACACTGGGTTTTCTGACGCTCTGATTCCTCGGGATCGTTCTTGTCAAGGACGACATATGACAAAGCCGGTCTCATACCCAGTTCCAGGGCAGCCTTGTATGCAGCAGGCATATACCAGTACTGATCATTGAAGGTCGTAGTACCTGTCTTGACCATCTCCAGACATGCCAGTTTTGTGGCATGATATACATATTCCTCATCTATATTCTTCTCCACCTGCCATATTCTGTCCAGCCATTCATGGAAGGCAATATCCTCGCCGATTCCTCTCATCAATGCCATACCTGCATGAGTATGCATATTCATAAGTCCCGGAAATGCAGCCTTTCCCTTACACTCCACTACCTCTGTATCTCCATCGACTTCTATCGAATGCGGATCGGACGAATCCCATATACCGGAAATCCTGTTACCACATATCAGAATATCCGACACGTTTTCATTGAGAAGTATATTTTTCAACAATATCGATTTCTCCATATCTCAATACAGTTTAAGATTTCAAAGTTATGCAAATTTCCCGATATTTCATTCATAAATTTAGCCAACACAAATTATTCCTAAATAAATTTGACATTCCGGAATTTATGTCGTACTTTTACTTGATTTTTATAAGCAAAAATCATATTATTTTTAATATTCTATTACAAACCAAATAAACATAATTAGTAATGGCATTCAAAGGAGCAATTGAAGTAGATACGCAAAAATGCAAAGGTTGCGGTGTCTGCGTCGAGAACTGTCCGACTAAGAGCATCGAGCTCTCCAAGTTGGTCAACAACAAAGGTTATCATTATGCCGAAATGGTTGGGGAAGCATGCATCGGTTGTTCAAACTGTGCAATCGTATGCCCTGATTCGGTAATTACTGTTTACAGAGTTAAAATCTAAGGATATGGCAGAGAAAATTCTCATGAAAGGAAACGAAGCGATTGCCATATCGGCAATCCGCAACGGTGCGGACGGATATTTCGGATATCCTATCACTCCGCAGTCTGAAGTAATGGAAACTCTCATGAAAGAGAGACCTTGGCTTACAACAGGAATGGTTGTTCTTCAGGCAGAAAGTGAAACCTCATCAATCAACATGGTATACGGCGGTGCATGCTGCGGAAAGAAGGTGATGACATCATCAAGTTCTCCCGGCATCAGCCTCATGTGCGAAGGCCTCAGCTACCTCGCCGGTGCAGAACTCCCTTGTGTCATCGTGAACTGTCAGCGTGGCGGCCCTGGTCTTGGAACCATCCAGCCTAGCCAGAGCGATTACAACCAGTGCGTCAAGGGTGGCGGACACGGAGACTATAATGCCATCGTTCTCGCACCCGCATCAGCACAGGACATGTACGACTTCGTCGACTGGGGATTTGACCTTGCATTCAAATACCGCACTCCTGTCATCATCCTTGCTGACGGTATCGTAGGACAGATGATGGAGAAGGTGGAACTTCGTCCGGAAAAACCTCGCATGACCAAGGAGGAACTCCTCAAGGTGGCTCCATGGGCTACAACAGGAAAGACTGCAGACAGACCATATAACGTCATCACTTCCCTCGCCCTCGAATCTGACGTTCAGGAAAGATTCAACCAGAAGCTTGCGGCGAAATATGCTGTGATCAAGGAACAGGAGGTCAAGTATGAGGAATATCAGACAGAAGATGCCGAATATCTGTTCGTTGCATTCGGATGTTCTGCGCGTATATGCGAAGCTGTTGTCGACCAGCTCCGTGAAGAAGGCATAAAGGCAGGTCTTCTCAGACCGGTAACCCTCTTCCCGTTCCCTACAAAGAGGATTCAGGAACTTTCAGGTCAGGTAAAGAGCATGATGAGCATCGAGCTCAACCTCGGACAGATGGTAGACGACGTAAGACTTGCTGTAAACGGAGCATGTCCGGTAGGCTTCTACGGAAGACAGGGAGGTATCATCTACACACCTGATGAAATTGTAGAGGAGTTCAAGAAGTTCAACAATCTGAAATAAGCAAAGACCATGAATATCGAAGATATCAAGAAACCCGAGAACATCGTCTACAAGAAGACCCCTATTCTTACAGACAATGTAATGCATTACTGCCCAGGATGTTCACATGGTACAGTACATAAGCTCATCGCTGAAGTTATCGAAGAGATGGGCATTCAGGAGGAAACCATCGCAGTCAGCCCTGTAGGTTGTTCTGTATTCGCATACAACTATCTCAACATCGACTGGCAGCAGGCCGCTCACGGACGCGCACCGGCACTTGCAACTGCGACAAAGAGACTCAACCCTGAGAAATATGTATTCACATATCAGGGTGACGGAGACCTTGCTTCCATCGGTACCGCAGAGATCATTCACGCCTGCAGCCGTGGAGAAAACATCGTTGTAATTTTCATCAACAACGGTATCTACGGAATGACAGGTGGTCAGATGGCTCCGACAACACTCCTCGGAATGAAGACTGCCACAACTCCATACGGACGTGACGCCAAGCTTAACGGATTCCCTCTCGTGCTGGCACCTATGATCGCCCAGCTCGACGGTACAGCCTTCATCACAAGACAGGCAGTACACACAGCAGTAGCTGCACGCAAGGCAAAGGCTGCAATCCGCAAGGCATTCGAGTACAGCCAGAAAGGCATAGGACTTTCATTCGTTGAAATCGTTGCTACTTGTAACTCAGGATGGAAGCTCAGCCCTACAGCAGCCAACAAGTGGATGGTAGAGAACATGTTCCCGAAATATCCGCTCGGCGACATTAAAGATGTATTAAAAGCAGAGTAATCATGAAAGAAGAAATAATCATAGCAGGTTTTGGAGGACAGGGAGTCCTCTCAATGGGTAAGATTCTCGCATACTGCGCCATCATGCAGGATATGGAGGTGACCTGGATGCCATCATACGGTCCCGAAATGCGTGGCGGTACAGCAAATGTAAGCGTCATCCTGAGCGACAAAAAGATCAGTTCCCCTATCGTCACAAAGTTCGACACAGTCATAGCGCTCAACCAGCAGTCTTTGGACAAGTTCGAAAGTTCAGTGAAGCCAGGCGGACTTCTCATCTATGACCCTAACGGAATCATAGCTCCACCGACAAGGACTGATATAAAGATCTGCAGGATCGACGCAATCAATGTAGCTGCACAGGTAGGAAACTCAAAGGTCTACAACATGGCGGTGATGGGTGCATACCTTAAGATGAAGCCTATCATCATGTCAGAGAATATCGACAAGGGACTTGCCAAGTGCATCCCTGCACGTTATGCTGACCTGATTTCACTCAACAAAGCAGCCATCGAAGAAGGAATGAAGGCCGTAGAAGTCCTTTAAGGTTTGGAATTCCGCTTTTTATTTTGTAATTTTGCGGGGTAGGTGTAATTTTTCTGAAATGATAGACAGACTCAAAAAGAGAATACAGCAGTTGATTTCAGCATATGAGACTGAAAGAGAGAGCCGTAAGAGACTTGAAGTAGAGTTGGAGAGGTCAGAAAATCAGAATGAAGCCTACAGAATGCAGATTATAGAGTTAGAAAGAACGATTGATAACCTTAAACTTGCGGATGCTTTCAAGTCAGGAGGTGCTGACAACACAGAGGCCAGAAAGAAGATTGACAAGCTCATCAAGGAAATTGACAAGTGTATAACACTGATTGAGGGATAAGATATGGCACAAAGCATTACTGTAACCATTGTTGACCGATCATACCCTCTGCAGGTCAAGTCTCCGGAGCATGAAGAGATGATCAGGAAGGCCGTTGATGACATCAACCGCAGGGTAAAGTACTACCTTGAGAAGTATCCGAACAAAGGAACAGTAGAGGTACTGTCGCTTGTGGCATTGAACGTAGGCATTGTAAACTGCGGACTTCAGAAGCAGCTTGACATGACAATTGCCGAGGAGGGAAATCTTCTCAACGACCTTGAAGGTTATCTTGACAACATTGATAAAAACAGCCGTTAGTTACATATTTTTGCTGAAATCAACACTAATAATGTAACAGGGATATCTCGGATGGGGATGACGGACCTATTTTACCCTTAGGGGGATTCCACTTTGTGGGACGGAGGATGCCTGAACCGGAAACCGGAACCCAAATCTTATTCTTTAAGATTTTCTGACAAAACGCTAACGGCTTTTTCAAATAACTTGACCAGTCTGCTGACACCAGCCGGCTGGTCATTTTTTATGCACAAACTAAAACTATATATATTATGAACATCGTACCTATTATTCTAGCCGCTTTAATCGGTTCAATTGCAGCCGTCAGCGTTTACATAGTTGTCCGTAAGATACTTCTTAAGGGACAGAAGGAGGAGATCATCCGCAAGGCAGAACTCGAAGCGGAAAAAATCAAGAATGAGAAAATTTTCCAGGCAAAGGAAAAGTTCCTACAGCTCAAGAGCGAGCACGAACAGCACATCAATGAAAAGAATAAGCAGATCAGCGATATAGAAAACCGTCTGAAGCAGAAGGAGAACAGCCTTAACCAGCAGAATTCCGAACTTGGAAGGAAGAACAAGGAGGCTGAAAATCTCAAAGAGAACTTGAAGAACCAGCTCGAAGCAGCCACACGCAAGAGCGAGGAATATGACAGACTTCGCGCAGAGGCCATCAGGCAGATTGAGGAGATTGCAGGAATGACGGCAGCTGAGGCCAAGAATCAGCTCATCGAGAACATGAAGGCAGAGGCCAGGACACAGGCTCAGTCATACATCAACGACGCAATGGATGAGGCTCGTCTCACAGCAAGCAAGGAGGCTAAACGTATTGTCATCAACACAATACAGAGAACAGCATCTGAAACAGCAATCGAAAACGCCGTGACAGTATTCCATATCGAGAGCGACGAAATCAAGGGACGCATCATCGGTCGTGAGGGCCGTAACATCCGCGCACTCGAGGCTGCTACCGGTGTTGAAATCGTAGTTGACGACACCCCTGAGTCAATCCTTCTTTCCGCATTCGATCCAGTAAGAAGAGAGGTTGCGCGTCTTGCACTGCATCAGCTCGTCATTGACGGCCGTATCCACCCGGCACGTATCGAGGAAGTGGTCGCAAAGGTACAGAAGCAGCTTGAGGAGGAAATAATGGAGACCGGTAAGAGAACCTGCATAGACCTCGGCATCCACGGTATGCACATCGAGCTTGTAAAGCTTATCGGACGCATGAAATACCGTTCATCATATGGACAGAACCTTCTCCAGCATGCACGTGAGGTAGCAAACATCTGTGCTACAATGGCTTCAGAACTCGGACTCAATCCGAAGGTTGCCAAGAGAGCCGGTCTTCTTCACGATATAGGAAAGGTTTCAGACGAGGATCCTGAGCTTCCACATGCAATTCTCGGTATGAAGCTGGCCGAGAAGTACAAGGAAAAGCCGGAGGTATGCAATGCAATCGGTGCTCACCATGAGGAAGTTGAAATGACATCTATCATCTCACCTCTTGTAATGGTTGGAGACGCGATTTCAGGTGCTCGCCCAGGAGCACGCCGCGAGGTGATCGAATCATACATCAAGAGACTCAAGGATATGGAGAACATTGCACAGTCATATCCGGGAGTAACAAAGACTTACGCTATCCAGGCAGGCCGCGAGTTACGCGTGATCGTCGGTGCAGATCAGGTTACAGACCAGGACGCAGAAACACTGTCAACTGAAATTGCAAGAAAGATTCAGGAAGAAATGGTATATCCGGGACAGGTGAAGATCACAGTAATCCGTGAAACAAGATCTGTAGCATTTGCAAAATAACATATATGAAACGTTTTATAAGTACAATAGCGGCCATTATACTTGGAATAGCCGCGTTCGCACAGAGCACACAGCTCGTAAGCTGGACCACAAAAGTCGAGAAGACTGATGTGGAGGATGTATATAGAGTCATTTTCACAGGTAAAATTGCAGAAGGTTACCACACATATACACTCGATGACGAGTTTTCAGCAACAGAATTTGTAGAGCCTGCAGTCAAGGGTGGAGAGCTTGTCGGAAAACCATATGAAATGGGCACTCCTGTCGAGGAGACTGACGAGTTCGGAGATGTTGCAAAACATTATTATGACGAAATCGTCATTGCCCAGGATGTAAAGCTCACTTCATCGGAGGCTGAATTCACTGGAGAGATTTATAATAATGTATGTACAGGCGGTGCATGCCAGCAGGTATATAACGAGTTCGAGGTTGAGATCACACCGGAGAGCAAGCCTGTCGACAGAAGTGCAATCTGGGGACTTATCCTTCAGGCTATCGCATGGGGATTTGCAATGTTGCTCACGCCTTGCGTCTTCCCGATGGTACCTATGACAGTGTCATTCTTCATGAAGGGCTCTGCAAGTGTTGCAGCAGGACGATTCAAGGCCAGCATGTATGGTTTCTTCATCGTACTCATCTACACCTTGCCTATCGCAATCCTCGTACTAATCCCGATGATTACAGGAGGTGCTAACGTAACAGCTGACATATTCAACTGGATTGCAACACATTGGCTTCCTAACCTGCTGTTCTTCGTGATATTCATGGTATTCGCCGCATCATTCTTCGGTGCATTTGAGATAACTCTCCCAGAGTCGATTGTCAACAAGAGCGATAAGGGTGCAGACAAGAAAGGACTTGCCGGAGTATTCTTCATGGCACTTACACTTGTGCTTGTATCATTCTCATGTACAGGCCCGATCGTAGGTATGGTACTCATCCAGGCTACTTCAAGCAACACTGAATTCTGGGTACCTATCGTGACCATGCTTGCCTTCTCAATAGCATTCGCACTTCCGTTCACTGTACTTGCATTCTCCCCATCACTTCTTAAGAAATTCAAGAAGAGCGGCGGCGGATGGCTCAATTCAGTAAAGGTAGTCCTCGGATTCATCGAAATTGCATTGGGACTCAAGTTCCTCAGCGTTGCAGACCAGACATATCACTGGGGCATACTTGACAGAGAAGTATACCTTGCAATCTGGATTGCAGTCTTCACACTCCTGGGACTTTACCTTCTCGGAAAGATCCGTTTCGAGCACGACGAACCTGTAGAGCACATTTCTGTGCCACGTCTAACACTTGCCATTGCAGTATTCTCATTCGTAGTATATCTTATCCCAGGTATGTGGGGAGCACCTCTGAAGGCACTTTCAGGATATATGCCTCCTATCACAACTCAGGATTTTGTAATCGGTCAGAATTCCGGCACAACGCAGACTGTTTCATCAGACGCAGTTTCTGAGTCAAAATATGGCCTTCACCTTCCTCTTGGACTCCAGGGCTACTTCTCACTCGAAGAAGGACTTGAGGCAGCACGAAAAGCAGGAAAACCTGTATTTGTGGACGTTACCGGACACGGATGTGTAAACTGCCGCGAGATGGAGTCACGCGTATGGAGCGACCCTACCGTATATAAAATGCTGCAGGAAGATTATGTCATCGTTGCCCTTTACTCAGATGACAAGCAGAAGCTTGACAAGGAAGACTGGGTTACCGATGCAGAGACCGGCAAAGTATACAAAGACCTCGGACGAGCTAATTCATACACAGCACGCACACTCTGGAATGTAAATGCTCAGCCAAACTACGTGCTTCTCTCCCCTGACGGAGAAATGCTCGTACCGGTAAGAGGTTACGATCTTTCAATCGACGGATTCATTGACTTCCTCAACAGCGGTCTTGAGGCTTACAACAAGTAAGAACATCACTTATATAGAAAGAAGATGACTAAAAAGTGTCATATGACTGATTAGTCATCTTCTTTCGTTATATATTGCACCGGGAGGATAGCAGTGATTGCGGAGGACTCCGTTCGCTTCGCTCACTCCGGACCCTCCCATTGTCATCTGCGTCATCACTACGCGATAACTTGCTGCCAACGGGTCCCTCCCGCTACCCGTGTCCGCGGGTGGACACGCCTCCGCAATCACTACTACCATCCCTCACAAATCAACTGGATAGAAAGAACCGAGGCTAACCTAAAAGTCAAATTGACTTTTTTAGTCTGCCTCGGTTTGTACGATGTATTTTAGAGCGCTATCAGAAGTTCAATGTCATTACGTATTGAGGAATGATTTCTACTCCGTTGATTCTACATACCGGACCATTAGAGAAGTCTGGCTTATCCTCCTCCGGGATGTCAATCAGATAAGGATAATCCCAGCCGACAGGTCTGAAATAGAATACAAGGTCTTCCTCCGACATTCTCTCGATAAGACGATTGAGACCTATCTTCCATGGCTGTCCATACCAGAAATGGTCAAGTATCATTGTGCCATTGATGAATGCCATTGCAAGGTCTGCAGTATAGTCAACGCTGAGGAAATATTCATGTACCGAGCCGGACGCTGGTGTATCGAAAGAAACTGTCATCCTTCTTGCACCCACCTTCTTCCATTCAAACTCAGGATTCACAGGAGCAACTTCGACTGTCTGCTTTGTAAAACCAGACTTTGAAGGATAAAGCACATACTCGAATTTATTATCACCCAAACTAAGCAGTCTCACCTGATCAGTTTCAGGAAGAAGCGAAGCCTTTGTTATGAGGAGTCTTCCATTGACCTTACTTGAGTTCATGGCCTGCTCGCGTGTAAGCACTGTCACCTTGACATCATTTCCTTTTGCTGCACGCACTCTGAATGTGCTTTCGAGACCGGGAACTGGACGGAACACATTCTTACCGCGTACTGTAGACTTATCAAACACAAATTCAGGAGAAAGCCCATCCGGAGCAAAGAAGAAATAATGATCAAGTCCGTTGTCATCAATCTTCATCAGCAGTTGAGCAGTAGCATATTTCAGAATAGACGTGCCCATTCCAAGATTGAACGGAATGATAAGGCTCTCATCTTTTGGAAGGGTAAACGTGCCTTCAGAAGGAATCTTCAAGGTCTCATCTGAGAGATTCAGAGAGAACTGCAGACCAGTCTGGTCATGACGTTCAAGATCGTGGTCCTGGAAATTGACCATAAACACGAATCCGCTTCCGTCCTTCATTCTGGCAGCATATCTAAGATCGTCCCTGTTCTCAGGAGTCATCTTGTCCCACCCCTCTGGCAGAACTGTCTCCATCGGAGCAAGGATATCGCCGAAATCATTGAGGAAAGAGTGGAGAAGACGGAGATTTCTGTATGAAGCGCCCTCAAGACCGAATTCTCCAAGCGGAGCCTGGAAGTCGTATGAGACTTTAGGCATACCCATAGGTTCATCCATAAAGGACCCCACACCGCCTTCCTGCTTAGGAGTTGATCCGCCATGATACATATAATATCCGATACCATTTGAACCACTGCCCAAAGTTCTGACCATCAACGCCTCGGCAGCCTTACCCGGAACAATAGGACGACGTTTCCAGATCATCTGGATACCCGCACCCATCTCAGCGCAGAATGAAGGGAACCTGACACCTTCATATCTGACTGGCTCATAATCAGGATGAGCATGAATATCCTTGAACATACAGAACGGAGAGAGTTCCGGCTCAGCCCAGAAAGGATATGTATATGCAGAAGTTACAGGTATGGCTTCATTTCCGATAACAGCGGCATTTCCCCATCCGGTTGCAGTGTAGAAAGGAGTAACAATTCCCTTTGATACTGCCATATCCTTCAATGTCTTCATATGAATATCACCAAGGTCAGCTGTAGTTATCTCCTTATCCTGAACACTCACACCGATCATGGTGATTGATGCATCATATGTAGCAGCTGTGTAGTCATTAGGTTCACCTGGATAAGTGATTGCCCACGGAGCAGCTGAGTGCTGGTGTTCATTCTCCAACTGACAGCCGATAATCGGTCCACCATCCTTATAATACAGTCCATCAAGCTGCTTTGCAATCTCACCATAGAGACGATCTACATAATAGAGATAATTAGGGTCATTAGACCTTACTTCCAAAGGTTTTGCAAACAGCCAGTCAGGGAATCCTCCGCTACGGATCTCACCATGACAGAACGGGCCTATACGGATAATGACAGGCATATCATGCTTCTTGCAAAGCTCGATGAAATGACGCACATTTCTGTCCCCTTCCCAATTGAATACACCTTCTTTCTCTTCATGAAGACTCCAGAACACATAGGTTGGCAGCACAGTGATACCACCAGCCTTCATTTTCAGGATTTCCTCTTCCCACTGTGCAGCAGGATAGCGGCTGTAGTGAAACTCTCCGAGTACTGGCACAACTGGCTTGCCGTCAATAATCATATAATAGCTATTGACATCAATTGAACCTCCATCAGGAGAAGTACCTCCCATATCAAGATGGCCTGTCCATATTGTCTTTGGAACTGACGGCTCAGTCAGTTCATATACATTCTGTGCAGCAGCTGTTAATGCAGCCGCCAGCACAAGAACTGTTGTTGTAAAAATCTTATTCATTATTCCCATCCCTCATTTTGTTTGATTGCACTTTTCGATTCATTGATAAAAGTCTGCGGTATGAAGAATCTCTCATGATGCTTACCTACATTAAAATATCCCTTGCTCGCATCTGATGCATTTGCGGCATCGATTCTTGCATTAGCATACTCCACATACTTGCCAAATCTGATAAGGTCCTGACGACGAAGTCCTTCAAGATAGAATTCATGACCACGCTCTGTCAGCAGGGCCTCATTGAATGCTGTATATGAGGCTGTCTGAGCAGGAGTCAGAGGTTCTAGACCTGCACGTGCACGCACGCGGTTCACAAGTCCGACAGCCTCCTCTGTAGGAGATCCTGTATTACGGTTGATACATTCTGCAAGAGTGAGAAGGACATCTGCAAAACGGTATACAACGATATCTACGCCACTGTATGCTCCCTGCATCTGAGGGTCCTTGCCATACTTGAGAGGCAGTGCACCATAATAAAGCTGCGAGCTGTTCTCCTTTGTCTTCAAGACACCGGCTGCAGTTTCATATTCGGTAATGATATTCTTTCTGCGGATGTCATTTTCATCAAAAGTCTCATAGAATTCCCATGGCATCACGTAACCTCCCCATCCTTCAGATGACTCTGTCCAAGGATAATCCGCTGGAAGAATTTCTGCAGTCAGGATATTTGAAAGCCATGAAGCCGAATTGTTGCAGGCAATCTGAAGTATGATTTCATTATTGCCGACACCCTCTTTTGAGAATACGTAATTATAATCAGACTGAAGCGAATAGACTCCTTCCATCGCATAAAGGTCTCTTGCCAAAGTTTCCGCCTTATTGAATTTGCCTCGTATCATATAATACTTAAGCAGTATCATTCTGGCTGCTCCCTTGGTCATTCTTCCTCGTTCTGCCTTCTCCGGCAGGTCTTCAATCGCTGCAAGAAGATCATTCTCCATCATAGTATCATACTGTTTTTCAGTAAGACGTTCCAGATAGACAAATTGCTGAGGATTATCCAACACTTCATCAGAAGCAACAGGTACAGGACCGAAGAAATCATAGAGATAAAGTCCCATCCATCCACGCAAAGCTTTTGCTTCAGCAGCATAAAGTTCTTTTGCCTTAGCATCCACATCACATGCCTCAATTCTTCTGATTACATTTCTTGCCTTTGATAAATAATTGTAATGAGCAAAAGCATTGTAGATATTACCCTGAAGTTTTCCAGACATGGTAACTGTCCACTGCTGATAATGCATTTCATCCCAATCCCATCCCCAACTGCACCATAAAGCATCAGTAGTCATATCACTAAGCACCTGATAGCCGTTGCCATCTGGTCCATAGATTGCTTCACCGTTCCACGTTCCGGAGGCAAAATCAAAATACAATGCATTTACTGCAAGCCTGAGATCTGTTTCTGTCTTATAGAAATCCTCCGGCTTGATCTGAGTATAGTCAAGTCTTTCCAACTGACATGAGAAAAGTGTCATTGCAGCTACTGCTGCCAAAACTATTGATCTTATCTTTTTCATAACATGCCGGATTTTAGAATTTAACATCAAGACCTATTGCTGCTGACGCCTGATTCGGATAAGCTCCGATACCATTTCCTGTCTCAGGATCCATTCCCTTATATGGAGTCAGGACTGCTATATTCCTGACTGCTGCATACAGACGGACAGATCTGATTTTCTTGACAGGGAAAGTATATCCGATGGAAATATTGTCCAGACGAAGATACCATGCCTTTTCAAGGAAGAAATCACTTCCCTTAGGATCAACTCCGGAACTTGCTTCAGCTACACTTGGGAGTGTACCAGTCTTGTTGCTGAGTGACCATCTGTCCTTCACTGAAGTCAATGCATTGACACCATAGGTCAGGTCCTGGATACCATAAACCGACTGGTACTTCACCTCATTGATTTTCCATCCGTTAAGAGATCCATAGATATAGATATTGGCGTCCCAATTCTTCCAACGGAAGGTGTTATTGATACTGAACGGTATAGGAGTCGAGTTGTGCAGAGCTATGATATCAGCAGCGTCAAGCACACCGTCAGCACCCTTCACACGAATATAACGTCCGTCAGAATCACGCATCTTCTCTCCATTCTCATCATACTTGTAGCTGTAGAGGTCCTGATATTTGACCGCACCGGCTCCTGACTTGATAAGGTGTGGGAGAAGGTATGCCTCATCCTCTGCCACCAGGCCATCTGTCCTGTAACCATACACATTACCCCATGTCTCTACCATATTCTGATATGGCTCAGGAATAAACTCAGGATCACGGCTGACTGTACTGTTCCTATAGAACGAAAAATTAAGATCGGTACTCCATGTAAAGTTTCTGTTATCAATGTTTACACTATGCAGACTAAGATCCACTCCACGTGCACGATATACCTCCTTGGAATTATAGTCCATTGTCTTGATTTCATGATAAGACATCAGATTTCTAGTCAGAATGACATCCTTTCTGTCTCTCTGATAAAGATCAACAGAACCATAGAGTCTGTTACCCCAGAAACCGAAATCAATACCGATGTTGTAATCTGTAAGAGTCTCCCATTTAAGATTCGGATTGCCGATCTTGGCCAAGGTGACACCATTGGATATATTTCCTCCTGGAGCAAATGAGCCTTGGCTTACATTGTAATATGAATAAATACCAGTAAGTCCTCCGGCATTTCCTGTCTGTCCGGCACCAGCACGGATCTTCATATCTGAAAGCCATGAGATATTCTTCATCCATGGTTCGTTTCGCATCCTCCATGCAAGAGAAACTCCTGGGAAGACAGCCCACTGATGTTCAGGAGAGAAGTTTGACGAACCGTCCATACGGGCATTTACAGTCACCACATATCTTGAGTCAAATGCATAATTGGCTCTGGCAATCACTGATGCCATCTGGTCACCTCCTCGCCATGATGAAATGGCAGGTTTTTCCTGTTCGCTGTTTCCGATATTGTTCATCAAAGCACCGTCATAAGGGAATTTTGAAGCCACTATACCCATACCTTCCCAATTCTGGAACTTGAATTCATATCCTGCCATTGCGCTGAAGTCATGCTTATCGTCAAACACCTTGGAATAATTGGCGATGACATTTATCATATTCATCTGATTGGCAGAATTCTGCTTCGAGGCCTGACCTCCAAGACTTGATCCCTTCAATGTGGATGTAGGTATATACTGATCCACCTGAGTCTCTCGGATATTTGTTCCGTATGTAGCCTTTACAGAAAGTCCGTCCAGAGGGCGATACTCTACATATGCACTGGCAAACAGGTCGCGCGTACGGGTATTATCCGTAACATCCAGCAAAGACACAGGGTTCGGATAGATATTCGGTCTGTCAGGATTATCCGAATAACTTCCATCCAGATTATATACCGGAACGGTCGGATTGAATGTCATCGCTGAATAAATGAGAGCCGAATCACCGTGACGTGCATCTCCAAGAGGGACATCCTTATACTTAAGCTGAGCAAATGTCGCACTCACACCTACTGTAAGTCTGTTACCGATATTCTGATCGATATTGACCCTGCCTGTGAAACGGTTCATTGAATTGTTCTTTGCAATTCCCTGATGATCAAGGTAACTCAATGAAAGCAGATACTTGGTATTATCTGTTCCGGCAGACATAGAAAGGTTGTGTTCATTGACTATACCAATTCTTGTCACTTCCTTCATCCAGTCAGTTCCATTTCCTACGAAACTGTCGATAAGGCCTTGGTCATATTTCTTCTCATTTGGTTTGTTGAGCTCCTCCCAGACCTTGTTCTGCTCGATCATGAAATCCTTGGCATTCATAAACTCAGGAGCGTCCTTTATATACTGAAGTGCAGCTGATCCCGAATATGAAATATCAGGTCTTCCACTGCGTCCTCTCTTTGTTGTAATGAGAATAACACCACCAGAGGCATCAGAACCGTAGATAGAAGCTGCAGAAGCGTCCTTAAGGATATCGATTGTCTCAATATCATTAGGATTCAGGTTAGAAAGTCCGGTATCCTTGGCTGCTCCACTATACGCAGTTCCGGCATTCATTGAATTGGTATGTACTTGCGGCACTCCGTCAATGACAATAAGAGGTCGAGCTCCAGAGAGTCCTCCTCGGATTGAAATGTTCAACGATCCGCCAGGAGTCGCACTGTTCTGAGTAACCTCCATTCCGGCTGCTCTACCGCGAAGCATTGTTCCCACAGACGCGGAAGCTGCCTTTGGCAACTTATCCGCCTTGACAGTCTCGACAGCACCGGTTATATTGCTTTTCTTCATAGCGCCATAACCTACGACGACTGTCTCTTCGAGCATCTGTGTATCTGCTGCGAGAACAAATTCCATGACAGAGGCAGCAGCCAGCTTCACAGGTATATATCCCAACGCTGAGGCTGTAATTACAGAACCCAGCTTCACATTTTCAATCATGAAATGTCCGTCCAGGTCTGTCACTGCTCCCTTCATAGTTCCTTCAACAAGAACTCCAGCTCCTGGTATCGGCTCGCCTGAAGCATCTTTGACCGTTCCGGAAATATTCATATTCTGCGCATCAAGACCCAAGCACAGCAGCATAGCTGCAAGTGTGGTAATAATATATCTTATCGTCTTCATAGCAGTCTCTTATTCGGTTTTCTTTTTCATTATTCCATATGGAAGGACTGTGTCATAAGTAATGACTACCTCACCCTCATATTCTGTACTTGGCTTTGCACAGGTGCCATCAGCAGATTCAAACCAATAGTGCGAATCTTCCGAAGCTCTGAACACTCTCGCCCAATCAGCTGTGTAGAAATAGTATGCGACAAATCCTGCCTTGACAGAAAGTCCTTCCTGAATGTAACGATAGCCATCTTTTATCATAGGATCAGTCAACACACCCCAGTCACTGAACTCATTGAAACCTGTTCCTGACATCCATATATTTTCTGTACACAATGTTGTAGAAGCTTCCGGATCAACTTCCCAGAACTCGAAGGTGTGGTTAATAAGGTCCACATAGAGTCCGTAATATCCTGCCTTAGCAGGTACAGGAATAGGAACGACATAACCTTTCTTATTCATGATCTTCGAGCTGATTCGAGGGCTCAATCCGATAATATCCTCTTCCATAGACTTTGTCGGCACAATATACAACGACATATTATCGGTCGGAGCATAGAATGTTCCCTGGTATGTATATGGAATAGTCGCTCCATCTGCATCGTAGCATACATCCATGAATCTGTAATATCCGTCGACATAATCATTTGGATCTTCATCAGCATCAACAAGATATAGTCCAGGCCAGTTCATCACCGGGTCCTCCACCTCAGGTACCATAACGATGGCCTGTGCATTAAGCTCATACATGTTTCCGACTAGATCGGTTGCAGTTATCTGCACTTCATAATCCGCCTGAGTATCGAAAGTTATTGTCTTCTTGTAAGAATGAGACATTCTTTCATCATCAAATGTAAGCTCATCCTTCATTGACAGTCCTGGAATTTCTACTGTCAAAGTCTTTAATCCTCTTCTGTCATAGACAGTAAAATCTGCTTCCCATACTCCATTTCCAACCGAAAGGTCATAATCGACTCCGAACTGCTCATGCAAAGCAGGCTTGAGGACTGGTGCGATCTGATCTACAAGATATTTGACCGGCACCTCCTTATGAGACTGCAAACCATTGATATCTGTTGCAGTAATCACCAGCACAGGTGAATCAAAGGTAGCATTATCAGGTACGATCAGAAGATGATCGTAATTGAATACAACCGGTTTCTGTGAAGAGAGATCATAACTCTTTTCATACTGCCACTCGTCACATGTAAATGTCAATGAAGCCAGTCCGACATAGTTTGACACGGTTCCGGTAAGGAAAAGACTGTCGGTCTGAAAAGTCTTAATCGTCTGATTCTTGAGGTAAATACCAGGCAAGGCATCCCTTCCTTCCTGACTACATGCAAAGAGTGTAAGCAATGTAGATAGAATCAGTAAAATCCGTTTTAGTAAATTCATATTAGTAGTTATTAGTTGTTATATCTGAATGCGTCCCAGACTTCCAAGGCATTTCCTTTGAAGTCGAACAGAGTGGTATTGCTGACAACATTCTTTTCGCCCTTAGCCCAACCTGCGTCCCCTGCTTCGATAAAGATAGGATCCCAATAAAGGACACCTATAATATTACAGTCAGGATTTGCCTTGATCTGGCCGAAGACTTCAAGCATAAAGTTCTTCTGACCGAGCGGAGTCATATCCTCATATGGTCTATTGTGCTGAAGCTGGCCAGGCCAACCGTCCGGAAGAGTCCTGTTCCACGCATATCCGCACTCCATAAGAAGAATTGGCTTGCCGAAAGTCTTTGTTATATCCTTCGCCCAGGTGATGATGTCGCTTACCGGAAGCTCTGTCCAGAAAGGATAATATGAGCCACCGATAATATCATAATCAACACTCTTCAGTTCAGCATATAGCCAATTGTACTTTCCATAGTCGCCACCGCCATCACTATGGATGATGATCTTGGCTTCCGGTGCCACCTCTCTGACAGCTTTCGCTCCTGCGTTATAAAGACCGCAAAGCTGAGCCATATTGATGCATGAGCCGTAAGGATAAAGCATGCCAGCCTGTGTTTCATTACCAAGAGAAACATATTCAGGAAGAGTATTCTGATCCTTCATCCTCTGGAGGAAGTCCTTCGTATACTCATACACCTTCACCTTAAGCTCCTCATACCCAAGACCTTCCCATTCATGCGGAATATATTGGTCACCTCCATTTGTCCAGCTGTCACTATAATGGAAAGTCATCTGAATCTGCAATCCTTCCTCCTTGGCACGACGGGCCAGATCAAGGATATCTTCCTCATCCTGGAATCCGGCTGGAAGCACATTAGAAGGATAGTAGTCAGGATTGCCCGGATCATTATAAAGACGCAGACGAACGATGTTGAAGCCGCCCTTCTTGAGAAGCTTCATACAATCCATCTGTAGCCCATCCCAGTAATACTTTCCTCCCTCTTGCTCAACAAGAGTCAGCATTGATGCGTCACCTCCAAGTACAAAGTCAAATGGATCGTCAGTCTTTTCGAAGGTGAGTCCATCCACAAGACATTCTCCGCCTTCTGCAAGGAATTCACATCTGATATCCACAGTCATCTTGCCATCCTTAACTTCAATGCCACGAACCATACCTCTTTTCCATGCATCAGGAGATACTTCCATTGCTGTCATTCGCATTCCAGTCGTCCCAGAACCGGCAGCTACATAACAAGTAGCTGTACCTGACTTACTGTTCTTGTAATAGAAGGTAAGGTCATAAAGTCCATCCTCAAAATAAGAGACACTCTGAGTAACCTCAGCCGCCGCCTTTCCGGCAGACTTGAACTGGACTGAACCAGTTCCATAGCATGCGGTCTTTGAGGCAGATACAACATCAGATTTACCATTGACGGTCCAGCCTTCAAGGCCTCTTTCAAAGTTCTGATTGTCGATATTCGTCTGGCGCGGGCCATCATATTCAGGACCTCCCTCCTCCTGCTTCGGTTTGTCGCAAGAACAGCTCAGCAGGAAGACAGACATCAATATCAGCAAAATATTTTTATTATTCATATAGATCATTTTTTGGTCATTAGTTTGAATGATAACATACCCTGATGTTCCGGATCAAGCGCATAAGCTTCAGTGAAGTACTTCATTGCCTTCTCCTTCTCTCCAAGTCCATAATAGCCGAGAGCAAGCATGAAACGGCAATGTACGTCGTGCTTCTGTTGAAGATCAGCTTCCCATATTGCCAGGTCAGGTAAAGATACAGCAAAATAATCCATTACAACCTCATCAAAATGGTGTTTCTCTCCATATGAAGTCAGAGCATGAAACCTGCTGTTCGCTTCTTTATCACGACCCAATGCCATCAGAGCCAGACCCTGATAAAAGATCTTTTCAGGCTTTGCGTCATTGTAATACATGGCAGCAGCTGGCTCAAGATTGCCTTCTGCTGCTTTTGCAAGCCACATCTGGGACTGAGCAGTATCACCCTTCGCATTATACGCCATTCCAAGCCAGTAATGGAAGTCATTCTCCTGTGCGCCGTGAAGTTTTCCTTCACCAAGATGATGTGGATATTCAAGACATTCCATGAGGAGTGTGATGGCCTCATCATAACAGCCTTCATCTATAGCCTTGCGTGCAAGTTCAACTCTTGCAAACTGATACTGGGCAGGAACTTTACCCTCGCCTCCTTCCCATGGATGGAAGATATGTCCGTCAAGTCTCTCTTTGGCTTCCTGATATCGTCCTAACATATTCAGAAGAGTTATTTCCTCCAAGACAAGGTCATCTCTCTGAGCCACAAGGTCAGGATATTTCTGCAGGAATGCCAGACGGTCTGCATGAGGTCTATGCAACTTCTTATAGAGCTGGTCAAGTTCCATCAGCACACGGCTGTCAGTCTGATCAAGTCCGAATGCTTTTTCGATTGCTGCAAGAGCCTTGTCTGCATCATTCTGCTTGTTGTAATAGGCCAATGAAAGGTTTCTCCATACTGTTGGGAAAGTCGGATCAAACTCCGCAGCTTTTTCCCAAGCCTCGACTGCTAGGTCATATTGTCTCTTGTCATAAAAAAGATTACCAAGATAATATGGTGCTCTAGCAGCGTCAGGAGCCACATTCATGGCATTTCTCAATGCAATGACAGCTTCCAGACGATTAGGGAAACAGTAGCGTGGATCTGCAGCTTCACCCTTAGCACACAACTGCATTGCACTTGAAGTATCAGACATTGCCCAATAATAATATGTCATCGGGCCCGTCGCTTCACGTTCCTCTGCAAGAGACCACACCTTTACCGCCTCATCATGAAGACCGGCATTGGCATAATCAAGAGCTATCTCATCATAATTATGAGCCTCATCACGCATAAGTGCAACAAGTTCCTCTCTGCCCTCTCCTGTCATGATGAGCTTTTCAAAGCGGCAGCCATAGTTGAATCTGTCAATTTTCAGTGATTCGGCAACAAGTTCAAGAGCCTCATCCTGACGTCCCATCCTGCGAAGGATAGCTGCCTTCAGAGCACGTGCCTGATGGTTATGCCAGTTACGGACAAGACTGCGGTCAATTTCCCAAAGAGCATCATCCCAACGCTGCTGCATTGCAGAAATCTGAGCGCATGCAAAATATCCAGCATCCTGCCATGCCGCATTCCAGGTAGCCTTATAGAAATATGAATATGCTTCATCAAATCTTCCCTGGTATTTCAGACATAAACCCAGATTATAGATAGGTTCACCGTCATATGGATTCGGATTACGTTTCTGAAGCACCTTCACAGCAGTTCTCAGATAACTTTCCGCTTTTTCGAAACGACCTTTACGTATGTACCATAATCCGAGTGCATTATTATTTCTTACATCAATAGGATCACGTCTGAGAGCCTCCTCGTAATAATCGACAGGGCTCCATGTTGCGTGACGATACTGTTCCAGGTGAAGTCCTGTCAGATAAAGCTGTTCACATGTCTTTGTCTCCTTTGGAGTCAGTGCCGCTTCGGCTGCGTCAGGAATAGGTTTCACTTCATCAGGTTCAGCATGCCAGTCCAATACCAGTTTGGCAGACTTGAAGATTTCCAGATTCAGACTATTGAAGGCAGCATCTGTTGACACCGCTTCTGTCAGGACTGTCTCAGGATTCAGCACATGCTCCTTATCATATATGACAGCACCGTCATCTGTTCTGAGAACTATACGTACCTCCTGGCGCGATGTTGCAAACACTTTGAACTGTACACCGTCTGAGACAGGATCTATGTTCAGGAGCAGATCCTTGCTTGCGTTCTTTACAATTCCAAGCTCTCTGTACGGAAGGAAATATTGTACGAAAGCTTTCTCCTCATATGGCTGCAGCCATGTGAAGTCAGGCTGATTTTCTGTATATACTCCGGCCATAAGTTCAATATATGGTCCGTCCTCATCAGTGAGATTACGGTCCCATGCACGGCCGAAATCACCATTTCCCCAGGTCCACTGCTTCTTTCCAGGTGAGATATTGTGATTAGCGACGTGCAACATACCCGCCTGAGTGTCATTTTCATAACCTCCCTCAAAATTGAATCGGGAGTTGACTGCCATATAAGATGTAGGGACAGGAATATTTCTGTAGTTGGAGATATCCACACCTGCCGAATAATCCATCTTATAATATGTTCCGGTCGCTATCGGGAAACTGCTGACTGCTCTCTTTCCATGGTCGAATACAGCATTGATATCAGGTGGGAATACACTCTGATAATGATCATTTACCGAAACTGCCGGATTGGCCCACCATAAAAAGGTCTGCGGCATCTCAGTTCTATTGCAGAGCACACCCTTGATCTCCAGATAGGCACATCCTGGTCTGAGCGTGAAGCCAGCCTGACCTCTCTGATGGAACATACGCTCCATCTCATTAACCCACACTGTAACGCTGCCGTCTGAACCTTCTTCTATAGTACAATCAACAGGCATATATGTACTTGGGCGATGGTGCTGAGGCCAGTTAAACTCGATACCACCGCTGATCCATGGACCTGCAAGTCCGACAAGAGCAGGTTTGATCACCTGATTGTAATATATGAAATGACGCTCACGGATCTTGTCGTAAGCCATCTGCACACGTCCTCCAAGCTCCGGAAGGATCATCACTTTGATATATTCATTCTCGATGTATACAGCCTCATACTGACGGTCTGTCTTTTCATTTGAAATCGACTCAATTACAGGATAAGGATACACTACACCACTACTTCCCTGATAAACTCGTTTCTCAAGGAATATAGGATTCTTTTCCGGGGTACCTACCTCATAAGTAGGGATTACCACGGTTTCTTTCCAAGCTTTAACCATATTTATTTTATAAGATCTTTTTCAAGTTGTTCAAGCGACTTACCTTTTGTCTCTGGAAGCGCTTTGTAGAAATACACAAATGCTGCTGCACAAATTGCTGTATAAATCCAGAATGTACCGGCTGTGCCAAGAGAGCTGTTAAGCACAGGGAATGAAAGTGTCAACGTGAAGCTGCCTATCCATAGGAATAGCGTTGAAACAGCTACAGCTATCGCTCTTACATTATTAGGGAATATCTCTGAGATAAGTACCCATGTTATCGGACCCAAGGTCATTGCATAGCACGCAATCGCAAGCACACAGATGATGACAACGAATATTCCGCTGAGCTCAAAGAAATAGCAAGCTCCCATAATAAAGTAGATTCCAGCCAATCCACCAGCTCCCATAAGCATAAGAGCACGTCGGCCAAGCTTCTCCACAGTAAAGAGAGCCACAACTGTAAACACGAGGTTTGCAATACCGGTAATCACGATATTGATGAAAGTATTATCCACATCATAACCTGCACTCTGGAAGATTTCCTGAGCATAGTTGAAGATCACATTGGTACCACACCACTGCTGAAAGAAAGCCACAATGACTCCAAGCAAAAGGACTTTATGGAATGGCTTGCTGAGCAACAGTCTGAGGCCGCCCTTCTCATGTGTATCCGCCTCTGCAGATGTCTGTGCGAATGCTGTAAGTTCATCCTCTGCGTACTGAGTACCACCTATCTTTGTCAAAGTCTCTGATGCCTGGAAGGTCTTGCCTACCAAAGCCTGCCATCTTGGACTTTCCGGAATAAAGAATGCCAGAACAAGGAAAAACATTGCAGGAACTGCAGTAAGCCAGAACATCCATCTCCAACCCAATTCTACATTCCATGCAGTCTCATGAGTACCTGCAATTGCCCAGTTCACAATCTGAGCTGCAAGGATACCGATGACGATAGTCAGCTGATTGACAGTAACAAGCTTGCCTCGAATAGATGTAGGTGCGACTTCTGCTATGTACATTGGCGATAGTCCGGAAGCAATGCCGATTGCGATTCCACCGATGAATCGTGCTACTAAAAACCACCAGAAATTACTGAATGCACCTGTACCTATCGAAGATACTACGAATATGAACGCTGCAAGAATGAGCAGAGGCTTGCGGCCGTATTTGTCAGCCATTGCTCCACACGTCAATGCACCTATCATACAGCCCGCCAGGGCGATACTGGTCGCCAGGCCGATGAGCCACTGGTTATCAGCGATAGCGAAGAACTCCTCATAGAAGATCTTCGCTCCGCCGATCACTACCCAATCGTATCCGAACAGGAGACCTCCCATTGCGGATACGATACAGATGAAGTAAATGAAAGGTCTGTTGAACCTATACATATATTATTCTGTTACAGTAATTTGGAAAAGTTCACCAATAGTAGCTGCGTTTCCTGCAATATCGGTAATTGTCGCATCAGATCCGACATAAACTACATATGTTCCAGCAGCTGTAGGAGTAACTGTGTTTGTGTAAGTATATGATGTTGCAGCCTGTGCAATCTCGAACCAATCATTTGAAAGAAGGTTTGGCCATGGATCGAAGTTTCCATACATTGAGATCTTTGGCCAGCACTGTACAAAACCACCCTCATCAGCAAATGTGATTGAAAGAGTATATGCCTCGCCAACCTTGGTTGTAGTTGCACTGTTAAGAGTAATTGATGGAGCTGCAGTATCAGGTCCCTGCTCTACTGATTCTCCAGTAACTGTGATTGTTCCGAGCTCAATATATCCGGCATCGTTGTTATTGATATCCTTAAGATTCTCTGTGATATACACCTTGTACTCGCCTGGCTGATCAAAGTTAACAAGGAGTTCCATTGTCTCTGTGGTTGCACCCTGTGTCAATTCAGGCCACCAGCCGTTCCAGTTATTTGCTAATACCGGAGGATAATGTCCATCAGCAGTACATACCTCAACCTTAGGCCAACATGCAGCAAGACCTGAATCATCAGTGAAAGTTACAGCAAGAGTATAGTCTACGCCAGTCTGAGCGGTAGTTGCACTAGTCAAAGATGCTGTTGGAGGATTTGTTTCAGCTCCTGCCTGCTTCACTACGATTGTGATATCAACACCTGCATAAGAGATATTCGGTTCTTCACCTGCTTTCACATAAAGATATACATAGTATGTTCCGGCTGCATTAAATGTGAAGTCACGTACAACTCTCTCAGGAGCAATTCCGATTGTAGGATATTCCTCTGAAATAGCAGTCCAGTCTGAATTATATGCCTTCACTTCATACCAAGATGCGTCAGCACCGGAAACCCATGCATCAAGTGTATAGTTTACCGGAGCACCGTCATACTCAATATCGATCTGGATAGCGTTAAGTACAGCTGCACCAGCTTCATCAACATTGTATGTATATACTGTCTCACCGATAGTAACTGCAAGCGCTTCAGTCTGTGCACCGAAAGCATCTGCCTCAGCTATGTTAAGCTTTACTGTCTTTACAGCACCATTTGCATAAGTCTCAGTTGCCTCAGTATAGAATTCGTATTTTCCCTTATCAGTCATTACGAAATAAGTAGGATTTGCAACATTATCTGCAGGGAGAACTGTCAGATAAAGTTTCTGAGCAGAACTTTCTGCAACAGAAGCATCAGCTGGTGTTGTAAGATCCACATGTGCAAGATTATAATCCGGAACTGCTGTCACTGTAAGATCAGCTGCAACAGTCAATTCGCCTGAGAAATGATTCTCAGATGTCGAAACACCAGCTGACCATACTGTCTCACCTGCTGCGCCACCATAGACCTCGAAACATATAACTGAACCGACGAGCTTCATTTCAACTTCTGCAACGGCGTCCTCTGTAATCTGTACATCCTCAGTACTGAAGAACAATGCATTTGCCTTATTCATCTCGCCTGCTACTGTCTGAGTCTGATTACCAGGAACAAGAAGAGTGTTTACTCCATATCTCAATGCGTCAGAATATGGATATGCGACTCTATATGCACCAGCACCGGCTTCTTCATCCAGTACAAATTCTGCTTTAGCACCACCTTCAGTCAGTTCATTTGACTTTACTGGATCTTCATCAATCTGAAGGAATGCAACTGCATCACCAGCAGCCCAAGAAAATCCGTCAGCGAACTCTGCTGTGACCATTAGTGAGGTTTCCGTAGCTGGAGGATCCTGTTCATTTCCACCGTTTTCATTTCCATTCTGCTCAGGCATTTTTTCCTGTTCACACGCTACAGCAACTGCAAGTACCATTGCAAGCATGCTAAAAAAACTTTTAGTCTTCATTTTTGAATTGGTTTTAGTTTATTTTGTGAATATCAATACTCCTTGGTCAGAGATATTGCAAATTTAGGTGGTGAGCCTTGCTGGAAAAATAGATTTTACCACATAAAAGATGGACTATCTTACGTTTAATCGGAAATTTGGTATATATTTGTATCAGTAAAATCATCGAAATCATTAATATGATACAACTTAAAGATGGATTTGTTGGCGAACGAGCAATCATCATCCCTCCTATGATCAGAGTCCTGATGGAGACTGACTCTCTGCTATCTAACCTGCATATTACCGATATAGGTTACTATCCGAAGGCAGAGTACCATCACCGTAGTAGGACGACGCCTATTGACCAGAATGTATTAATCTATTGTACAGCAGGTTGCGGTACATACACATTGAACAGGATAACACACACCGTTTCAGAAAACCAGTTCTTTATCTTACCGGCTGGAATACCCCATTCATATCAGGCTGACGCCAACAATCCATGGACGATTTATTGGATTCATTTCAAAGGAAGATTATCCATTGAATATCTACCTGAGCAGAACGCACCGATTACAATTGCTCCGGAATCGCACTCAAGAATAAATGACAGAATAGGTATGTTTGAGGAGATGTTCCTCACACTGAAAAACGGACTGAACCTTGACAATCTGAGATATTCGTCGGCTCTGCTGCATCATTTCCTAGGCACACTGAAATATATGAGACAGTTCCGCGAATCCAATATAAGCGAGATTGACGACTCAAACATGGTAGAGGCAAGCATACACTTCATGAAAGAGCATATGGAAAAGCAGATTTCGTTGAAAATGCTTACAGATTACACCGGGTATTCGCCATCACACCTCTCTATGGTGTTCAAACAGAAGACCGGGCAGTCACCTCTCTCATATTTCAATCTTCTGAAAGTTCAGAAAGCATGCTTCATGTTGGACGAAACAGATATGAAAATCAACCAGATAAGCAGCAAGCTGGGACTCAGTGACCCATACTACTTCTCCCGCATGTTCACCAAAGTCATGGGTCTCTCCCCAAAAGAATACAGAAATCAGAAAAAGGGATAATCAATATAAAAGCACTACGCCTTCTGACGAATCGACGAAGGCGTAGTACTTTTAAAATATATGTCTCTAGAACTTGAAACTGTCCTTAAGAGCAGTCGTCTTGTTGAATACGAAGTGATCTGGAGTTGAATCCGGATCCTTGTAGAAGTATCCTACACGCTCGAACTGAACAGCGATTCCTGATTCATCTTCAAGGAGTGCAGGCTCTGCATAACCCTTGGCAAGAACAAGAGACTCTGGATTCAGGTAGCTCTTGTAGTCCTCACCCTCTGGAATCTGACCCATCTGAGCCTCTGTGAAGAGCTTGTCATAAAGTCTGAGCTCAACTTCCTTGGCGTGCTCTGTAGACACCCAGTGGATGGTTCCCTTGACAGAACGCCACTCGCCTGCCCCTGGCTTAGATGTCGGATCGTAAGTACATTTGATCTCTACGATGTTGCCCTCTGCATCCTTGACAACTTCCTCACACTTGATGATATAGGTATACTTAAGACGTACCTCTCCATCCGGCTTGAGACGGAAATACTTCTTCGGAGGCTCCTCCATGAAGTCATTTCGCTCAATATATACTTCACCGGTGAAAGGTACCTTACGTGATGGTCCTTCCGGGTCTGCTGGATTAAGAGGGGCATCGAACCACTCAACCTTACCTGGCTCCCAGTTTGTGATTGTAAGCTTCACAGGATCCTGAACTACCATGTAACGGTTTGCACGCTCATTGAGGTCCTGACGTACGCACCATTCCATAAGCTGGAGGTCGATAAGCTGCTCACGCTTTGCCACACCCACCTTCTCAGCGAACATTCTGATAGACTCCGGAGTATATCCGCGACGGCGGATACCACAGATGGTAGGCATACGCGGGTCATCCCAGCCGTTTACGAAATTGTTCTTCACCAGTTCGAGGAGCTTACGTTTAGACATGACCGTATATGTGAGGTTAAGTCTTGCGAACTCATACTGATGTGATGGGAAGATGTCGAGTTTCTCGATGAACCAGTCGTAAAGAGGACGGTGTACGTCGAACTCGAGGGTACATATGGAGTGAGTGATGTTCTCGATACTGTCTGACTGTCCGTGCGCATAGTCATACATCGGATAAATGCACCACTTGTCACCTGTTCGATGATGATGCGCATGGATGATACGATAAAGGAGAGGGTCACGGAAAAGCATGTTAGGATGCGCCATATCAATCTTTGCACGGAGCACCTTTTCGCCCTCTGCGTACTTTCCGTCACGCATTTCTCGGAAAAGCTGAAGGTTTTCCTCTACGCTGCGGTTACGGTAAGGACTCTCTGTACCAGGCACCTGCACAGTACCACGACCTGCACGGATTTCCTCCTGAGTCTGATCATCCACATATG
The DNA here is from genome assembly GCA_045614805.1 of Candidatus Cryptobacteroides sp. GTDB lineage: Bacteria > Bacteroidota > Bacteroidia > Bacteroidales > UBA932 > Cryptobacteroides. Next base: position 56,112 of record JAZLDR010000056.1, on the reverse strand, counting down.
CAAGACCCTTCTTGATGAGTTCCTCAGCCCACTCGTAAAGCTGGTCGAAATAATCTGAAGCATAGCGCTCATTCTCCCATTCGAAACCAAGCCATTTGATATCTTCCTTGATTGAGTCAACGTACTCGGTATCCTCCTTTACAGGGTTTGTATCATCAAAGCGGAGATTGGTCTTTCCGCCGTATTTCTTGGCAAGTCCGAAATTGATGCAGATACTCTTCGCATGTCCGATGTGAAGATATCCGTTTGGTTCAGGCGGGAAACGGGTCATGATAGACTCGTGCTTTCCGCTTGCGAGATCTGCCTCGATGATCTCTTCCAAAAAGTTGAGATTTCTGGTCTCAGTCATTTCCTTGTTTACCTCTTCCATATCTTTGGTAATAATGAATTTGCAAATAATCCCGCGAATATACGGATTTTTTAGCGATTATTTTCCTATTTTTGTGTCGCAATTTTGAAATTTGATTCAACAATGATAAAATCAATGACAGGCTACGGCAAGGCCGAGGCTATTCTGGAAACAGGCAAGATCACAGTAGAAGTACGTTCACTTAACGGAAAGACAGCAGATATAAGCCTTAAGACCTCCATGCTCCCTAAGGACAAGGAAATGGCTGTAAGACAGAAGATTGCAGCTGCCCTCAGCCGTGGAAACATCGATTTCTTCGTGACATTCGAGCCAAATGCGGCGGATAGTGCAAAGAAGATCAACATGGCCCTTGCCATGGAATATTATCAGCAGATACGTGAGCTGGGCGGACATCTTGGTGCAGAAGACCTCAGCAGTCAGAATCCTAACGACCTCCTCGCACTTATTCTTCGTATGCCTGAAGTGATGGACGCAAAGAAGCAGGATGTCATCACTGATGAAAACTGGCCAATGGTAGAGGCATGTATTGACGAGGCTCTTGCCAACATCAATGCATTCCGTGCTCAGGAAGGTGAAGTCCTTTACAAGGATGTGACCGACAAGGTGAATAACATCATGGAATATTCGAGACAGATCGAGGCATTTGAGGCTGAACGAGTACAGGCCATCAGAGAAAAAATTTTGAGTCGATTTGCAGAACTCAAAGCAGAGCCGGACCAGAGCCGTCTCGAACAGGAAATGATATTCTACATCGAGAAACTCGATATCAACGAGGAGAAGGTCCGTCTGCGTCAGCACTGCAGGTACTTCCTGGACACCATATCCGGCGAGGATTGTCCTGGCAAGAAGTTAGGCTTCATCGCTCAGGAGATGGGACGTGAAATCAACACTACCGGATCAAAAGCCAACCATACTGAGATTCAGAAGATTGTGGTCAAGATGAAGGATGAGCTGGAGAAGATTAAAGAGCAGAGTCTGAATATTCTATAAAAAAAATCCGGACCTTAAAGGACCGGAATAATATATTGAATTCCAAGAGATATGCGCTGGGTATGCGGTTTGTACGCTCCTAGCGCATTCGCATTTTCCGTCAGGTGAAATCCCTTGTAGACATAGTGCGCGAACACCTTGAAACCTTTATCCTCTTCAAAAGGGAACCATTCCAGGCAGGCCTGCGCATTCCATGCAGTCATATATCGTCCTGCTGTAAAATGAGCATTTCTTTCATATATACCGGCTGTCTCATATGCCCCTTTCAGATAACCGTTCCATTTTGGATGGAAACGATAATCAACATTTCCGATGATGGTCAGATATTGAGTATTCTGAGCTGTGACCGGAAGCCCTGACAATGTAGTTATACGATGCTGGGTATCAAGTCCGGAACGCTGATAAAGCACATCCAGATAAGCAAGGACAGGACCTTTCTCATAAATGTTTCCACACATGAAATAATATATATTCTTACCCTTTGCCAGCTGTCCTACAGAAGCAGAGTACTGAAGGTTAAGTGCACCATCTGCAAACCATCCGGTCCAGTTTGCAGTCGCCAGAAGAGGAAACTTTGTGGGCTCGAGTCCATCTGGCAGACCATATATATATGCATCATCGTATGTGCCTGTACGCTGGTTGGTCACCTGAAAATACAGGTGCTGGTCGGGAGTCAGATACACTGCGCCCTTGACACCGGTCTGGAAAATTTCAAAGTTATTGTTAAACTCACTGAACTCCCTGACCATCAATCCATTGACATACCCCTCATAACCTCCGACAGCAAGAAACTGCTTTCCCGCCACCAGGTCGAACTTATCACTGACATGCCATTTGAGATTTGCATACTCTATCGATGACTGCATATTCTCGACCGAATACGGATTGCTGTATCTGTTGAACGTCTGTCTGAAATGATATGACAACTTATCTGTCAGCCTTCCATAGATCTCAAGCCTGACACGATTCATCTTGAATGAAAGTTCATCAAAACTGCCATCTGTAAAATACGCATTGGTCGATCCTGCAAATTCAAGATTGATATGTGAACGTATCTTCCTTATCTTATAGCCCCCGTTCCTGACTGAATCCCTATGTTCGATGATTCTCTCCACCATCGTAGGCAGATCAGTATCCCCGGTGAGGGTCTTCGGATTCTGGGCATAGGTCCCAAATACGAAAAATATAGATAGTAACAATAATGTTTTCTTCATAACAACTATGTTTTAAGGCCTAAAATCCAGGCATATTGACAAATAATGTTGGTAGAAGCAGAAGAAATCCTACTATAACCAGCAGAAGGATGAATTTCCATATCCATTTCACCCACTTCTCATAAGGTATCTTTGCAACAGAGAGCACTGCCATAAGCACTCCCGAACAAGGTGTAATCATATTTGTGAATCCATCGCCGAACTGGAACGCCAGGACTGTCGCCTGACGCGATACGTTGATCATATCGGAGAACGGTGCCATGATAGGCATGGTGACAGCAGCCTTTGCAGAAGCTGAAGGTATGAACAGGTTTATGAATGTCTGTATTCCATACATGGCACCCAGAGCACCTGCACGCCCCGTCTCATCCAATGCCGAAGCCATGGAAGCAAGCATTGTATCGATGACCTGACCGTTTTCTAGTATCACGATGATACCGGCTGCAAAACCGATTATCAGAGCTGCCGGGAATATGTCTTTGGCTCCTGCTACAAATTCATGCGCGATTTTATCTGCGGAGTATCCTGCGGAGAAGCCTGCACTTATTGCCATAGCCATGAACAGCGCACAAATTTCCGGTAGATACCATCCGTATCCCATCGCACCGATGACAAGGAAGACAATTGTAAAAAGAAGCTGGTTGAGAATAAACATCCTTACGGAATTCCTCAACGCAAACAATGATGTCAAACCGAAAAGACCGGAGGCCACAGGAAGCAGCCATGGTGTGGCAAATTGCGACTGTCCGAGCTTGATTACACAACCATCTGCATAAAGAACAGAGGACACAGCGAGAACAACTGTCAATACTCCGTAGCATATCCAGGCATTGACCTTGTCTGCAGGAACCGGGGGTTCATCTGCACCGGCCTCATCGACCTGTGCAATCTCAACCGGTTTTCTCGTCCTCGAAGCATACCAGAGTACAAATGCAATGGCAATCAACATGAGGACAACCCAGCAGAAGACACGGTACTCTATTCCCGAGAACAACGGCAGCCCGGCCATTCCCTGAGCTATTCCGATGGTGAACGGATTGAGCATAGCACCTGCAAAACCCACATGGGCAGCCACATACACCATGCATACTCCCACAAAATCATCATACCCAAGCGATCTGGCAAGAGGAATCACGACTGCTACAAATGCTATGGTCTCCTCGCTCATTCCGAACACTGCTCCGAACAGACCGAACAGCAGCATGACAAGAGTAATGACGATATTACCTACCCCAAGACGACGGATGAATGAAAACCTTTCGAGTCGGCGCACATTCGATATGAACTTCATTATACCCTCATCAACTGCCTTTGTACTATTCACAAGCCAGAACGCACCTCCGATCATGAGTACGAAAGCAATAATGCCTGCCTGTCTTGTAAAACCCTCATAAAGAGCGGAAAACACCTGCCACGTCTGCGGTTGGCCGCCAGGGACAAGCCACGTTGCAGCAGCGCATATCAGCAGAACGAAGAAGATGATTACATATGTATCGGGTACTTTGAGTCTTTTCATAGCCGGCATCTGATATAAAAGCCGACAAAATTACGGAATAATTTAAAAATACGGTACAAAATATGTTCTGTCACGGCTAAATATCTTTAAGTTATGAAACCGGACATGTTAATAAGGAAGATATTCCAATATCTGATGGAAAACGGATACTGCCCCACATTCGAAAAGACTTACATCACTTTCGGAATCGGAGATAACACAGCAGTACTGGAATATGAAGAAAACATACTCTCTATAAGGCTGTTCTTCAGCATTGAAGAAGAACAGTATGAGGATTTCCTGGAAGCCTCAAACAGCAGCATGATCAACTCCTTCCTCGTCAGGACCACGATCCTGGACGACAGAAAGAACATAATGTTCAGCTGCGAGACATTATGCGACACATTCCGCGACTTCCAGAGATTCTTCCCAAGACTGCTCGAACTGCTTGCGGAAGGACTCGACCAGCACAAGAACGAGATGAAGGAGCTGCTTATAATGAAAGCGCTATTTCTCCGCAGGAAGGGTCTTGTTCAGCAGCAGACAACCAAGCACAGCTGAAATCACCGATCCACAGAGAACTCCCAGTTTTGCCTGATTCAGAAGGGCCGCACCCTCTGTTCCCAGCCCGGCGTAAGACAGGTCAGCGATGAACATCGATACAGTGAAGCCGATACCGCAGACCACACACACGCTGGCGAATGATTTCCAGTCCGCTCCTGCCGGAAGCGAAACCACCTTCAGACGTACGGCAAGCCATGAGAACGAGAAGACTCCGAGGAATTTACCGAGGACAAGTCCGACCATGACTGCAAGGCCTACGCCGGAGAAAAGGTCACCGAAACTCATCTGCGACAGATCGATACCTGCATTCGCAAAAGCGAAGAGAGGTATTACAATGAAGTTGATCGGGAAGTGAAGGTTATCCTCAAGATCCTGAAGAGGGCTGATCATCTTGTCGGCTGCAGACTCTATACTCTTGAGAGTATGGACCTCTTCGTTGGTAAGAACCACTGTGTTATGAAGATCATCCACCTCGATGACCGGGAACTTGTTGATATTCGTTCTGATACGTTCAAGATAGTATCCTGTACCCTTCTTCAATGTAGCAGGGATACAGAACGCCACAATCACACCTGCAATTGTCGCATGGATACCTGAATTCAGCATGAAATACCACAATATGAGTCCTACTGTGACATAAAATGCCTTCGAACGTACTTTCATGACATTTGCTGCTACCATTGCCAAAATGCACAATCCTGAAAACATCATGAAGGTAGTGTTGATATCGGAAGAATAAAAGAGAGCAATGACAATGATACCTCCAAGGTCGTCGGCAACAGCAAGGGCCGCAAGGAAAACCTTCAGACCGACAGGCACCCTTGTCTTGAATACTGCGAGAACACCGAGGGAAAATGCGATATCCGTAGCCATCGGAATGGCCAGACCGCGCTGCATTGTCGGATCGGAAGGACATACAAGTGCAAAAAGAAGCACAGGTACAAGCATTCCGCCCATGGCACCTATGATGGGAAGAAGAGCCTTCTCCTTGCTGGACAATTCACCGACACGAATTTCTCTCTTGATTTCAAGTCCGACAGACAGGAAGAATATGGCCATCAGAAAATCATTGATGACGGCTCCGAGCGACATCGCATGACCGCCATGACTGAACAGATTGAACTGTCCTATCGAAAACATGACAGGATTCTGCCAAAGCGAAAAATACCAATCCTTAATAATAGGAACATTGGCACAGACGAGAGCCAGTACTGTAAAGAAAATCAGTACCACGCTTGAGTTCACATGCCTTTTGAACTTACTCAAGAAACTGTAATTTGACTGTGGCATACACTACTTTTTAAAAAAAACGGCGCAAAAGTAATCAAATTTTCCGCAGTCCGACCTTAAAAAATGAAAATATTGTAAGATTGGACATTTTTTTATAAATTTGCCGCCTGTTTTTCGCACACCATGTATACACAAGACGTGCACAACACATCAGGACAAATATAAAACTATCAGAATATGGCTAAAGAAATCAAAAACGAAAGAGCTGAGGCAGTTGTAGAGGCTGTTTCAAAGACAGAGCAGTTCTTCGAGAAGAACGGCAAGCTTATCTCAATCATCTGCGGCGCAGTGGTTGTTCTCTGCATCGTAGTATTCGGATGGCACAAGCTCATCCATCAGCCAAAGGTTGCTGAGGCACAGGGACAGATGACATTCGCAGAGGAGAACTTCCGCAATGCAGCTGACTCTACAGGTTATGCACTTGCACTTTACGGTGACGGCAACGTGCTCGGTTTCGAGCAGATAGCCGCCGAGTATGGCAACAAGGCCGGAAAGGCTGTAAACTTCTACGCAGGCGTCTGCGAGTTCAACCTCGGAAATTATGAGAACGCCATCGCTTACCTTAAGGCTTACAACGGCAAGGACGCTATCCTTGCGGCACGTGCTCTTGCTTGTATCGGCGACTGCTATGTAAACCTCGAGGACTACAATGCAGCTCTTGCATACTTTGAGAAGGCAGTTGCTGCCGGTGACAACGCTTTTGCTGCCGAGTACCTTCTTGACGCAGGTCTCGTAGCTGAGGTGCTTGGTCAGAACGAGAAGGCTCTCGGATACTACAAGCAGATCAAGGAGAACTATCCTATGGCTCCTCAGGCTTACGATGTCGACAAATACATTTCACGCGTAGAGAACAAGTAATTATGGGAAGAGCGTTTGAATTCAGAAAGGAACGTAAGTTCAAGAGATGGGGCCATATGGCTCGTGTCTTCACTAAGATCGGTAAGGAAATCACCATCGCAGTAAAGCAGGGCGGCTCTGATATCACAGGTAACCCACGTCTCCGTGCTCTTATCCAGACTGCACGAAGCGAGAACATGCCTAAGGATAATATCGAGCGCGCAATCAAGAGAGCGACTGACAAGGACCAGGCAGATTACAAGGAGGTAGTATTCGAAGGATATGGTCCTCCCGGTATCGCAGTCCTCGTTGAAGCCGCTACTGACAACAACAACAGAACTGTAGCAAACGTACGTTCATACTTCACAAAGAGCGGCGGATCACTCGGTACTTCAGGCAGCGTGGACTACATGTTCGACCGCAAGTGCATGTTCCGTATGAAGACTGCCAACCCATACGATCTCGAGGAGCTCGAGCTTGAGCTTATCGACTACGGCGTGGAGGAGATCTTCGAAGAGGAGAACGAGAACGAAGAGATGGAAATCGTACTCTACGGAGAGTTCACAGCATTCAATACAATCCAGAAGTGGATCGAGGAGAACGGTTATGAGCTCATCGCAGCAGAGTTCACACGTCTCCCTAATGTAGACCTCAAGGTGCTCGAGGGTGATGCAAAAGCTGACATCGAGAAGCTTATCGAGCGTATCGAGGAAGATGATGACGTACAGAACGTATACACAACAATGCAGCCGTAATTTTACGACAAATACTTATGATAAAACGCTCCGGAAACGGGGCGTTTTTCGTATCTTTGTCTTAGAGTGCAATTGAAATATATATATGATCGATTTTCAGAAAAGGATATACATTCTCGATGGTGCCATGGGCACGTCCATTCAGAAATACGGCCTGAGCGAGGGCAATCACGAAAGGCTTAACCTGACTCATCCGGAAATCATCAAAGCTATCCATAAGGAATATATTGCCGCTGGTGCAGATATCATCGAGACGAACACTTTCAGTGCGAACGCCATTTCACAGGCGGAGTACGGATGCGAGGCCATCGCGGAGCAGATGGCCTGCGAAGGCGCAAGAATTGCGCGCGAGGCTGCTGACGAAGCAGCTGCCCTCGCCGCATCCGTAGGGCTGGAACGCAAGGTCTGGGTGGCAGGAAGCATAGGGCCTACCTCCAAATCACTGTCCCTCTCCCCTGACGCAGCCAATCCGGCATTCAGACCATATGATTTTGATGATATGTACAATGCATATCGCGACCAGGCTGAAGCCCTCATCCGAGGAGGCGTGGACATGCTCCTGATAGAGACATGTTTCGATGCCCTCAACGTAAAGGCTGCTCTTGCTGCCATCAGCGACTGCGACACCAAGGTACCTGTAATGGTATCAGTATCAGTCGGTGACAGAAGCGGAAGAACACTGACCGGCCAGACGTTGGAAGCATTCTACACATCGATACGCCACTACCCTGTCATGTCATTCGGCCTCAACTGTTCACTCGGAGCAGCAGACCTTCTGCCACTGGTGGAAGACGTCAACAGATGGTGCAGCTGTGCTGTCAGCTGCTATCCAAACGCCGGTCTCCCTAATGAACTTGGAGGCTATGACCAGACTCCGGCAGAAATGGCAGGACAGGTAAGGAAAATGGCGGAAAGCGGGCTCATCAACATTGTGGGAGGCTGCTGCGGCACTACTCCCGAACACATACGTGCTGTTGCAGACAGCGTCAAAGGTATTGCCCCTCGCAGGATTCCACAGATTCAGACACAGATCCTGACGGTGAGCGGTCTTGAAGCAGTGACTATCGACAGAAAAAACAGCAATTTCATAAACATCGGCGAAAGGACCAATGTCGCCGGTTCAAGGAAGTTCGCAAGACTGATCGCAGAGGGCAAATATGACGAAGGCCTGCTGATTGCGGCAAAGCAGATTGAGGACGGAGCCTGTATCATTGATATCAACATGGATGATGCCCTGCTTGACAGCACCGTCGAGATGGAAAAGTTCACAAGACACATCTCCAACGATCCTGCAGTCGCCAAAGCCGCACTGATGATTGACTCGTCACATTGGGAAACCATCCTGGCAGGTCTGAAGAATGCCCAGGGTAAATGTATCGTGAATTCCATCAGCCTCAAGGAAGGCCCTGAGGTTTTCGTTGAGAAGGCCAGGGCCATACGTTCGCTTGGCGCCGCAATGGTTGTGATGGCATTTGACGAAGAGGGTCAGGCAACCACCTATGACAGAAAGGTGAAGATCTGCGAAAGGGCATACAGGCTGCTTACGGAAGAAGCCGGGGTTGCTCCTTCAGATATAATATTTGATGTGAACATTCTCGCCATCGGCACCGGCATTGAAGAACATGCAAAATATGCAGTAGACTTCATTGAAGCAGTAAGGTGGATAAAGAACAACCTTCCGGGAGCACTGACCTCAGGAGGTGTATCCAACCTGTCATTTGCATTCAGGGGCAATAATGCCGTCCGCGAAGCAATGCATTCGGCATTCCTGTACCATGCTGTACAGGCTGGACTTGACATGGCTATCGTCAACCCGTCCATGCTTCAGGTGTATGACGAAATAGAGCCTGAACTTCTTAAATGCGTGGAAGATGTCATCCTTGACACCGACCCGATGGCAACTGAACGACTTATTTCAAAAGCATCTGCAATGTTGGCTGCGAAGCATGATGATGATTCTGCCTGTACTCCCGATACCGAACGACTGAAAGAAAAGCAGCCGGTATCTGTCCGTCTGCAGAACGCTCTTATAAAAGGACAGTCCGCCGATCTTGAATCAGACGTCAAAGAGGCTCTTGCCGAATATGGCAACGCAACAGCCATAATCGAGGGTCCTCTCATGCAGGGCATGGAGGCTGTCGGAAAGATGTTCGGAGAGGGAAAGATGTTCCTCCCACAGGTTGTCAAGTCAGCAAAAGTCATGAGAGACGCAGTAGCTGTACTCGAGCCATATATCACCGCTGACGAGACCGGCAAAAGCAGTTCATCGCGACCAAAGGTAATCCTGGCAACGGTCAAGGGTGATGTGCACGACATCGGAAAGAACATCACCGGCATTGTCCTGACATGCAATGGCTTTGACGTACACGACCTTGGCGTGATGGTAGACAAGGAGGTTATCCTGGAGGCTGCAGACAAGGAGAATGCAGACATCATTGCAGTAAGCGGACTCATTACCCCGTCACTGTTCCAGATGGAGGAACTTTGCCGCGAAATGGCTGCAAGAAAGATGAATACTCCCCTTTTCATCGGAGGTGCTACAACTTCAGCATTGCATACAGCCCTGAAACTTGCGCCGATATATGACCATGTCTTCTATGGTCCTGACGCTTCTGCAGCCGCAGTAATGGCAAAGAAATGCATGATGGACAGAAACGCGTTTGAGGAAGCACAGCATATTGAGCAGCAGAAACTTGCCGGACTTAACGAAAAGGCAGAAGAGACCACAGTTCCGACAGAAGATCCTGCTTCACCACATTTCCCATATGACTCATACCTCAACGAATGTCCTGAAGACATCATCGCAACTGAACTTCCGGCAGCAGAAGTTCTTCCATTCTTCGACTGGAGAATGTTCTATGCCATCTGGGGAGTCAAATATGGCAGTGCCTCACCTGAGGCTATGGAACTCATGCAGCTGAGACAGGATGCTGAAGATGAATTGGCACTTGGCAATTACAGAATAATGGTTTCTGCTAGATTCTTCAAGGGAACATCTGGAGATAACTGTATTCGTGTCAACAGCACCAGACCGGCAGGAGCACCAGCAATAAGAGACTATGCGGCAGTATACAGAAAGGAGGAACAGCCATTCTCTACAGATCAGATAATAAGGATGGCCTCGCAGTCATTCACCTTGCCGTTCATGAGGCAGGAAACCGGTGACGGTCTGTCTTTATGTGACTTTGTCATTCCTGCATCGTCAGGAAGCAAGGGATCTCCATTCGGAGTATTTACAATATGCGTAAGGCCGAAAAATAAAGCTCATGAAGAAGGATGCTGCTGTCCTGCATGCAGCAACAAATATGAGGACCTTGTAGCAAAGGCTGTTAGAATGACGCTGGCAGAAGCAGCTTCCAAATGGCTTGACAAGAAGATTCTGGAAGAAATCAGCCAGGACATCAAACTGATAAAGCCGGCAGCAGGATATTCAAGCTGCCCTGACCACACATTGAAAAGGGATATAATGCTCTTGCTCTCTGGAGAGTACAGTCTTGAAATCAAACTGACTGAAACATGTGCAATGACCCCAGAGTCAAGCATATGCGGAATGATTTTCATGCACCCGGAAGCACGATACCCTGAAATCAGACGTATCAGCAAGGCTCAATTCGACAGATATGCTTCTCAAAGAGGTATGTCAGAGGAAGACGCACGCAAATTCATCGGGCATTTATTAAAATAAAATGCTATATTTGAAGTCTATGAAAGTAAGTGAAATTTTATCTGAAAGCAAAAAGGCTTTCCCATCCATAGAGATTGTACCTCCTCTGCGAGGAATCACAAAGACTGAGCTGCTGGAAAGTATCAGACCTTTCATGGAGTTCAACCCAAAGTATATCAACGTAACCAGCCACAGGGACGAATTCTCCTACAGCGAGAATCCTGACGGCAGCTTCACCCGTCACCTGATCCGCAACCGTATCAGCGAGACCACTGTATGTGCTGCAATCATGGAACGATATGACATTGAAGTCATACCTCATATCATCTGTGCCGGCACCACAAAGGAGGAGATCGAAAGCAAGCTTGACAATCTAGCATTCCTTGGAATCAACAACATCGTCGCCCTTCGCGGAGACAGCATGTCGGGGGAAAAGAGATTTACGCCGACTCCCGGAGGATACAGCTATGCAAGCGAACTCGTTGCCGGAATACGCAGCTACCAGGGAAGCAACTCTTACAGAAGGGAACACGGACTTGAAACCGACGACAGATATTTCTGCATAGGTGTGGGAGGCTACCCTGAAAAGCATTTCGAAGCACCGAACCTGGACTCTGACATTGAGAATCTCAAGAAAAAGATTGATGCCGGTGCAGATTACGTGATTACCCAGATGTTCTTTGACAATCAGGTCTACTATGACTTTGTAGATAAATGCAGGGCCGCAGGTATTACGGTCCCTATCATTCCCGGCCTGAAACCGCTATCTACGGTAAAGCAGCTCACCTCACTACCCGAGGCCTTTTCACTCGACATTCCTCAGGAACTGACAAAAGCCATGATGGATGCCGGCACCGATAAGAATGCCGCATATGCAACCGGTACAGAATGGTGTATCATGCAATGCAGGGATCTCATAGCTCACGGAGTTCCTGCAGTACATTTCTACACAATGGGAAAATCCGACAATATCGTCAAGATACTTAATGAATGTTTCTAAAACCATACTGCCATGAAGAAAAACACTAAAATCTGGAATGCCCTACATGTTTCCGGATACATTACCGCATGTGACCCGGGATGCCTGAACACATCTGGATCACACAAGGCATACAACAAGGAGGAACTCTATAAAGGCATGAATCTATGTGCTTATGACGAGAACCTCCCTGAAGTAAGGCTGCTGGAGATATACGACGAATATGTCGTGGTAAGTTTCAGTGGAAGCAGGCATAAGGTGGAGATCGGTCATAGCGCATACACTCCACAAAAAGGTCTCAGTTATGCATATTCAGAAGCAATAATATCATTGGCAAGATTGACTAAGAAACAGATCGAAGATCGCTGGGAACGTCTTGTGGAACTGTATCAGGAGATGGTGAAGAACTATAATGAATTCGGAGAACTATGGAGAAATATCCCGTTGGGCACCGAGGCGTTCGACATCATGCAGGAAATGCCGGATACAGTAAAAGACTGCTATGACGGCAAGGTAGAAAAATCTGAAATCATGACTTCAATCATCTCATACATGGACGAGACCTTGACTCCGAGATTATGTATCGAGATGAGAGAATACGTTAAATCACTCTATTCGGGTGACAAGGACAATAATGAAGAACTCCAGAAGCTTCAGGACTTCATAGACACTGAAATTTCAGTTGAAGAATACTGCAGGAAGTATGAGAAAATGCTGATGTTCGACCCGGTTGAAAGAACTGAGGAATGGGAAAAAGTGATCTACGAAGTTGAGAAGGAGTGTGCGGAGATTCTTAAGGATGAGCCAAAGGGTATGGGATTCTGCTTCGGCTATTGGAGCACAAAAGCAGCAGTACTCGGCAGACATGGCATTGAATGGAGGTCTCCTTCATCAATGAATCCGAGGGTGCACTTCGACTAACATATTTTAAGATTTGAGGTTGATAAGTCAATCTTTTATTATTAGATTTGCAGAATTGACTGAACATTAAAAACAAATACACATAATTGATCACAAATATGCAGAACAAATTGCAAGAACTTACAGACAAGCTCTACAATGAGGGCCTGTCAAAAGGAAAACAGGAAGGAGAGGAACTCCTCGCCAAGGCAAAGGTTCAGGCTGATGAGATTGTAGCAAAGGCAAAGGCTGAAGCAGAAGCAATCGTGGCAGCCGCCCACAAAGAGGCTGAAGACCTCAAGACCAAGGTACAGGGTGACCTCAAGATGGCTGCCAGCCAGAGTGTTGCAGCCACAAAGAAGGACATCGAGACTCTAGTAGTAGCCAAGATTACTGAAGCTGAAGTGAAGAACGCCCTTACTTCGGCTGAATTTGTGAAGGAGGTAGTCCTCGCAGTTGCAAAGGGCTTCAATACTGACGAGCCTGTCGATCTCGAAGTCGTACTTCCTGAGGCACTCAAGAAGGATCTCGAGCCATTTATCGCAAACGAACTTGCCAAGGCACTCAAAGGTGGCGTTGAAGCGACCTTCACAAAGAAGATTGCAGGTGGATTCACCATCGGACCAAAGGACGGAGGTTATTTCATCAGCTTCACAGAAGAGACTTTCAACGCACTCATTTCTGAATATCTCAGACCTGCAACCAAGAAAATCCTTTTTGGATAATGGCAAATTACGAATACATAGTAGCAAGTCTGCCGGACATCACCACCGGATGGAAATTCGGTGACAAAGGCCCGCAGGACTACATTGAGGAGATTGTCAGTCTTTGCTCCGAGAAGGACAGGGAACTGATCGGTTTCTTTATGAGCGGCTATATGGATGAGAATCTCAATGCTGAATTCTACGCAAGCGCACTTGCCCATAAAGACCGTTTCATAAGCGAATATTTCAGATTCGACCTGAATATCCGTAACGCCAAGGTAAAATATCTCAACAAGGCCCTTGGCAGACCTGCAGACAAGGATCTCGTCCTCTACGCTTCAGACGAAGAATTTGAGGAAGCTGCTGACATTGAGACAATCCTCAACACTGGTGATATCCTCTCAAGAGAAAGAGGAATCGACGACCTCATGTGGGAGAAGATAAACAATCTGACCACATTCAATTATTTCGACATTGACGCCATCCTCGGTTTCATAGCCAAGCTGAACATTGTAGCACGTTGGTACAAGCTCGATGAGCAGACCGGCCGCGAAATGTTCAAACGACTGGTAGACGAGGTACGCGGCACATTCAAAGGTGTCGAATATAACGGATAATTAACAACATTAAAAAATATGAAAACAACAGGAAAGGTAACGGGAATCGTTTCAAACCTCGTGACAGTAGAAGTCAACGGCCCTGTATCCCAGAATGAGCTCTGCTACATCACCGTAGGAGACACCAAGCTCATGGCTGAGGTCATCAAGGTCAATGGTAAGAATGCTGCTGTACAGGTATTTGAGAGTACCCGTGGACTTAAAAACGGCAACGATGTGGAGTTCGAGGACAAGATGCCCGAGGCTACACTCGGACCAGGTCTTCTTTCAAGCAGCTACGACGGTCTGCAGAATGACCTTACAACAATGACCGGCGTATTCCTCAAAAGAGGAGAATATACTGACCCTCTGAATCATGAGAAGCTCTGGGACTTTACTCCAATTGCAAAACCTGGCGACAAGGTTGTTGCAGCAGACTGGCTCGGTGAAGTCAAGGAAGGATGGCTTCCTCACAAGATTATGGTGCCATTCTCATTCCAGGGCGAATACACTGTAAAATCAGTAATTGAGGCAGGTCAGTACAATATCGACCAGACAATCGCAGTCCTCACTGATGCATCCGGAGAGGATGTAGAAGTGAACATGTACCAGAAGTGGCCGGTAAAGGTAGCCATCAAGGGATATAAGGAAAAACCAAGACCATCACGTATCATGGAGACTGGTGTTCGCGTGATCGACACCCTCAACCCAATCGCTGAAGGTGGTACAGGCTTCATCCCAGGTCCATTCGGATGTGGTAAGACAGTGCTCCAGCACGCTATTGCAAAGCAGGGTGATGCTGAAGTAATCGTAATGGCAGCCTGCGGTGAGCGTGCAAACGAGGTTGTGGAAATCTTCACTGAGTTCCCTGAACTTATCGACCCACATACAGGACGTCACCTTATGGAGCGTACAACCATCATCTGTAACACACCAAACATGCCTGTTGCAGCTCGTGAGGCTTCAGTTTACACAGCGATGACAATCTGCGAATACTATCGCGCGATGGGTCTCAAGGTTCTCCTTCTTGCCGACTCGACTTCACGTTGGGCACAGGCTCTCCGCGAGATGTCAAACCGTATGGAGGAACTTCCTGGTGCCGACGCGTTCCCGGTTGACCTCTCGGCAATCATTTCAGCATTCTACGCACGTGCAGGTATGGTGGTATTGAATAACGGTCAGACAGGTTCGGTTACCTTCATCGGTACTGTATCCCCTGCCGGAGGTAACCTCAAGGAGCCTGTTACCGAGTCTACAAAGAAGGCAGCACGCTGCTTCTATGCACTCGAGCAGAACCGTGCTGACCAGAAACGCTATCCAGCTGTGAACCCGATCGATTCTTACTCAAAGTATCTTGAATATCCGGAAATCCGCGAGCACCTCGCTGAGAAGGTAAAACCAGGTTGGGTAGAGATGGTTGAGAAGACCAAGAACATTATCCGCAAGGGTAAGGACGCAAACGACCAGATCAACATCCTCGGTGATGACGGTGTGCCTATGAGTTACCATGAACTGTTCTGGAAATCAGAGCTCGTTGACTTCGTTATCCTCCAGCAGGATGCATTCGACGCAATCGACTCTGTGACTCCGATGGAAAGACAGCAGTACATGCTTGACCTTGTTCTTGACATCTGCGAAAGAAGCTTCACATTCGGCGACTACGAAGAGTGCCGTAACTTCTTCAAGGAAATGATCAACCTCCTCCGTCAGATGAACTACTCTGAGTTCAAGAGCGAGAAATTCGAAAACTACAAACAGCAACTTTCTAATCTCCTGAGCAATGGCAACTAAGGCATTTCAGAAAATATACACACAGTTGGAAGCCATCACAAAGGCAACCGTAGCACTTCGTGCGCAGGGTATCTCCAACGATGAGCTTGCTGTCGTAGACGGCAGACTTGCTCAGGTCGTAAAGACAAAAGGTGACCTTGTCACACTTCAGGTATTCGCTGGTACTGAAGGTATTCCTACAAATGCAGAAGTAACATTCCTGGGTGCTCCTCCTACCCTTAAGGTAAGCGACGAACTTGCAGGACGCTTCTTCGACGCATACGGAAGACCGCTTGACGGAGGTCCTGAAGTTGAAGGTACAGAGGTACAGATCGGTGGTCCATCAGTAAACCCTTACAAGAGAAGACAGCCTTCTCAGATCATCCCTACCGGTATCGCAGGTATCGACCTTAACAATACCCTCGTGTCAGGACAGAAGATTCCTTTCTTCGCTGACCCGGACCAGCCATATAATAATGTAATGGCTCAGGTGGCTCTTCGTGCAGACGTAGACAAGATCATCCTCGGTGGTATGGGTCTTACAAACGACGACTACCTCTACTTCAAGCATGAGTTCGAAGCAGCAGGTGCTCTTGATAAGATCATCTCATTCGTAAATACAACCGAGCAGCCACCTGTCGAGCGTCTCCTTATTCCGGACATGGCTCTTACGGCTGCCGAGTACTTTGCTGTGGAGAAGAACGAGAAGGTACTCGTGCTCCTTACAGACATGACCCTGTATGCTGACGCGCTCTCTATCGTGTCTAACCGTATGGACCAGATTCCTTCAAAAGACTCTATGCCAGGATCACTTTACTCTGACCTTGCAAAGATCTATGAGAAGGCCGTTCAGCTCCCGGCAGGTGGTTCTATCACCATCATCGCAGTGACAACACTCAACGATGGAGATATCACTCACGCGATTCCGGACAACACAGGATATATCACAGAGGGACAGCTCTTCCTTCGTGCAGATCCTGATTCAGGAAAGGTCATCATTGACCCGTTCCGTTCACTTTCACGTCTGAAGCAGCTCGTTCAGGGCAAGCAGACCCGTAAGGACCACAGCCAGGTGATGAATGCCTCTGTACGTCTCTACGCAGATGCCCAGAATGCAAAGACCAAGCTTGAGAACGGTTTCGACCTCAGCGATTATGACCTCCGTTGCCTTGAATATGCGAAAGCATATGCTACAAGAATCCTCGCAATCGACGTAAACATCAAGATCGATGAAATGCTCGACACAGCCTGGGAACTCTTCGGCACATACTTCACCAAGGCAGAGACCGGTATCAAACAGGAATTCATTGACCTCTATTGGAAAAAATAAACCCACCGTCATTTCGACAGTAGTGGAGAAATCTAAATTTTATGGCAATAAAATTTCAATACAATAAGACATCTCTCAACAACTTGAACAAGCAGCTCAAGATGCGTAAGAATGCCCTTCCTACCCTTAAGAACAAGGAATCGGCATTGCGTCTTGAGGTCCGCAAGGCCAAGGAGTACTCAGAGAAACTTATTGATGATCTTGAGGCCGCACTTAAAAGATACGATTATCTCGCAGCACTTTGGAATGAGTTCGAGCCGGGCCTTATATCTATCACGGACGTGGATCTCGTGACAGTGAAGGTTGCAGGTGTAAAGACTCCTGAGCTCAAGGAGATACACTATCAGATCAACGACTTCAATGCATTTGCAAAACCGGCATGGTATGCAGATGGAGTCGCAATTCTGAAGGAACTCTCAAGACTCGGTATTGAATCCGAAGTATACAAGGAGAAAGCACGTATCCTTGATTTCCAGAGGAAGAAGACCACTCAGAAAGTAAATCTTTATGAGAAGGTGCAGATTCCTGGATATCAGGAAGCGATCAGAAAGATCAAACGATATATGGAAGACGAAGAGAACCTCTCGAAAGCAGCTTCCAAGATCGTCAAGAGCAGACATGCAATCGAAGAAGAAGAGGAGGAGCAGAACAATGGTAGATAAAATGATGAAATACTCCTTCATTCTCCTCAGCGGGGAGACTGAAGACTTCCTGAAAAAGCTTCAGGAAATGGGTGTCGTTGACGTGACCCGTTCTGCAAAACCTGTAGATGAATATTCTGCCGGAATGCTTGACGATGCATCAGCTTCCAAACGCATCATGCTGAAACTCGAAGGAATCAACTTCGACAAGGATTCTGACAAGGATGCGATTGAAGCAGCGGCTGCTGCAGCGGTACTCGACGCAAACCTCACTGAAGGCGCTCAAAAGTCATTCGTTGAACTTATGGAACTTGAAGCTGCACGCACTGCAGCTGAGAAGGAAGTACGTTCAAGACTCCCATGGGGAGAATTTGACAAAGCGCGTCTTGACTCTATTGACTCACTCGGATATAAAGTAAGATATTACACAGTTCCTTCAAAGAAATTCTCGAAGGAATGGGCAGAACTCTACCCTCTCGAGGTTATCTCTGAAGACGGTTCTACCGTATGGTTCGTTACAATATGTCCGAAAGGTGAGGAATACTCATTCCCGGCAGAGCCTGTAAATTCTCCTGAATCATCATGGAATGATGCACAGGCAGAAGCTGACAGACTCAATGCGAGAATCATCGAGGTAAAGGGAACACTCCTCAAATACAAAGAGGCGATTCCTCAGCTCGAAGCCACATATAATGAGGCACTCATTGAACTTGATATGTATCTCGCGAAGTCATCGACAGAATCAGCTGCGGAGAACATGCTCAACGTACTCGAAGGATTCGCTCCTGTCGAGCACGACGATGAGCTCTGCAAAGAGTTCGACAAGATGGGAGTCCTTTATATAAAGGAAGACGCTGTAGAAGCAGACAATCCTCCTATTAAGTTGAAGAACAACAGATTCGTAAAGATGTTCGAGTCCCTCACCGGAATGTACGGCATGCCGAACTATAACGAGTATGACCCTACCCCGATAGTATCGATATTCTTCCTTCTGTTCTTTGCGATGTGTCTTGGTGATGCAGGATACGGACTCGTTCTTGTCCTCGTAGGACTGGCAATGAAGAAAGGTTGGCTGAAGATCGCAATGTTCGATGGCATCGGTGGACTGATTGCAACACTTGGAGCTGCAACGGCAGTCATCGGAGGTGCACTTGGAACATTCTTCGGAATGTCCATCATCAATCTGGTGCCGGAGGGAACTGCAGCATGGAACTATTACAGTTTCGTAGGCAGCAACATCCCTACTCCAATGGGTGAACTTCCGTTCCAGATGCTTCTTGCACTGGGTATCGGTGTATTCCACATCTGCCTTGCGATGGTAATCAAGGCTGTAGGTTATACCAAGAGACTCGGATTCAAGGAAAACATAGCTACATGGGGTTGGACTCTGCTTATTGTCGGCGGACTCATCGTGGTTCTCCTCGGAGCAGGCAAACTGCTCAGTGCAGGTGCAATCAAATGGGCCATCATCGTCATCGCTGTCCTTTCAGCACTTGCCATCTACGTATTCAACACACCGGGAAGAAACCCTCTTATCAACGTAGGTGCAGGTCTATGGGACACATACAATATGGCAACAGGTATCCTTGGAGACGTACTCAGCTACATCCGTCTCTTCGCACTCGGACTTGCCGGCGGTATGCTGGGAGCTGCATTCAATGACCTCGGTAAGATGGTACTTGGCGACGGTGGTGTGAACTGGGTATTCTTCATACTCATCCTCCTGATCGGTCACGTACTCAACCTCCTGATGTCCTGTCTTGGAGCTTTCGTACACCCTCTTCGTCTTAACTTCGTGGAGTACTTCAAGAATTCCGGATACGAAGGAAAAGGCAAACTATACAACCCATTAAAGAAAGCTTAGAGATTTCTCGACAAGCTCGAAATGACAAATAAGAAAACAAACAAATAAAATTTTAAAACTATGCTTAACGTAATTTTAGGTTATCTCGGCCTCGGCCTCATGCTTGGTCTCGCCGGTGTAGGTTCATCAATCGGAACAACTATCGCAGGTAATGCTGCTGAAGGTGCACTCAAGAAGAATCCTGAGAAGTCATCTTCTTACATGATCCTCTCTGCCCTTCCTGCAACACAGGGTCTCTACGGTTTCGTAGCATTCCTTATGTGGCTTGGCAAGGACTTCGCACAGGACGGTGCAATGCTCTTCGGAGTAGGTATCTCTGTAGGTCTCGTATGCCTTATGTCTGCTATCCGTCAGGGTCAGGTATGTGCCAACGGTATCGTTGGAATCTCACAGGGACACGACGTGCAGACCAACACTATGATCTACGCTGCGCTTCCTGAGTTCTACGCGATCCTCGCACTCGTAGCAGCTTTGATGATCTGATAAACAACACATATTGATGTTTAAGGGGCGGCCGTCTGGTCGCCCTTTTTAATGTATAAAGTTTTGCGTATATTTGCACGTTCGTCAAAACGACATCGATATGACCTTCAAGATAAATGATAATACTAAATGCGGTGTGATCGGCTATGGAAGCTGGGCCACCGCTCTTGTACATACATTACAGAAAAACAAGATCAATGTCTGGTGGCATGTGAGGAATGAAGAGGTAATGGAAAGCCTTCTTACAGAAGGGCGCAACGCCAAATATCTCAATGATGTGGAGTTTGACCTTCAGTATGTCTTCCCCAAGCAGGATATCAACGAAGTTGTAAGAGAGTGCGAGGTTATCCTCATCGCCACTCCGTCTGCATTCATCAAGAACGTTCTTGCAGATCTCACTGAATCATTAAAAGGGAAATTCATATTGTCGGCGACAAAAGGCATCATAGCAGACGATTATACGACCATCACAGAATACTTCAATCAGACCTTTGATATCCCATACGACAGACTTGGCATCATATCAGGTCCATCTCATGCGGAAGAAGTATCACGCAACAAACTTTCATATCTGACAGTAGCATGCAAGGACAGTGAAAATGCCGAAATCATAGGCAACATGTTCGCAAGTGCATATGTCAAGATAAGCCACTCCAATGACATCTATGGTATCGAATATGCCGGTATCTTGAAGAATATCTATGCCCTTGCTGCCGGTCTTGCCACAGGCCTGGGATATGGGGACAATTTCGGCGCAGTGCTTACTGCGGCATGCGCAAAGGAGATGACACGATTCATCAATGAAAGTTATCCGTTTGAACGCGACACAACAAACTCTGCATATCTTGGAGACCTGCTTGTGACATCATACTCATCTTTCAGCCGCAACCGTCGTCTTGGTCAACTGATCGGACATGGCTGCACCGTGAGAAGCGCACTTAACGAAATGACAATGGTAGCAGAAGGATACTATGCAGCCGCATGTATCAAGAAGATCAACGAACGCCACAACGTCGACATGCCGATTGCAGACATGGTATACGACATCCTCTACCGAAGATTCAGCCCGAGAAAAAGAATGAAGGAACTCACAGAGTTATTATAAGCGAAAACGGACAACCTCAATGGCTGTCCGTTTTCACTTATATGTATTCTGATTACATCTCATCCGGTGCGTATTTGAACGGATTGAGAGGTGATACATAATCACAATAGTCTGATTCTACAAAGAATCGCTTAAGCTCGATTTCTGCATTTTCAAGAGAGTCTGAAGTGTGAACTATATTCTCCTGCGCACTCACGCTGTAATCGCCTCTGATTGTTCCGGGAACTGCCTTGCTTGCCCTCGTTGCTCCAGCCATATCACGTACTACCTGCACGGCGTTATAACCTTCCCAGCAACAGAGGATAACAGGAGCGGCCATCATTCCATCACGAAGCCATGGGAAGAAGGGTTTATCAAGAAGATGTGCATAATGTACTTTCAGGATTTCCTCATCAAGCTGTACCATCTTCATGGCAACAAGTTGAAGACCTCTTTTCTCAAATCTAGAGATAACTTCTCCGACCAGTCCTCTCTGAAGACATCCTGGCTTCAATATTACAAGTGTCCTTTCCATATCTTACTGCTTTTCTTCTATCTCAATATCTGCTGTCAGATTCGCAACAATCGGTCCAGACCATTCTCCAGTTATATTATTTGACTGTTCTGTGTCATCATAGAGGTCCCATACAATATTGAACTGCGCCTCTCGTCCTCCTGTTATAAAGGTCCATTCTGAAGTTCTTGTCACTTCCACCGTACCTTTGACAGCAGGAGCATGGATATCCATATTCTGCCATGTACCCTCTATATAATGCAGATACCAGTTTCCGTCAAAACTGCCGGCAAATGTAAATCCACGTCTTGCATCACAACCGGTCATATATGTGTACTTATCAGTCCAGAACGGTTCATAGAAGATGTCATCATACGGACGTCCCATCTGACTTACGCTCAGGTCATAAAGCTGGTCGTCCAAAGAAAGGTTCGGCTGAATCTGATAAATATACTCCTTATTAATTTCCGGAGCGATATCTCCATAAGTTCCTGAAGGAACTACAAACTCAAGTACCATGACGTCTCCATTAGGGTTCCATGCCTCAAGGCGCTCATCCCATGGCAAATTCTTTTCCTCATCTGTCCAACCTCTTGGCTCAAGCCAAAGCTGCCATGCTTCAGCAATCTCAACCGGTGGAATAGCTGTAGTCTCCAATGTATCTATACAAGACATCCGACCGCGCTCTATCCTGCTCATATCGCACTCAACATCATGTGTAAGGGTAGACAGAACGAGTCGGCTGCTGGTCTCGGCGTAGTTTGCGAATGGAAGTTCACCTACCCATTTTCCCTTGATGGTTCGTCCTGCCATAGTCTTGAGATCATAATCCAAAGTGCAGACCTCTCTGCCATTTCTCTCGCTATAATGAGCATCTACAGTACCCTGATTGATATATTCCATCGCCTGAGCACCCTTGGCATCAATCTGGAGGACATAGGTTCCGAACGGACTGCCAGCGTTATCCAAGCCTAAGAGCATACTGAATTCATCAGAATTGAATGTCGGATATACAGTATAAGTGCCCTCCTGAAGCTTGATATTATCTGTGTTATTGCCAAGCAGGTCACCGAACATATTGAGCACAAGTGACACACCCGGAGCATTGCTGTTCTTGTCAGACCATCCGTCGGTAGACAATGTAACAACATAGTTTCCTGTGTCATATCCGAAGAGGTTGCCGTAATACTCGGCTGCTATTTCTGTAAAAGGCATATCAACGACGTTGTCGCTGCAATACTGAAGAGTAGCGGCAATCTTGGTCCACTCGTCGAACTTGATATCTCCGTTGTATGAATAGATGACATCGAAATTCTCTCCACCTTTGGAAATCACCAGGTCATTTGTCATGATGTCATAACCATCGGTATTCACTTCCACAGAGATTGTTCCGCTTACCAAGGTATACTGATACTGGGTTGTACCTTCCATTCTCTTTACGAATGAATTCTCCAGGTTGATATACTTCGTGCCAGGTTCCTCACCTCCGATGGTATACACTCCGGTAGGCAGTGCAACCGGAGCCCCCTCCTGAGGAAGTTCTGCATTAAATTCAAGTACAAGCATATCACCCTCGGAATCAAGATATGGGACACCATATCCGTCACGGAAACATACCGCGTCACTCAAAACAACGTTATAGACAGCTGTATCATCATTTCTCTTGTCGCCATAGTACATACCGAACTCCTGATCGATAAGTCCTACCGCACCCTCATTGAAGACGATGGTTGGTCCCTCCTGCTGGTTTGCCATCTGATCACAGGAGATTGCTGAAACAAGAGCAGCTGCCAGAATAAAAATGCCGAAAATTTTCTTCATTGGTTTTCAGTTAAATGAAACGAATTTCAAAATCGCACAAATATAACATAATTCTTGAGAATTACCACTATATTTTTTGCCTAGATAACGGCATTGTCATACATCTTGCTCCTCCACCACCTCTTGGGAGTTCGGATCCGTCAATTGTAAGCACACATGGAGCACTTCCGAAAACAGTGGAAGCGGCCTCTCCTGATATGAAATCATTGGCCTTGACTATCTCGAAACCGTTCTTGGACAATTCTTCCAGAGTATGGATATTTCTTGCATAAGACAGCACCTTTCCTGGAGCAAAAGCAAAGAAATTGGCTCCACTATGCCACTGCTCCCTCTCCTGATCCCACTCGTCAGCGCCCCCACATACGACAGGCTTAAGGTCCATACCAAGTTTCTTCAGAATACTCAGAAGTCCGGACACTGGCTTTATACTTACAACCTTGCCTTCCTCAATAACGATATGAACAGTCTGATACTGATTGGCCTGCATGATCAAAGGCTTGAACACCATACACTTATCCTCATCCAAAAGTGTAAAGACCATATCAAGATGAATGAACGATTCCGGCTCCGACGGGAGCTGCTGCACTATGACATTATACCTTCCGGTAGGAATCGCGCGGCTGAGACGGTTCACCATGAAATCTATACCCTGAGGCGTTGTCCTGACTCCATTGCCTATGATAAGAATATCCTCACGAGCCACAATGATATCACCGCCTTCCATTATGACACGAGAGTCTTCAGGCTGAAGAAGATTGGCATCTATGACTGTACAGTCGAAGATTCCGCTGCTCCTGTAAATGGAATCCATTATGAACGACTCTCTCATCCTTACTTTATTGGCCATCCGGCATACAAGTGCCTGGTTACCTATCGTCACAGCAGCATCGCGGGTGAAATAGAAGTTATACAACGGATACAGGGCATAATATTCATTCTTCAGATAAGAAGTCAGCGTGTCGATTCTTGCCGGAAGACCTTCAATCAGGACACGGGCAAGGTCATCTGATTTCATCTGCATCAGTTCATCATAGTACGGCATGACATCTTCAGTCAGGCAGATTCTCCTTACCAGACTTTCGCGTGGCTTCTCCTGATCCAGCACCTTGATCAGCAGACTACGTACTTCATAGACTTCAGACACCTTTGACAGAACTCCATGCAGCTGTTTATACTCATTCTGAGCGATGGACAGATTGAGAATATCGCTATAAAGTGCTCTCTGAACGTTCAGAGGGGTCATATTTTCAACCTCAGCTCCCGGCTTATGCAGCAGTACTGCGTTCAGTCTTCCAATCTCGGACTGTACTTCAATTTTAAGTTTATCTTGTGCCATAAAAAAGGTAATTTTACATCGTTATAATAAGATTATGCAGGTTGCAATCTTTATGCTCCGAATCATGATCAGCTGCCGATATGGATATCTGACGTTTCCCTTTGCGTAACGGCTCCGGAAGAACTACATCCATGCTGTAAACTACAGGAGACGAAGACTGTATCATTCCGCAATTCAGTTCGTTTTCGAATCTGTTGTAAGCCCTCAGATAAATATCATGCTCACCTTCAGTAAGTTCCAGCAGCACCTGTTCACAACGGGATACGGTACGATACGGATTCAGATGTTTTGTCATAGTCTCCCCGTCTACAACAACCTCAACACCGTTGCCTGAAGTGATTTCCATCATATAAAGGCCATCCTCTGGTACTTCCGCCCGAGCAGTCATCAGATAGTTGGAAAACTGACTTGCAGGCATGTTTATCAGAGCCTTACCGGTGTGTTCTTCAATCAGTTTCATCCTTGTCGACAGATGTTCCGTCCATGAATGATAATTATCAAACACTCCTCCTCTTAGACGGGCAAAAGTATATCCGGCCAAAGGAAGTCCGGCAACATGCAGTTGCTCCCCTCCCTCAAGACGGACTTCAACATCATTTCCATCCACAGACAATCTTACCTTACGACCGGATTCCGCATCCGTATATAGAAGTTTAAGAGTCCTGACCTCGTGTCTGACATCCACATTCCAAGTATATGAGACAGTGCTCTTATAGTTGCTGTAATAGTCAAAACATGAATAACTGTATCCGGCAGAAGCATTCTTCCATGTAAGCCTTTCCGTATCAGGAACAGAAGCAGTCTCAACAACTGCACGACTCATATCAAAAGGCACCTCAATCACCTCAACATCAGACGATTGCGCATACATTTCAGGAGTAACCATAACCTTGATGCCACGCTTGTTCACCGGCAGATGAATGAAGCCGCCTTCAGGGCAGGTACCCGTAAGAAACAGATATAACTTACCATCCTTCGCAGTGACATCACCCCATGCAAACTTCTCTTTGAAAGGAGACGGAGAGGCACCATAAACAGCATGGCCGTTCTTTTTCAGCCACTGTCCGACAGCCAATATGACCTCCTTCTCAAAAGGAACAACACTTCCGTCAGAGGCCGGTCCTATATTAAGAAGATAATTTCCTCCGTGAGAGACCACCTCTATCAGAGAACGCAACTTTTCCGCAACCTTATCCTTGACATTTCCTCTTTCCTGCCAACTTCTGTAACTCCAGGTCTCCGGAAACATTGAAGCTGCGCTCTGCCATGGAGCATGAAGGGCTGTATCGGGGAACTTATTGTCCGCCATCACAGCAAAGTCATAAACGTCATTGCCAAGTCTTCCGCTGACCATGCAGGAGGGCTGAAGGCTTTTCACAAGGTCATAAAGCTCACGACTCTGATGAGGCTGAAGAGAGCCCATATCAAACCACAGTTCTGAAACAGGACCATACTTTGTAAGGAGTTCCCTTACCTGAGCCTTATTGAATTCATGATGTTCTGGGGTGACGAAATCCGCATTGTGACTTGAAATAGGGTAAGCATGCGGGAAGTTCCAGTCTATCAGAGAGAAATAAAGACCGAACTTCAGGCCTGCCTTACGACATGCCTCAGATATTTCTCTGACATAATCCCTATGAGAAGGAGTCTGGTCGACACTGTTGTATGCTGTGGTTTCAGTATCAAACATACAGAATCCATCATGATGTTTGGAAGTGAAGACAATGGAACGCATTCCTCCGGAAACGGCAAGTCTGGCTATTTCATCAGCATTGAAGTTCTCGGGATTGAACTTTTCTGCTGTCATCGCATACCAGTCTGAAAATATTCCGGCAAAAGACTGGATCTGCTCACTATATCCCTCACGGACCGGTTCCCCGTCCCATACGCCTCCAAGATAAGAATACAGGCCGAAGTGGATGAACATCGAATATTTGTCGGATTGCCAACGTTCAAAGGCATCATCGGAAGCCGTTTGTGCAAAAGAGGTATTCAGAATCAGGACAGCAAGCAATGCTGCTACGATCGTTCTTTTCATAAATAAGACTTTAAATTGCTAATATATCTATTTTTTCACTAATTTTGAATCAATATGTAGTGAACTTGTCATTTTCACGATTAAAATTTCAAAGAAACATGAAATTCAAACTATTGATTCTAAGCCTCGTAGGCTTGGGAGTAACATTATCGGCTCAGGAAAATACCATCGGGGTGAGAGAAGCCAACGACCCTTCCGGCAAGATTCTCACAATGGAAGAGACCATCCTGTCAAGAGAACTGTCGCCGAAGAGTCTGCGATGCAGATGGAACGGGAACAAGGATATTCTTATGTTCAAGGACGGAAAGACCATATCCTTCAATATCGAAACCAGAGTCGAATCTCCTTACAGGGCACCACGAAAAAAGGAACGCGTATATACTGAAGGCAAAAGCATATACCACAATCCTGGGAAAGGCATGAAGATCGCCGTGGCTGTCAGCAAAGACTCGTCAATCACATATGGCCAGACTGTCAGCAGGAATGAATTCGGCATTGAGGCAGGTATGTTCTGGTCTCCGGACAGCAGCAAGGTGGCGTTCTACAGGAAAGACGAGAGCAAGGTCTCATCTTTCCCGCTTCTTGACATAACCACCAGGACAGGAAGTCTGAATGAGATCAAATATCCGATGGCAGGAATGGATTCCGAGAACGTGCAGGTCGGCGTATACAATCTGAACAGATGCAGGACAATTTACCTCAAGGCAGACGATTTCGGATATGACCAGTATCTTACCAACATCAGCTGGACACCTGATGGAGAGAAAGTACTTGTGCAGGTGCTTGACCGCAGCCAGAAGCACATGAGGCTGAATATGTACGACGCCAACACAGGTCATTTCCTCAGGACAATCCTCACTGAAGACAACGACAGATACATCGAACCTCAGGATCCTGTATGGTTCCTCAAGGGCTCGGACAACCTCTTCATCTACAGGACTGACAACAGAGACGGATACCGCAATCTTTATCTCTGCGATCTTAAAGGAAACATCAAAAGAATCACTGAAACAGACGCAGACGTGCAGTATGTAGCAAATGACGGTCAGAACGTCTGGTATACATCAGCGGAAGTATCACCGGTAGAAAACCATCTGTTCAAGGTCAGTCTCAAAATTCCAAGTTCTGCACTATGGAAAGGTCCTTCTGTCGTAAGAGTCGGCAAACCGAAAAGGCTCACAGAAGACGAGGGCTGGCATGACATACAGATGAGTCCGGACTGCATGCATTACATTGATAGCTGGAGCAGCCTTGATGTACCAGGAGTCACCAATCTATGCTCCAGCGACGGTACTATGATCAGGACAATGCTGGAAGCTGAGGATCCTACGACAGAGTATGCATACACAGAAATCACTCTGGGAACAGTCAAGAGTGCAGACGGCAAGTTTGATAATTACTACAGACTTATAAAGCCGAAGGATTTCGATCCGTCAAAGAAATATCCTGTGATAGTCTATGTCTATGGCGGTCCTCACTCACAGATGGTACGCAACAGTTTCCTCGCGTCACTCAGACGTTGGGAGATGTATATGGCTCAGAGAGGCTACCTTGTATATGTTCAGGATAACAGAGGCACACAGAATCGCGGTGCAGCATTCGAAAAGGCAATCCACCGTCAGTGCGGCCAGGCTGAGATGGCTGACCAGATGGAGGGTGTCAAGATGTTGATGAGCCTTCCATATGTCGACAAGGACAGGATAGGTGTACATGGATGGAGCTATGGAGGTTTCATGACCATCTCGCTTATCACCAACTACCCGGAAATATTCAAGGTAGCAGTTGCAGGTGGACCGGTCATCGACTGGAAATGGTATGAAGTCATGTATGGAGAGCGATATATGGATCACCCGGATGTCAATCCTGAAGGATATGCCAAGACCAGCCTCATAAACAAGGCAAAGGACCTTAAAGGCAAACTTCTGATCTGCCAGGGTGCCATCGACCCGGTTGTGCTATGGCAGCATAGTCTCAGCTTTGTAAGGGCATGTGTCGTAAACAACGTTCAGGTCGACTATTTCCCTTATCCATGTCACGAACACAATGTCATGGGCAAGGACAGAGTACATCTCCATGACAAGATCTCGATGTATTTTGAAGACTACTTATAACGGAATTCCGAATGATGGCGTTTCTGGAACGGTATGGGAGCAATTGACGTCCCGACACCGATAATGAATTCGCCGACAGTAAACGATGCCTGCACGCCGAAGGAAAACACCTCAGGCGTTGCAGGCATCAGTATTGCTGCCATATCCCCATCTGCCATAGGAAACAGGACTGGTGTATAAACCTGTACTGACTGAAAGTACTGATTCCAGAACAATAGGGTGAGGATATCATTAGGACGCCATAATATCCCCTCCCTTGTGCCCATACCCCAGTTATTTCCCCTGACGCCAAGTTGGGCTCCGTAAAGTATTCCATTGACGAAATATACCTTCTTGCCAAGCCGAAGGGTATTTCCGAGAAATCGCTGTTCCGACAGGAAGAGCTGAGGGATGTCTATTATATTGTTTCCGTTCAAGGTAGAGAAGAACTTGTCCGGATGATTCTGGCTGAATGCACCTGCTGCAAGAAGGCCGGAAAGGCCATCAACAGGTGTGACATGAACTGTTGGTCGTACAATAGGAGCTGAATTCCAAGGTGTTATTCCTGCCAGACGGTCAGCAGGAATAAACATTTCTGCAGGTAGAACCAGCGGTATCAGGTGAGGTACCGTATCTTTTACAGCCAGACTGTCCAACGGCAGGTCCTGATCGAATTCATTCAAAAGTTCCCCAGACTGTTGCAATATCTTTTCTATGCTCTGTGAATATGCAGCAGAGCATAGCAGAATCATCATTATAATTGATAAAAGTACGCGTTTCATATCACTGAAAAAGGCAAGTTATATGCCCTTTAAATCAAAAGTCTTTATTAAATTTGCAGAATGAAATCAGTAAAATCCATATATAAAATAGGTAAGGGACCATCAAGCAGTCATACGATGGGACCATTCAAGGCCATCAGTCACTATCTTGAGCATCACACTGATGCCGAACACCTCCATGTAACGCTTTATGGATCACTTGCAGCTACAGGCAAGGGCCACCTTACAGACAAGGCGATCGAGGAAGCATTCCACAACATAAAGAAGACTGGAGAGGTGATTATCGAATGGCTGCCTTCAGAAAATCTTCCCGAACATCCTAACGGCATGACCGTAGCTGCTGCCGACACAGATCATCAGGAATATGACAGATGGACATATTACAGTGTCGGAGGTGGTGATATCGTTTGCGTGGATCATCCGCTTGACACAGAAGATGAGGCTGAGATATATCAGATGAGCACAATGCAGGAGATACTTGACTGGTGCAACAGCACAGGAAAGTCATTCTGGGAGTTCGTGGAGGAAAACGAGAAGGACACACCTGATTTCTGGGAACATCTGGCATTGGTATGGAAAGTCATGCAGAAGGCTGTCGAAAGAGGCATAGATGAGGAAGGAGCACTTCCCGGACCTCTTAATCTGCGTAGAAAGGCCGGAAGTTATTACATCAAGGCAGACGGATATGGCGACGTTCTCCGTACAAGAGGACTGATCTTCGCCTATGCTCTCGCTGTCAGCGAAGAGAACGCATGCGGAGGTACGATCGTCACAGCGCCTACATGCGGATCATGCGGAGTACTTCCAGGTGTTCTGTATCATGTCAAAAAAGTATATGGATTCAGTGACCAGCGAATCATAAGAGCACTTGCAACTGCCGGAATCGTAGGTAATATCGTCAAATTCAACGCATCTGTTTCCGGTGCAGAAGTCGGTTGCCAGGGAGAGGTAGGAGTTGCCTGTGCAATGGCAGCCGCTGCCATAACCCAACTCATGGGAGGAAGCCCGTCACAGATTGAATATGCAGCCGAAATGGGTCTTGAACACCACCTTGGACTGACATGCGACCCTGTCTGCGGCATGGTACAGATTCCATGTATTGAAAGAAACGCATATGCTGCTGCCCGCGCAATGGACGCCAGCATCTACTCCCTCTATACCGACGGTCGTCACAGAGTATCTTTCGACCAGGTGGTAAGAGTTATGAAAGAAACAGGAAAAGACCTGCCTTCACTGTATAAGGAGACCAGCGAAGGAGGACTTGCCAAACACCTTATATAATATATAGAATGTCAGGCAGAAGATTCGATACTTGCTTCTTTGAAAGGTATGCTCAGATCACATTGGAAACAATGTTGGGAGAGAGCTATGCCGGACTGGTCAATGAAGACAGGCCTGACCTTCAGAAACCGGACCATTCATTAGGCATTGAAGTCACCAGAGCCATGGAGCCCCGCAAAGATGTTGCGACAAGCATGCTTAAGGAGATGGCAGGACTTCAGGTAAATGAAGAAGACCGCGAAGATATGGACAACATCATAAAAAGCGGTTACGGATATGGTCTGCAGGAGGGTAAATACGTCGGTCATATAGAGTATGAATATTGGGCACTCGCCCACCCTCTGCGAAGAATCATTGAGAGCAAGGTCAGCAAGGTCGGATCAGGATTTTACGGACAATTCGATGAATATGGCCTGTACATATTCTGCAAGGACGATCTGACAGAAGATGAAGTGATACTCACCATGGAATACACAAGCGATCTCCAGAGACATCTTGACATCAAGTATTCAAAGATGTACCTTTCGCTTATAGACAGACTGTATGTCTGCGACCTGACTCAGGTCGACAGGCTGCACCATCAGACAAAATGCACATCCTACGACATCAGCCGCAAGATGTGCAGAGAATTCTTCAGTAAAGCTCTTTAATCAATCCTTTATAGATTCGCTGTCCTGGCAGCCACTTCAGCGGCTACCTTTGCATAATTTTCAGTATGATCTGCAAACAGGATACCTCTGGAAGAATTGATCAGGAGTCCTCCGTATTCGTTTGCACCATGAGCAATGACCTCCTCGGCAGAACCACCCTGAGCACCCACACCCGGCACTAGGAAGAAATTGTCAGGACAGAACGATCTGAGTTCCTGAAGCTTGTCTGCCTTTGTAGCACCGACTACGAACATCATGTTATCAGGAGTCGATATCTCCATCATTTCCTCCATTACAGCCTGATAAAGCGGCTTTCCGTCCTTCTGTGCATTCTGGAACTGGTATGCTGAAGCGTTTGAAGTAAGAGCAAGTACGATAGCCCACTTATCCTTATACTCAAGGAAAGGAGTGACACTGTCAGCACCCATATAAGGGGCAATTGTCACTGCATCAAAGTCCATTTCCTCAAAGAAAGCCTTGGCATACATCTTCGCCGTATTACCTATATCTCCCCTCTTTGCATCAGCAATGAGGAAGATCTCCGGATACTTGCTGCGGATATAGTCGACAGTTGCATCGAGTGCGCGCATGCCATCGATACCATAGCACTCATAGAATGCCAGATTCGGCTTATATGCTACACAATGAGGGGCAGTTGCGTCCACAATTGCCTTGTTGAACTCCACGATGGAACGAGCCTTTCCTTTGAAGAGTTCACCCTTTATTGAAAGTTCACCATGATTTGCGAGAGCCTTCACATGCTCCGGCATCTTATCAAAATCCACATCCAAACCGACACAGAGCATGCTCTTCTTGGCCTGAATCTGCTCGAATAATTCTTTTCTGTTCATATCTTATATTCTAATAATACCTATAGAACAATGCAATTGCCTCCATTCCGGCAAAAAGCTGCTTGAGGAGATAGCTTTCGTTTGGAGAATGAATTGTATCACGTTCAAGACCGAATCCCATAAGAAGCGGGTCAATGCCGAGAATACGCTGCAGATCCGCCAGAATAGGAATCGAACCACCTCCACGTGAAGGAACAGGCTCAACACCATAGACTTCTGTCATAGCCTTCTCTGCTGCCTTATAAGCAGGAGAAGATATAGGAATAAGGAAACCGTCTCCACCATGATGAGGGATAACCTCAACCTTCACATAATCAGGAGCAATAGCCAGGAAGTGCTCAGTAAAGAGTCTGGTAATGGTCTCGCTGTCCTGATTTGGAACAAGTCTCATTGAAATCTTTGCATGAGCGACAGATGGAAGGACTGTCTTGGCACCTTCACCGATATAACCGCCCCAGATACCATTCACATCAAGACATGGACGGATGCCGGTACGCTCAAGAGTGCTGTAACCTGCCTCACCCTTGACTTCATTGATATCAAGGAACTTCTTATACTCTTCCATATCGAATGGAGCACGTGAAAGCTTCGCCCTGTCCTCGTCAGAAAGAACAACCACATCATCATAGAATCCCTTGACAGTAATATGTCCGTCCTTGTCGATCAAAGACGATATCATGTCGCAAAGAACATTGATAGGATTAGCAACTGCTCCGCCATAATGTCCAGAATGAAGATCCTTATTCGGTCCAGTGACCTTGACCTCCACATATGAGAGACCACGCATACCACAGTTGATAGAAGGCACAGACTCTGAAATCATTGTAGTGTCAGATACTAGGATGATATCTGCTGCAAGCATATCCTTATGTTCCTTTGCCCATGCAGCGAGCGACGGGCTTCCGATCTCTTCCTCACCCTCGAGGATGAACTTCACGTTATGCTTGAGCTGACCCTGACGAACCATGAACTCAAACGCCTTGATATGCATGAAAAGCTGTCCCTTATCATCATTTGCACCACGAGCATAGATTGCACCGTCTCTGATCTCCGGCTCAAACGGATCCGAATGCCAAAGTTCAACTGGATCAACAGGCTGTACGTCATAATGACCATATACCAAGACAGTCGGAAGTGAAGGATCGACCATCTTCTGTGCGAATACCACAGGATGACCTATCGTAGGATAAACTGCAGCTTCATCAGCACCAGCCTCCATCAGAAGCTCGACAAGCCTCTCGGCACATCTCTGCATATCAGGCTTGTGCTGCTCCAAAGAGCTGACCGAAGGAATCCTGAGAAGCGAAAACAGCTCCTCAAAGAACCTTTCCTTATTGGTTTCTATATAATTCTTCATATATACTATAAGTGTTATTTAGTCAATTTTTCCTTGGCGTACTTTACAGTGAGCCTGAATGTCTTTTTATCTGAAGACGGTGCCTCGTACATTGCATCGGTCATGATAGCCTCACATATCGAGCGCAATCCACGTGCGCCAAGCTTGTTCTCTATAGCAGTATCTACAATGAGATCGAGAACACCCGGCTCGATCTGAAGTTTCATTCCATCAAGCTCGAACATCTTCTCATACTGCTTCATGAGCGCATTTTTAGGCTCAGTAAGAATTCTTTTCAAGGCATCCCTGTCAAGGTGATCAAGATATGTAATCACAGGGAGACGTCCTATGATCTCAGGAATGAGACCATATGAACGAAGATCCTGTGCCTCCACATACTGCAGGAGGTTGTTCTTGTCCACCTTCTGCTTGTCTGAAGCACCAAAACCGATTACCTGAGTATTGAGTCTCTGAGCAATTCTGCGCTCGATTCCTTCGAATGCACCACCACAGATAAAGAGAATATTCTGAGTATTGACATGAAGGAACTCCTGTTCAGGATGCTTACGACCACCCTTCGGCGGTACATTCACGACACTTCCCTCGAGAAGCTTCAGCATAGCCTGCTGAACACCCTCTCCGGACACATCGCGCGTAATAGACGGGTTATCGCTCTTGCGCGCAATCTTGTCTATCTCATCAATGAATACGATACCTCTCTCTGCCTTAGCCACATTGAAGTCCGCTTCCTGAAGCAGCCTTGTCAAGATACTCTCCACATCCTCACCGACATATCCGGCCTCAGTAAGTACAGTCGCATCAACGATAGTGAACGGAACATCGAGAAGTTTAGCTATCGTCTTGGCCATCAAGGTCTTACCTGTACCGGTAGGGCCAACCATAAGAATATTTGACTTCTCGAGTTCAAGTTCGTTATCTCCTGCCAGATTGTTATTCAACCTCTTGTAGTGATTGTACACAGCCACAGCAAGGAGTTTCTTTGCCCTGTCCTGACCGATGACATATTGATCAAGGAACTGATGGATTTCCATCGGCTTCTTAAGCGACTCGACCTTGCCAAGCGGAGCTGCAACGGCTGTTTCACGCTCAACCTCCTTGACATAGTCTCCCGCAATTTTGACACAATCGGCGCATATAAAACCATCCAAGCCCTGAAGCAGAAACGGAACTTCCTTCTCACTTCTGCCACAGAACATGCAATGGTCCATGGATTTATTTGATTTTGCCATTATTACTTTCTCTTTGTGAGTACTTCGTCGATCATACCATACTCCAGAGCTTCCTGAGATGTCATCCAGAAATCACGGTCTCCATCTGAGTAGATCTTCTCTATAGGCTGACCTGAATGCTCCGATATGATTGTATACAGTTCCTTCCTGGTCTTCTCAATCTCCTGAGCAGCAATGAGGATATCAGAAGCCTGTCCACGAGCGCCGCCAAGAGGCTGATGGATCATCACGCGAGAATGCTTAAGAGCGGATCTCTTGCCAGGAGCACCTGCACAAAGAAGCACAGATCCCATTGATGCAGCCATTCCTGTACAGATTGTTGCAACATCGGGCTCGATAATCTGCATTGTATCATAAATTCCAAGACCCGAAGAAACCTGTCCTCCAGGTGTGTTAAGATACAACGAGATATCGCTGGAACTATCATTTGAGGCCAGGAAAAGAAGCTGGGCCTGAATGATATTTGCAACATCATCATCAATCGGAACACCAAGGAAAATGATTCTATCCATCATAAGACGGCTGAACACATCCATTGAAGCCACATTGAACTTTCTCTCCTCGATGATGGTAGGATTGATATAGCCATCAAGGACAGATTCGTATCTGTGCATTGTCATGGAGCTGATACCATGCTCCAGACGTGCATATTTATTGAACTCTTTCATATATCAGCATGACAATAAAAAAGGCCGACTCCTGCGAGCCGGCCTGCATGAATTATTTCAACTCGCGGAACTTGTCAACCGAGATTTTCTTCTTCTTGAGAGTAACGACCTCACGTACAGCAGCGAAAGTCTTCTCGTTCTCAACCTGATCGAGAATTCTTCTACCCTGCTCCTCCTGTGAAAGGATGTTCTTTGCGAATGCCACAAGCTGCTCCTCAGGAACATTGTTCATTCCGTACATAGCGAACTGATATGCTGCGAAGCCCTTTGCACTTGCAAGAAGGTCAGCCTCCTCTACCTTCACACCATACTTCTCCATGAGGTAGTTGCGTACCATCTGCCACTTGTAGTCAACGATGAAAAGATTCCAATCCTTCTCGATGTCCTCCATAGTGAACTTGCCGTCGTTGATAACATAGATCCATCTCTTCAGGAACTTCTCTGCAACAGTAACGGCAGCCTTCTCAAGAAGGAAAGTCTTAGCGTCCTTAGAGAAACGGAAATCAGCCTCCTGTGCATACTCAGCACGGATTCTCTCCTCGATCTTAGCATCGAACTCAGCCTCTGTCTTAACACCGAAGATCTTCTCGAAAGTCTCCTCAGTCATAGGAGCATTTACGAAAGTCTTGACGTTCTTTACAGTCATCTTGAATACAGGATCAAGAGCAGCGAGTTCATCCTTGCTTACCTTAAGCATAGAAGCACGGTCTGTCTCATTCTCGAAAGCCTCGTTTACGTTCACGTCAAGAACATCACCTGGCTTGACACCTACGAAAGACTTGCGGGCAGCCTCTGCTACGCTGCGAAGAGCTACATATGTACCCTCAACCTTAGTCTCACCCTGCTCGAAGTCTACGATGATGAAGTCATCCTCCTTAGCCTTCTTGCCTTCCTCAAGTGAACCGTACTGCTTAAGGAGGTTATCCTTCATCTCCTTCTTTGCAGCCTCAGTCACAGTGATTGTATAGTACACTACCTCATCTTCCTTTGAGAGCTCGAAAGAGATCTCAGGATTGAGAGCAAGGTCAAACTTGAAAGTGAAATCCTTTCCGTTCTCCCACTCGTTCTGGTTGTGCTCCTCACTTGGAAGAGGCTCACCGAGAACGCGGAGATTATTCTCCTGGATATAATTGTTGAGACCCTCTGAAATAGCGTCGTTAACTGAATCAACGAGAGCATTCTGGCCATACATCTTCTCAACGAGCGACATAGGCACCATACCCTTTCTGAATCCCTTGATTTCAGCCTTCTTTCTGAAATCAGCAAGTCTCTTCTTTCTGTTTTCTGCATAATCCTCACCAGCGACTGTAAGTGTCAGTTCGAAGTTGAGATCATCGATTCTGTTCTGTTCAATTTTCATATTATCTGTTTTTAATCAATTTCAAATCCTTAAAAAAGCGCGCAAATTTAAGCATTTTGACTGATATTTCAAAATACGGCTCTACGCTTTGCCTTCCCTCTTGGGATATGCCACACGAGAGTGGTACATCTGCTGCAGGTAAGTCTTCATAACATGTTTGACAACATTGACCTCCCTGAGTGAAATATCCGAATCCGAAAGCTGTCCGTCATCAGATTTTCCATCTATGATTCTGTCCACAAGTTCAGAAATACTTTCAGGCGTATATTTTTTCAGACTTCTTGAAGCAGCCTCGACAGCATCACACAACATCAGTATCACCTGCTCCTTTGTCACCGGTTTCCTACCGTCATAATAGAATGCCGACACATCCTCCGGATCACCACCTTCCGCCAAATAACTGTTAAGGAAAAATGCAGCACATGTCGTACCATGATGTGATACGATAAAATCCTTAAGGACATCAGGCAGACGATACTTTTCGGCAAGAGAAAGTCCATCAGTCACATGCCTTATGATCTCCTGTGCACTTTCCTTTGCAGACAATCCCTCATGATACCTTACGCCAGGTGTCTCATTCTCTGTGAAGCACTGCGGATTGACGATCTTTCCAATATCGTGATATAATGCAGCTGCTCTGATCAATGGAACATTTGCATCTATAGCCCTTGCAACAGCATCCGAAAGATTCATCACCTGAAGAGAATGCTGGAAAGTTCCAGGTGCCTTGTCTGCCAACATACGGAGCAGAGGTTTGCTGGTATCGCTCAACTCCACGAGCTTTGATGAAGACACCAACATGAATATCTTCTCGAACAGATATATCAACGGATAACCGGCTACCGACATGAAAGCGGCAAAAAGCAGGTGCCATAATGGTCGCCAGTCTGAAATCACACCTCCGTCAGCGACTCTGAAGCCGACCCACACCAACGCCATTACAGCAAAAGTGATGAATGCGGAGACAAACTGAAGCCAGCCCCTGTTGAAGAAATCAAATATGGATATGGCGACAACTCCTCCTGAGAAATAAATGAAGAATAGTTCCACACCCTGAGGAGCCGCTATAAGTACCGGAAGAAGCGAAATGAAATATACTATGAACACCAGTCTGCGGCTGAAGAACGCCAGAAGATACAGAACTATGAGAATATACGGCACCATATAGAAGTACTCGGAATCGTATTGTGCCACTACAAACGAGGACACTGCCGAAATCAAGAATATCAGGAGCACATACAGATACTTGTTATAGTTCTCGAAAATGTGATAGTTGCAGAAATAGATTGCAAAGAACAGGATCACCACAAGCGCCAGTGCAATGAGGATATTTCCAAACCACTGAAGGAAAGTCGGACCATCATAGCCGACGCTTCTGTCATACTCAGCCTTATACGAATCCAGCATCTGCTCGATCTCAGCGGTCACAAGTTCGCCGTTGGAAACTATAGTCTGGCCAGCCTTTATGACTCCTCGTGTCGGTGAAACCGTTCCTATGCTCTGCTCATGAATCGCATCAGTCATCTGCTGGTCAAACATCAGGTCAGGCTGCACCAGAGCGCTGAGATAAGCTGAATAGACTGAATCAACATCCGCCTCCTGACACTCTCCTGCAAACACTTCCTTAAGGAGGTTTCCGGCAGATGACACTGTATATAATTCAGAAGAAGGCACCTTATATGCCCTCATATCCTTCTGGATATAAAGTACTCCCTCGGCATCCTTAGGAAGGACTCCCTTGGAATATATTGACCTGAGGGCTCCGTTCAGATCCGACTTCAGATAATTATATCTTCCCATATCCATCAAGGCGAGCTGCTCCATTGAACTCTGCTCTACCGATGAGTCATATCGATATACAGGGACTGTAAGCGACCCAGCCTGCTGGACTTCAGCTTTATATTGTTCCTCAGACTTGATCAGAGGAAAGTCAAACTGGGACACCAGATCCTCGTACA
Organism: Candidatus Cryptobacteroides sp.; assembly: GCA_045614805.1. GTDB lineage: Bacteria > Bacteroidota > Bacteroidia > Bacteroidales > UBA932 > Cryptobacteroides. Next base: position 16,647 of record JAZLDR010000056.1, on the reverse strand, counting down.
TCCAGGGAGAACCTTTCTTGTAGTCATATCCGAATTTAGGACTCTTCGGCAAAATGAAAACAAGAAGCAGAAACAGTCCTATCAGAGGAAGATAAACCTTATATTCCCGTGGGAATCTACTCTTTTCCATATTTAGACATTGGTAAGAATGAATACATATCCGCCATATATGCTTCTATGCTGTTATCATGCAAAAGTTCAACAAGTCGAGAACACACATTTCTCACGGACTGCCTACCGCTTACTGTCACGACAAGTTCATTCCTGAACGACTCGACAGTGACAGAAAAAAGTCTGTCACCGGCAGGAATGACCGGATAAAGCTCGGTTACAAGCCTCTGCATACTGTCCGGAAGGACGACATTGCCGATTTTGGCAATGTCGTATGTGGAACGGGAAGCCACAGCACGACGCATTTCATCAAATCTCTCATGCAGGACATCGATTGAAACAGATTCACTATAAGCCTTTTCCACATCAGCTATCTTCCTTTGTGCACTATAAGCCAAAGTATCACTCTTGAGCTGTGCTTCCAGCAGTTTCTTCTGAGACATCAGCACTGTATCGTATGGATACTCTGCAAGATTTCTGTTATAGGCCAGAAACACCGAAGTACCATACGGAATAAGGGTCAGAGATGGAAAGTATGGTCGCAGATTAACATTAACCGAAGCAACGACATACTCACCTGTCTCTTTCTTGTCTGCCACAAGTTCATGGACGGCATGAGAGAACAGTGGAGCTATGTAAGTAACAGGGATATTAACCATATCAAGATATCCCTTCTTCAGTTTAGCTATCGGTATTCTGATCTGAGCGACCTGTTCCTGAGGTCCTTCCGGAACTTCCGGAAGGACAGCCCTGGCATCCATAAACCATATCGGGCGCGACGCAGGCAGGTCATCAACAGCAACCATGGCATCAATACCCTCACCTTTAAGATAATCGTCTGACAGTATCTTAACCGAGCCATCACCAGACACAGGATAGCCTGACAGCTCAAGATATCTCAAAAGCACTGCTTTGACAAAAGTCATCATTCCGTACTCATCAGTCACCGCTCTATGGTAATCAAAATAGATACTCTTATGGTGATATGAGACTTTGAAAAGATACCCATTAAGGGCAGGGTCAGAAAAATCAGAAACCTGCTGAGTGTCAGCCTGGAAAACAGGAACTGGCCGACTGACTGGAGTAAAGACATAATGCCCACCCTCCATTGCAAGTCCTACGGCAATCTGCGGAAAACGACACATAGCCTCATCCAATGCTTTTGCCAGCACATCCGGGCATATATGCATAGTCAGTGCCGACACAATACGTGACGACACTGCTAGACCGGCATTTCTGCCATATAAATATGTTCTTCCACAAATGGAAGGAACAAGGTATTCCTTCATATTTATCTACGCATCAATATTCGCATAGTGAGCGTTCTGCTCGATAAATTCACGACGAGGCGGCACATCATCGCCCATAAGCATTGAGAATGTACGCTCTGCCTCTGCAGCATTCTCGATGGTAATCTGACGAAGGAGACGCTTCTCAGGGTCCATTGTAGTAGACTGAAGCTGTTCAGCACTCATCTCTCCAAGACCTTTGTAACGCTGCACGAACACACCCTTCTCAGATCCCTTTCCAAGCTGAAGGGTTGCTTCCTTGCGCTGGGCCTCTGTCCAGCAGTAGATTTCTTCCTTACCCTTCTTTACAAGGTAGAGAGGAGGTGTTGCAAGATATACATACCCGTTCTTGATAAGATCTTGCATATAGCGGAAGAAGAATGTCAGAATAAGTGTTGCAATGTGGCTACCGTCCACATCGGCATCGGTCATGATGATAACCTTGTGGTAACGGAGTTTGCTGAGATTCAAAGCCTTGCTATCCTCTTCCGTACCTACGGTAACACCGAGTGCTGTGTAGATATTGCGGATTTCCTCGCTCTCGAACACTCTGTGCTCCATTGCCTTCTCCACATTGAGAATCTTACCTCTGAGCGGGAGGATAGCCTGAGTATTACGGTCACGTCCCTGCTTTGCAGTACCGCCCGCAGAATCTCCCTCGACGAGGAACAGTTCACAAATTTCAGGATCACGAGATGAACAGTCTGCAAGTTTTCCAGGAAGTCCGGCTCCAGACATGACGGTCTTTCTCTGCACCATCTCACGTGCCTTTCTGGCAGCGTGACGTGCTGTAGCGGCAAGGATAACCTTCTCAACGATCATCTTGGCCTCTCTTGGATTCTCCTCAAGATATTGCTCAAGAGCAGCTGCAGTTGCCTGTGACACCGCAGAAACGACTTCACCGTTACCAAGTTTGGTTTTGGTCTGTCCCTCGAACTGAGGCTCAGCAACCTTTACTGAAACGACAGCAGTAAGACCTTCACGGAAGTCATCAGCCGCAAGATCGAACTTAAGCTTTGCAAGCATGCCCTGCTTGTCAGCATAGTTCTTGAGGGTTCTTGTAAGACCCATCTTGAATCCCTGAAGGTGAGTACCACCTTCGATTGTGTTGATATTATTTACGTAAGAATAAATCTTCTCAGTATAGCTTGTATTATACTGGAGGGCAATCTCGATAGGAATGATCTTATCTGTCTCAAGATGAATAGGAGTCTCGATAAGTTTCTCAGCTCCACCGTCAAGATATTCCACGAATTCGCGAAGTCCATCCTTCGAGTAGAACACATCACTTCTGTAGTGAGTTGTCTCAAGTTCATTTCCATTCTCATCTACATCATTCACAAGATTTCTCTTGTCGGTAAGTGTAAGATGAATGCCCTTGTTAAGATATGCAAGCTCACGAAGACGGGCTGCCAGGGTATCGTACTTATAGATAGTAGTTACCTGGAAAATTTCAGGGTCCGGATGGAATGTAACGATTGTACCGGTATCTTCAGCCTCGCCTACAACCTCAACCGGCTTGTATGGCTTACCCTGAGAATACTCCTGTACGAAAACCTTACCCTCTCTATGGACCTCGGCCTTGAGATAATCAGAAAGTGCATTCACGCAGGACACACCGACACCATGAAGACCTCCTGACACCTTGTAGCTGTCCTTGCTGAACTTACCTCCGGCATGAAGCACTGTGAGAACGACTTCGAGAGCGGAACGGTTCTCCTTCTCGTGCATTCCTGTAGGAATACCACGACCGTTATCCTTTACTGTTATCGAATTATCTTCATTGATGGAAACATCAATATGGGAACAATATCCTGCAAGAGCCTCATCAATACTGTTGTCGACAACCTCATAAACCAAATGATGGAGACCTCTTTCACCCACATCACCGATGTACATTGAAGGTCTCTTTCTTACGGCCTCAAGGCCTTCCAACACCTGAATACTATTTGCGGAGTACTGCTCCGCAGACGTGTTGCTGATTACTTCTTCGCTCATTATATTTTATATTTTTCGTCTTTTTACTTCAAAACTATAAACGGACAAATATAGCAATTTTTCCTATAAATTCAAGCAAATTCCGGCGGTAAAATTAATCCCCTTTTCAGCATAAAGAAGGTTACGCTGGATTGTCATATTCAAAAGATTTCCACCCCTCACCCAGAAAGATATACACCCGTTTGCAGCTACTTCCGCATAGACTCCGAGATCGGCATATGCAGGCACCGTATAATCGGCACTTTTACGAGCAAGAGCAAAATCGCAATCCACTCCGGCAAACACCCTTCTCTTCCAATTATATTCAACTGTCGCATTACCTTTGAGCGGCGACGGCAGAACTAACGACGGGAACTCGACAGCCCATGGCAGGGTATATTCAACATTACCATCAAAAAGCACACTTTCCGTCTTCATATGCAGATCCATTGCTGCATAGAATTTCTGATATCCTGAATATCCGAATCCAGGAAGGTACTTACCTCCAACCGATGTAACCGCATCAAGTCGAGCATTCTTATAATTGACATATCCCGCATGAACATCATAGTTGAATATCGACGACACTCTCCCTGTAAATCCAGCGGAAGCTGACACACGTTCAATGGCCACATCCAAAAGAGGACGACCGTAAGAAGGGTCAAAATGATGATTCTCCTTGAGCGACGAAACATATGTATCCAAGCGATTTCCTCCACCTATAGCAGCATAAAGCCTCATCGCCTCAGGAATGACATCAAACCACGCTTTAACATCAGGATAGAGAAGCTGTCCTGATGTGGGATACATATCCGGAAGCTGTTCTCTTGCCACAAGCAGATCAAACCTAACACCGGCATCGAGTCTCCATCTGCTCTTCTTGAGAACATAATTCGGCGTCAGATAAATCTGAGTCAACAATGACGAGGGTTCCAAAGCTGAACATGACGCAAGCTTAAACCCGAAATCAAACATCAGAAGATGTTTCCTGGTGAGAGTTCGTCCCACCTTTCCAACAATATCAAACACATGTTCATTCAAAGCATGTCTGCTGCCTGCAAAATTCAAATTATCCACACCAAACGTATATGCAAGGCAAATGTCATAAACATAAGTCGAATCTACATCGGTCTTTGAAGACACTTCAGCCATTACTTCAACTCCATCGAAATGACGGGTCTTACGCTGATCCTTGTTTGCTATGCCTAGATATGAAGCATCAAATTCAAAGACTGCTCTATCCCAATCATATGAGCCATCAACTCCACCGCGTGTATAGCTGTCATATCCTTTCCAATACCCATATTTTCCATCAGCACCTTTTGTTCTGTCTAGCAGAAAATCATCAGTCACATCTACATTGCGATACTTACCGAAATAAGACCTATGAAGAGCGTATACATCCATCCTGAAAGGTCCCTTGAAAGTCGGCGACCACACCAGATCAAAAGTAGGATAAAGCGTATATCCGGCACCTGCCCTCAGATACAGTTGCCTGCGCTTCTGCGCCGCAGACGAAGGCTGCATTTTCAGAAGATAAGGACTGAACTCATATGAACCCCTGAATGGCTTCTCAAACACGGTATAATCAAAATCAAGATCGAATCTGGTCACAGAATCCGGCACCATCATATCAAATGACGGCTTGCTGACCTCAACAAGCTTTCCCTCATACGCCCTGTTAACCACAACTGTCGGATCAAGTTCCTGAGCATAAGCAGACCCACAGACTGAAGACATCAGCAGAACAAACGCCAAGTATATATTATTTTTCATCACGATCATCATTAGTTAGAAGAGGACATCAATATCTGAAGCTTTTCAAGACGCATTCTCACATTATCAAGCACATCGTCATCAGCCCCAGCAGGTCTATATTCGTCACGAACGCTCTCAAAAGTAGCCTTTGCCTGTCCGAGTTCATCCCTGTCCACAAAGGAATCACCAAGCACGATAAAACTCTTTGCAAGCCAATATACATGAGGTGAATGAGAATCAGCAAATTCATAGACCTTGTTTTCCATGACAGAGAATTCGCCCTTGTCATAACAATCCAGAATCAGAGTATATGCTGCCTCGGCACCATAGGCTCCGGACACATCACCAGCAAGCTTCTCCATCAGTTTCATAGCTTCTTCCCTGCGACTGGTAGCCATATATGACTTGGCCTTGACGTACTCAGCCTCCACCCTGACGTCAGATGAGACTCTGCTGTCAAAGAGGACCTTGTCTGCATTCTTCAAGGCCTCTGTCCAGTTGTGTCCCTTATACGCAGAACGCATCATTCCGATCATTGCAAGAAGCCTGTTATTGTCAAGCCGGGCACTTGAATAAAGAGAGGAATATCCACCGAAAGCATCGTCCCATCTTTCAAGACGATAGGACAGATCCGAGAAATGAAGCATGGACAGTTCAACAAATGATCCTGACCCTTCCACAATCACCTTCTCGTAGCCATCGCAGGCCTGCTCCAGTTTTCCGAGGTTCCTGTATGAATCCGCCATATAGAATTCCGCATTGTATGCATATCTTCCGGCAGGATATGTATCCAGATAGTTCTGTAGTGCTGTAAGTGCCTTCTGATAGTTACCAGAAAGATAATTCTGTTCAGCCGCATTGAATATCATCTGCTCCTTCTCATCAGCAGTCTTTGTCGCACCCTTTCCAATGCTCTCGATGTACTTGAGATACTCTTCAGGCTCGTTCTTAGTCTGACAGATAGACTCAATCGCAGCCAAAGCATCCTCACTATAGCCGGACATAGGCATATTCTCAACCACCGCCTTGTAATACTCAAGGGCCTCGTTGAACTGAGAACTGTTTCGGGACAAGGAACCCATCTCTATATATGCCTTGGCGATATATGTGGTGTCGTTTGTTGTCTCAGCAAGCTGATTGAAGCACTTGAACGCATTTTCATCATCCTCCTTCACAACGTAGGAACGTCCAAGTTCGAAGAGAGCCTCCGGATAGAATGGCGAAGCAGGTGAAGCGGAAAGCACATTGGACAGCAGCTTCATCTTTTTATCCTGATTACCTGCCAGTCCATGTGAAATAGCTGACTGATAATATGGATAAACATCATTCACATCAAAGAAATCCCTGAGGACCAAGTCATAAGAAGCGCCTGCCTTACCATATGCCTTGGCAACGAACGCACAATCTCCTATACGCTCAAGAGCATCCTTCCTGTATTTTACGACAGAGCCGTCAAGATATGCATGAAACCACTTCTCCGCACTTTTGTAATCACCGTTCCTGAAGAAGCAGTAGGCTATGTTATATGGTATCAGATATGATTCGTCCTGACGGTTCAGGGCAGACTGATTATACAGTTCGACATAAAGGTCCTTAGCCTCACCGAATCTGTCATTGCGATAATAAGACTCGGCCAGCCAGAAACGAGTCAGCTGATTGAAGCGGCTTCCCTTGTCAGAATAATATGCTGCAATCCTCAGACATGGGACAGCAAGCCTGTATGAACCTGCCGAAATCAGCTGATGAGCCCTCAGGTAATTGGCCTTCATATAGTTGTTCCTCATATCATCATCCAGCTCATCGATCATGCCATAAGCATCTACAGCGCCGGCATAATCCCTTTCGTGAAGAGCTGCAACTGCCATATAACTGTAGATTCTGTCTCCCTTCTGCTTGTCTGAATATTTCTTGATATATTCCTGAAATACCGAGTGGTCGTTATTTATATCGAAAGCGAGCTTGGCCCAGTTAAAATATGCATCTTCGGTTATCGCATGGTCATAATAAAGATTCGCAGCACTCTTGAAAGCCTCTAATGCCGCCACCTTGTTTCTTGTCTGAATATAACTGTATCCCAACTGATAATCAGCAAGTTGTCCGAGAGAGTCAAGTTTCTCATCCATCATGCTGTATGAGTCAATAGCTCCCTTATAGTCACCCACAGCATACATCAGTGAGCCGGTATAGAACCAGTCGGAACGTGACTTAGGCCTGTTTCCCCCGCGGGAAGCCATATCATAGTACCTGCGAGCCTCCTCCGCATTGCCCAGCACAAGCCATGATTCAGAAACTATTCTTGCAAGATGGGACCTTCTATCAGCAGGAACCTTCGATATCATTTCTTCAGCATTACGTGTCACAAACTTATGATCCTTAAGCATGAAACGACACTCCATAATGTAATAATTGGACATCTGAGCGAATCTGTTGTCCAATGCCGCCTTCTCAAACCACCCGTATGCCTCCTCGAAACAGCCTCTACGATAATGAATATATGCTATGGAATACTTAGCCGGCGCAGTGTAATCAGATATAGGTCTGCGTTCCAGTTCAATGAAACGAAGCAGAGCTCTGTCAACATCACCTCTCTCCAATTCGCAATAAGCTTTCTTGAAAAGATATTCATCTACCTGACCGCGATAGATCTTTGACTGTTCAACAGCATTCAGAACTTCGTCGGCTGCTACATAATCCTGCTTATCAAAGAGATTCAATGCATGATGATAACGGATCTGGACCGCAAGCTTTGAATATGGATACTCCTTCATGTAGAGTTCCATCTCATTCTCATATCCAGGAGTCCTCATCATAACGGAACTAAGGACTGCCCAACCGGCAGGCTCAGCACTTTTCACCTTCCTTTCATACTGATGAAACAGATGTCTGGAACGGCTGTGCATACCATTTTCCTGAAGACGAAGTATATCCCTATACTCATTTCCGGAGAGCTGCAGACTCAATGCTGACAGAATCAGCAGCAATATATATTTCTTTCTCATCGTCAAAACAAAAATTTTACAAATTTAACCAATTTTCCACTATATTTGTCAGGTTATAATCATTTTTTATCATGGCAGACAGAACCCCCATCATTTCATTCAGGAAAGCGGACATAGTGAACGGAGAGGCAACTGTGATATACGGTCTCGACATGGATGTATACCCTGGAGATTTCGTTTACATCGTGGGAAAGGTAGGTACAGGAAAGACTTCCATCATCAGGACAATCATTGCAGAAAACAGTCTTGAAAAGGGCTTTGGAGAAGCATGTGGATTCCTGTTGAATGGAATTGCGGAAAAGGAGATTCCATATCTCCGTCGAAAGATGGGAGTTGTATTCCAGGACTTCCAGCTGCTCATGGACAGAAGCGTAGAGGACAATCTCAGATTTGTACTTGACGCTACCGGATGGAGGGATGAAGAAAGCAAGACAAAGAGAATAACTGAAGTTCTTGATGCAGTCGGCATGGGAAGAAAAGCGCACAAGATGCCATATCAGCTTTCAGGCGGAGAACAGCAGCGTATCGCTATCGCAAGATCACTGCTCAACGAACCTCAGGTGATCATCGCAGACGAACCTACCGGAAATCTTGACAACGAGACTGCAGACGGCATCATGCAGCTTCTGACGAGAATCAACAAGGAGAAAGGCACCGCCATTGTCATGGTCACACATAACCGACAGATTTTTGAAAAATATCCGGGCAGGGTCATGGTATGCAAGGACGAAGTCTGTCAGGAACAGATGGCAGATGAACCGATTGACCTTGATATCACAATCTGATATCCTCAATCCCCAAAAATATGGAGAAAAAGGAATTGTTTCATAGTGTAACAAAGTGGTTTTCCGCAAATATGGAAAAGGCGGAAAGCGAGTTGCATTATGACTCCCCGTTTCATCTTCTGATTGCAGTAATACTTTCCGCACAATGTACGGACAGGAGGGTCAACATGTATACTCCTGCCATATTTGAGCGTTTTCCTAAACCATCAGACCTCGCTGCCGCAACATTTGAGGAAGTATATGAACTCATAAAATCCATTTCCTTCCCAAACAACAAGGCCAAGCACCTTATCGGAATGGCAGCCAGACTCGTATCCGATTTCGGAGGCCTTGTCCCATCCGAGCCGTCAGACCTCGAAAAACTGCCGGGTGTAGGTCGCAAGACAGCAAACGTAATCGCCTCTGTCATTTATGGCAAGGCCGTCATAGCTGTGGACACACATGTATTCAGAGTCTCACGCCGCATCGGACTTTCGGACGGAACTACTGTAGAGGCTGTGGAAAAAGACCTTACAGAAGGATTTGCTGAAGAACTCCGCGGTACCGCCCATCATTGGCTCATCCTGCATGGAAGATATGTATGCACAGCCAGAAAGCCGAAATGTCAGGACTGTGGTCTGCAGGATTTATGCAGAGAGTACAAGTTGAATAATCTCGTGTTGTGATCCATCTTTTTTCAGATAATATACTTTTTGAGGGTCCGTATGAATTTACAGACCCGTTCAGATATGTACCCCATCCTCTCGTCGTAAAAGCTGCCCAGGAGATACAGGAACATGCACCTGACTGCCTTGCAGAGGGGAAAATGCTTGGAGTCTTAATCTGCAGAGAGCCCAAGACACAAAGGATCGGTTACCTTGCCGCCTTCTCCGGTACAGTACGCAGATCTGATGGCAGGATCACTGCAACAGCAGAAGGATTCATCCCTCCTATTTATGACCTGACTGATCCGGATGGAGAATTCAAAAGAAGAGAGGCTGAAATTTCATTGATCAACTCCAAAATTGATACACTTCTTGCTTCAGAGGAATACAAGTCATTAAAGCAAGAACTTGATGACGCCGAACGCACATGTGAGAAAGAATTAGAGTCTTTGCGTTCAGACATGACTGTCTCTAAACAAGAACGGGATGAAATGCGTCTGAACTGTTCTGACGACAGCATTCTGGCTGAACTGATTCGCAAAAGTCAGCATGAGAAGGCGGTGATGAGACGCCTCAAGCTGTCATGGGAAAACAAAATATCAGAAATAAAGTCCAGGATTACAGCATTCTCTGACAAAACAGAAGCACTCAAAAAACTGCGGGCTTCAATGTCTGAAACTCTCCAGGATTGGATATTCCGACAATACATCGTACACAATGCACTTGGAGAAGAACGCAGCATTGCTGACATCTTCCATGAGGAAGGACTTACACCTCCAGGAGGCACAGGAGAATGCGCAGCACCGAAACTCCTTGAATATGCATACCGCAATGGGCTCGAGCCATTGGCCTTGGGAGAATTCTGGTACGGTCAGAGTTCCGACACTGCCGTCAGAAGCCAAGGCCGCTTCTATCCTTCCTGCACAAGCAAGTGCGGTCCACTTCTGGGATTCATGCTTAAAGGTCTGCACTTGCTGAAAGAGGACACACCAACCTCCTCTCCAATCATCATTCATGAAGACGACAGCATAATAGTAGTAGAGAAACCAAGCGGCATGCCTTCCGTTCCAGGCCTTGACGGACGCCCATCATTAAAGGAATGGCTTTCTCAGTCACATGAAATCCATCAGGTACATCGCCTCGACATGGACACTTCCGGTGTGATGGTCTTCGGAAAAACGGCCGACGCGGCCATCAACCTGAGACAGCAGTTTGAAGACCATACCATTCAGAAAACATACATGGCAAAGGTTTCACTTCCCCACCAGCTGGCGCCGGCAGATGGGCACGAAGAAACCGTGCTACCCCCCTGGCCGCAGGGGGAGGGGCCCACGAAGTGGGAGGGGTTGTTTCTGACGCCACATCTGCTGAAGCACAAAGACGGCAGCATCTATTTGCCGTTGGGGCCGGATTATGACGAAAGGCCAAGGCAGAAAGTTGACTTCAAACAAGGGAAAGCAGCCTATACGGAATACGAAGTAGTTGAAGTACACGAAGATGGAACAGCAGAACTGAAGTTATACCCTCACACCGGACGTACACACCAACTCAGAGTCCATTGTGCTCACGCCCTCGGACTCGCCAGCCCTATCGTCGGCGACCGTCTTTATGGAGGAGACACCGCCGGTCGTCTACACCTGCACGCACTCTCAATCACATTCACCCACCCTATCACAAACAAAGAAGTGACATTCACATCAGACCGACTCAGTTACAGATAACAAAAAATCGGTCCGCAGATATGCGGACCGATAACCTGTATGTCTTAGTAGAATTACTTCTTCTTTGCGTATCTCTGATAGAATTTGTCAACGCGACCTGCAGTGTCGACGAGCTTCATCTTACCTGTGTAGAATGGGTGAGATGTATTCGAGATCTCAAGTTTTACAACTGGGTACTCAACGCCCTCGATCTCAATAGTCTCCTTTGTGTTCGCGCATGAGCGAGTGATGAACACAACATCGTTTGACATATCCTTGAAAGCTACAAGACGGTAGGTTTCGGGATGTATACCTTTTTTCATAATGCGTAAATAATTTAGTTAACTAATTTTGCGGCGCAAATATAACGTATTTATTTCTATTCTGCAACTTTTCAAGCAAGCCTTTTGGAAAAACTACTTGATTCTATAAGGCTGATCATCGTAAAGAAGGAATTTCTTTGCCTTACGTATCCATTTCTGTTCTTCCAGTTTCACATGCTCCCTCATCTGCTCAGCAGAGATACCTCCGTTAATATAATCCATCAGCACCGGGTCAGAGAGTTTGGTTTCAAATCCCTCTTCCAATCTGAACTCGGAGTATTTCTCCTTGAAGAAACGGATGAGCTGCAAGGTATGCATAAGGGAATGATACTCGACTCCCGGCTCCCTCATTATCTGATATCCGAAACACTTCTCACCGGCATAACGTCCGCATGAAGGTGTAAATGAACAAGGACGGAGCATGACTCCCTCAGCAACCGGAACATCTTCACGGATCGCAGTCTTGATGAACGGAGCACCGAAATACTCATAAGGCCTTGCTGTACCGATGCCCGGAGTTATATTCGTATTATTCCATAATCCTCCTCCGGGATAAATATCGCAGGTAAAGAAACCCGGAATATCAGAAGCCGGCGCGATAGTCCATGGCATCAGCTGATGATTTGAGTCCGTAGCCAAAGCTGAAATCACATGAAGGGCAAACTTTGCCCCAATCTCATGATAATACAGGTTTGCAAGTTCCCCTAGAGTCAATCCATGTCTATGTGCCACCTTGGCGACATTGAATTCCATTTCAGCTGAAGGCATGGTACCCTCTACAATTCTTCCCGCCGGATTGATATGATCGACAATATAGAGAGACGGAGCCTCTTCCTTCATATCCTTAAGAACCTCCATCAGCTTCATTACATCTTTGGTATAATTGAAATACCTGGCACCGACATCCTGAATCTCCACAACAACGGCATTGAGGTCCTTGAGGTCCTCCCTTGAAAACTCAATATGATTGGTCAGCGGAGTAAGTTCCGTATCTCTCGGATTGAATATGATCTGCAGGTTGCCTCTTTCACGGAATATATCATACATATACCTGCCGCGCTGGGTATCCCAACAGTTCTGGGTACAGAAACAGCCGACACGTCCCTCACGGAGAGCCCTGTCAAGCTGATCTTCCAAAGATGTAGTCCTGAATGAAAACATATTATTTACCTGAAAGGATTGAATGAGCGATGTCAATAATCTGCTGAGCAAGAGCATCTGCCGCCTCTTTAGTTGCAGCCTCGGCATAGATACGGATGATAGGCTCCGTATTGGACCTGCGGAGATGCACCCACTCCTTACGGGCTTCGAAAGAGATCTTGACTCCATCAATTGTATTGATGTCTTCTGCTGCATATACAGTCTTGATCTCATCGAGTATTCTGTCAATCAGAGCACTGTCGGAAAGTTCTATCTTATTCTTTGCAATCACATACTGAGGGTAAGTCTTGAGAAGTTCAGACACCTTCATCTTCTTATATGCCAGATTTGTAAGGAACAAGGCGACTCCCACCATAGCGTCACGTCCATAATGAAGAGCAGGATAGATTACGCCTCCATTTCCTTCACCACCGATAATTGCACCGCACTCCTTCATCTTAGTTGTAACATTCACCTCTCCGACTGCAGCTGCGTGATATTCTCCACCATACTGCTCGGTCACATCACGAAGTGCACGTGATGAAGAAAGGTTTGACGAAGTAGTCAACTGATATGGGGCAGCTACTTCCTCAATCGACTTCCCTGTATTCAAAGCCTCATTGTAGACCTTCGAAAGCAAGTAATCTGCAACACTTACCAAAGTATATTCCTCTCCGAACGGAGTACCATCTTCGCAGATCAGAGCAAGACGGTCAACATCGGGATCGACAGAAATACCGAGATCCGCCTTATTGTTTACAACAGCCTCGCAAAGTTCCACAAGGTTTGCCGGAAGAGGTTCAGGATTATGTGCAAACTCACCTGTAGGGTCACAGTTCACGCATACACATTCAACACCAAGTCGTTCAAGAAGTCTTGGCATGATGATTCCTCCAACAGAGTTCACCGCATCAAGGGCAACCTTGAAGTGAGCATTACGTACAGCGTCCACATCAACAGTCGGCAAAGCTAGAACTGCGTCAAGATGTGCGTCAGTATAATCCTTTTCTTCTATCACACCAAGATCATCAACCTGAGCGAAAGTAAAATCCTCAGCCTCGGCACATGCCAGAACAGCTGCACCCTCCTCAGCATTCAGGAACTCACCGTTCTCATTAAGAAGCTTGAGGGCATTCCACTGCTTCGGGTTGTGGGATGCTGTCAGGATTATTCCGCCGTCAGCCTCCTCGAAAACAACTGCCATTTCAGTAGTTGGAGTTGAACAGAAACCGGCTTTCACAACGTCGACTCCACATGCGATAAGAGTACCGCAGACCAGGTGCTCCACCATATCTCCGGAAAGACGTGCATCTTTGCCGACCACGACCTTATACCTCTCTCCTGCGGGTTTAGGTCTGCGCTCACGCATCTTTTCACAATATGCATAAGCAAACTTAACTACATCAAGCGGAGACAGGCCCTCGCCAGGTGCGCCACCGATCGTTCCACGAATACCGGAAATAGATTTAATGAGTGTCATATATCTGTTATTTTTAATTAGCAAATCACGCAAAATTAAGGTTTTATGTCAGCAATTACAAATTAAATATTACTTTTGCATTCCTCAAATCAAATAAGCATGAAAGCAATCTGGACAATACTACTACTTATAGCTTCAAACGTATTCATGACGTTTGCATGGTATGGCCACCTCAAACTGCAGGAAATGAAGATATCCACAAGCTGGCCGCTTATATGCGTCATTCTATTCTCATGGGCCGTAGCATTCCTTGAGTACTGTGCTCAGGTACCAGCCAACAGAATCGGATTTGAAGGGAACGGAGGACCATTCAACCTCATGCAGCTGAAGATCATCCAGGAGGTCATTTCCCTCACAGTATTTACAGTGATGGTGACTGTAATGTTCAAGGGACAGTCACTTCAATGGAACCACATTGTAGCATTTTTCTGTCTGATCATGGCTGTTTTCTTCGTTTTCCTGAAATAATTCAATATTTTTCTCAAAAAACACAGGAAAAATTTGGAAGTAAAGATTTTTTGCGTACCTTTGCAATCCCAAAACGAAAACACGCTCGGTTCGTATAACGGTTAGTACTCAAGATTCTCAATCTTGCAATAGGGGTTCGATTCCCCTACCGAGTACCAAAGCAGTCAGTTGACTGCTTTTTTACTAAGTTCTTTTAAATACGGGGGTATAGCTCAGTTGGCTAGAGCACCTGCTTTGCAAGCAGGGGGTCGTCGGTTCGACTCCGACTATCTCCACAAAAGCCTGATCTTCGGATCAGGCTTTTTTTTATTGGACTATTTATTATTTTCGATCTCCTGTTCAATTTTGAGAAGGCGGTTGTATTTGGCAACTCTTTCTGAACGGCTGAGTGACCCGGTCTTGATCTGGCCGCTGCTGACCGCAACCGCCAAGTCAGCAATGAACGTATCCTCAGTTTCACCGGAGCGGTGAGAAATAATGACATTGTAGCCATGCTTTTGAGCCATGGAGACAGCCTCAAGCGTTTCCGTCAGAGTTCCTATCTGATTCAGTTTGACAAGTACCGCGTTGGCAATTCCTTTTTCAATTCCTCTGGAGAGATACTCCACATTGGTCACAAACAGATCATCTCCTACAAGCTGGCAACGGTCACCTATCTCTGCTGTCAAGAGTTCCCATCCTGCCCAATCATCTTCAGACATACCGTCTTCGATTGAATCAATCGGATATTTAGCCACCAATCTCTTAAGGTACTCCATCTGTTCCTCACGTGTCAGAACCGGTGCATTCTCACCTTCAAAGATACGATAGTCATACCTGCCATCCTTATAGAACTCCGATGACGCACAATCAAGTGCAAGTGTCACATCCTTTCCGGGCAGATAACCGGCATTATCGATCGCCAATAGAATAAGTTCGATAGCATGTTCTGTTCCTTTAAGCGTCGGAGCAAAACCTCCTTCATCACCGACTGATGTGCTTAATCCACGCTCTCTCAGAACTGATTTCAAAGCATGGAACACCTCTGCGCCCATTCTTAACCCCTCAGCAAAAGATGATGCACCGACAGGGCGTATCATGAATTCCTGAAAGGCTATAGGTGAGTCGCTATGTGAACCACCATTGAGAATATTCATCATCGGTACAGGTAGGACATTGGAAGCCGAAGTTCCCAGATATCTATATAGAGGTGTATCAAGAGCTGCTGCAGCAGCCTTTGCTACAGCAAGAGAAACTGCAAGTATGGCATTCGCTCCAAGACGGCTCTTATTGGGAGTGCCGTCAAGTTCAATCATTATTGTATCTACAACTGCCTGTTCAAACACATTCTGACCGACAAGCGCCGGTGCTATGATATGATTGACATTATATACAGCCTTCAAGACACCTTTACCAAAATATCTGGACCGGTCTCCATCTCTAAGTTCTATTGCCTCATGTATTCCTGTTGATGCTCCAGATGGAACAGAAGCTTCTGCACGGCATCCATTATCAAGTATTACCTCTGCGGAAACAGTAGGAGTTCCGCGTGAATCGAGTATTTCTCTAGCTTTTATTTCTTTTATCTTCATAACTCTTAGAATTAACTTCCACAAATATACAAAATATATTCCAATTTAGAATTATTATAATTTAAAATAATTATAAATAGTAAGATATATTTGTTTACTCATGTCATGTCGAGCAAAGTCCACCTGTCATGTCGAGCGTAGTCGAGACATCCTTAAAAAGATTCCTCCACTCACTTCGTTCGGTCGGAATGACAACTGGTGTAAACACAGAAATATCGCTATTGAAACCCGAAAGGGAACAAAAAAAGCTCCGAGACTTTTGTCTCGAAGCTTCTTGTAAGAGCGTGGCAGCTACCTACTCTCCCACCTGGTGGGGCAGTACCATCGGCGATGGTGAGCTTAACTTCTCTGTTCGGAATGGGAAGAGGTGGATCCTCACCGCTATAACCGCCACAATATATG
>JAZLDR010000055.1:0-7493 GCA_045614805.1 Candidatus Cryptobacteroides sp. | reverse complement strand
AGGGAACAGAGGCTGCTGCGGTGACAAGTGCTCAGGTGCGGCTTACCGCAGTCAACAGAAACCCTGTTCCACGTTTCATAGTTGACAGGCCTTTCCTCTTTTTCATATCAGATAATCAGACTGAAAATATTCTTTTTGCAGGTAAAATTGTAAATTTGTAGTTTCCTGCCTGTGATCTATGAAGAAACTGTCACTCATATTATTTTCGATATTCTTCCTGACTGGAATATGTGACGCTCAGCCTGTTGTCAAGACAGGTATAGAGGTGTTGCGGGATCAGAATTTTGCCCTGCTATCCGGTAAGAATGTAGGACTCGTCACAAACCCGAGTGGCGTGGACAGTCAGATGAATTCGACTATCGATATTCTTTATAATGCTCCCGGTGTCAATCTGGTTGCATTGTTCGGACCGGAGCACGGAGTGAGGGGAGATGTGTATGCCGGGGGAAAAGTGTCTGACAGCAATGATTCCACTACCGGACTCCCGGTGTATTCGTTGTACGGCAATACGCGCAAACCTACTGCAGAAATGCTGAAAGGTATCGACGTAATGGTGTATGATATCCAGGATGTGGGTGTCCGTTCATATACATTCATCAGCACTCTCGGACTGGTGATGGAGGCATGTGCAGCAGAGGGTATCGAAGTGGTGGTACTAGACCGTCCAAACCCGCTGGGAGGAAACAAGATCGAAGGAAACTATGTCGAGCAGCCCTTCAATTCATTTGTGAGTCAGTATAAGATCCCGTATGTATATGGACTTACAGTGGGCGAACTGGCCGAACTTATCAATACGGAGGGGCTTAATAGAGGGCAGAAAGGTGATCAGCCGCCGGTAAAGTGCAGACTTACGGTTGTTCCTATGGAGGGATGGACACGTGATATGCTTTATAAGGATACTGGTCTTCCATGGGTGCTGCCTTCGCCGAATATTCCGTTCTGTGATTCTCCGATGTATTATGCGGCTTCCGGTATTTGCGGTGAGCTGTATGGGTTTATGAATATCGGTATCGGATATACTCTCCCGTTTCAGGTTTTCGGGGCGACTTGGCTCGATCCTGATAAACTGAAGGCAAAACTTGAAAGTTACGGCCTTGAAGGTGTGTCCTTCCGTACGATATGGTATAAGCCTTTTGCTGGAGCGTTGAAGGGACAGCTTGTCGGTGGCCTTCAATACTTCTTTACAGATTATGAGCGGACGCGCATTACAGAGACTCAATTCTATGTGATACAGGCGGTTGCGGAACTATATCCGGACAAACGTGCCTTTGAGGTAGTGAGCGGCTACGGATTGTTCGATAAAGTCTGTGGCACGGATTATGTAAGACTTAACCTTGGCAAATGGTATAATGTAGATGATATCATCAGTTTTTGGCGGAAGGACGAAGACTCTTTCCGTGCATTGTCGCAGAAATACCATATCTATTAATTCAAAAACCATATTATCATGAGATCGATCAGGACTACAATGGCAGCAATGCTTATGATATTTGCATTGTCTGCAATTCAGCTTGACACTCAAGCCCAGACCCGTAGGAGTACAACAACTTCTACAAGCAGATCGACCGCAGGCAGATCGACATCAAGCAAGTCGACAGTGAGCAGATCGACATCAAGCAAGTCGACAGCGAGCAGGCCGGTATCGGCAAGCAGATCGTCTTCTACCGATAAGACGACATCGGTAAGCAGGTCGTCATCAAATAAGTCAACTACAGTCGGCAAGTCTACTGCCGTCAGAACACCATCTGTAAGCAGATCGACTTCAACCAAGAAGACTGCAACTGCAAGTCAGGCTGCTCCATCGAGGACAGTCGCCCCTTCGCGTCAGACTGCAAAGCCGTCTATAACAGTTGCTCCAAACCGTCCGACCTCAACAGAGTCGCCGGAGCGTAACAAGGTTACCCGTCCGGTTCCCCAGCCGCAGACAAAACCTGCTGCCAAGCCGAATCCTAAGCCTAATGTCGCACCTCCTGCCCATGGACCTCATGGTCCAAAGCCGGTGCCTCCTAGGATACATCCTCGTGACCGTGACTTCATGCATTATGATGCTCCGTCGCGTTACTGGACAGGACATAATCATTGTTATGGCCACAGGATAAAGGTTATTCCTAGTTATGCCGTAAGACATGTCTATCATGGTGTGACCTATTACTGCTACGATGACATCTGGTATCGTCCGTATAGTGGATATTATGTGGTGTGCAGACCTCCTTTCGGAACAGTTCTTGCTGCAAATATCATTGCTGACATGACATGGACTGCTGTAAAGCTCTCATATTACAATACAGTGTTCAATACTTATAGTCAGATAAATGAGAACAATGAGTATATTGCTCAGCAGAATGCCGTGATTGCTCAGAATAACGCTACGATTGCTGCTCAGAACGCCCAGATTGCAGCGGGTCAACTTATGGCACAGCAGGCTTATACAGTGGCGAATAACCTTGGTCTTGTACAGAGTTATGCAGATGCGTCTGCAAATTATTTCTATCAGGACGGAGTGTTCTATGTTGCTGATAAGAATGGTCAGTATAGAGTTATTGTGCCGCCTGCCGGAGCATATGTGGAGACAATTCCGGAAGATTATGATCTGGTGACTCTTGCTGACGGAAAGGAATATTACAAGGTGGATGACACCGTATACAGAATTACAATAGTTGATGGAAAGCCTTTGTTTGAGGTACTTGGTCAGTTGTACAACAGATAATGATATTATAGAATCAGACAAAAGGTTCTTTCAAGATTTTCAGAATCGCCCGATGAGTGCAGTTCAATGCTGTAGCCGTCGGGCGATTGCATTGATATGCCTTCCTGTCTCATCACCTCTGTCAGATGTTTAGCGACAGCAGGGGCTGGGTCGATTATAGTGATTTCGCGTCCGGGAACAGTCTGTCTGGCAACTTTGTCAATGGTTTCTGTAAGGAACGGATAGTGTGTGCAGCCGAGTACAATCATGTCTGCACCTGCATCAAGCATCGGTTTGAGGCTTGCGCCTACGATGGCTTCTGCCTGTGGGCCGGTTGTGTTGCCGTTCTCAACCAACTCTACGAATCCCTGACCGATATGTTCTTCAATCTTTACGTCCTGTGCCCACTTTTCACGCGTGTCGATGTATTTTGTGGCTTTCAGAGTGCCCGCTGTGGCCAGGACTCCGACGACTCCTGTTCTGGTTGCCTGTGCAGCTGGCTTGATTGCCGGCTCCATGCCGATGAACCTGACAAGGAATTCTTCGCGGAGGGTACTGATGGCTGCCGCTGTCGCTGTGTTGCATGCCACTACGATGATTTCGCATCCTTTCTCTAACAGAAAACGTGTGATTGTGCGGGCTCTCCCGATGATGTAGTCTTTGCTCTTTTCCCCGTAGGGACAATGTGCGTTATCGGAATAGTAGATATAACTCTGCTCAGGAAGAACTTTTCTTATCTCCCTGAAGACGGACAGTCCGCCGACACCTGAGTCAAATATTCCTATCATCGTTCTGCAAATATATAAACTTTCTGTCACATTGTCATTTCAATCAAGTCTTTCATCTGTCATTTCTTTCGCTGTCGCTCAAGCGACTTCGTCGATTACGAGCGTAGTCGAGAAATCTATAAAATTATTATCTTTGCGAGGTTTTATATGGCGGATATGATAACAGCAGAACAGATCAAGGAACTCCAGCAGCGCGTAGATACGCTTGGCAGGTGCATAAATATAGAGGAGAAACGTGCAGAAGTGGCGGCAAAGACCGAGCGTACCCTCTCAGCAGACTTCTGGGATGACCCTAAGGAAGCGGAGAAATTCCTGAAGGAACTTTCAGGAGTCAAGTTCTGGGTTACAGGCTACGACAAGGTGGTGACAGCTGTTGAGGACCTTAATGTGTTGCTTGAGTTCGAGGATGAGGAGACTGATTCGGCTTATGAGGCCGCCCTGTCTGAACTTGAGGCTCTTGAACTTCGTAATATGCTCGGAGAGGAAGGAGACAATCTCGGAGCGGTGCTTACAATAAATTCGGGTGCGGGCGGAACAGAGGCTAACGACTGGTCTGCAATGCTTATGCGAATGTATATCCGTTGGGCTGAACGAAACGGATATAAGGTTACCGTAACTGATGAACTTGAAGGCGAAGACGCCGGTATAAAGTCTGTTACAATGCAGGTTGAGGGTGATTATGCCTTCGGATATCTTAAAGCGGAAAGCGGAGTTCATCGCCTTGTACGCATTTCTCCGTTCAATGCTCAGGGAAAACGTCAGACAACATTCTCGTCGGTATTCATATACCCATTGGTGGATGATTCCATCGAAATTGAAATCAACCCGGGTGACTTGGAGTGGGATACCTACCGTTCAAGCGGTGCCGGTGGACAGAATGTCAACAAGGTCGAGACAGGTGTACGTGTCAAGCATATCCCGTCAGGTATAGTTGTCGAGAACACAGAGACACGTTCGCAGCTGGATAACAGGCAGAATGCCCTTCGAATCCTCAAATCACGTCTTTACGATATAGAATTGAAGAAACGTCAGGAGAAACAGGCCGAACTCGAAGGTCAGAAGAAGAAGATCGAATGGGGCTCGCAGATCCGCAGCTACGTCCTCCATCCATACAAGATGGTCAAGGACCTCCGTACCGGACATGAAACCTCCGACACACAAGGCGTCCTCGATGGCGACCTCAACGACTTCATGAAAGTCTACCTGATGTCAAATTAAAGTCTGACTGGCATTTGCTGTCGTCAGCGTTCTATTGCTGAGAGATTATGATGTCTGAACTGTCCAGACCATCTGCAGTCGCTTTCAGAACGATGTCTTCTTTTTTGTTTCCAGCAAGGATAATCACCTGACAGCGTCCGTTGAAGAGGCTTCTTTGCCATTCTCCGTCATTGCATTTGTCGGGTTCATGACAGCTAGGGTCTCCATTTCCCACTCCGATTATTCTGGCATCGCCATCTATCTGGAATCTGATGAGATTGCTGGCATCAGGTACATGTAGCCCGTTCTTATCCATAACCTCGACATTCACTACAGTTCCGTCCTGACCGTCTGCCATGATGACGCTCTTGTGTGGAGTAAGGGATATGCTCACTGCAGGTCCTGTGGTCTCAATGACTTTCTCAAATTTTCTTCCGTTTTTGAATGCTATGGCTTTAAGCCAGCCAGGTTTGTAAGGTACTTCCCAGGTCAGATGTCCGTTCCGAGGCATCTTCTTGCGTCCAAGGTTCTTGCCGTTATGAATCAGAGACACTTCATCTGCATTGGTGTTGACCCATACCTTGATAGCCTTTCCCTCCTGACCTTTGTGATTCCAATGTGGGGCAATGTGCAGTATGTCCTCGTCAGTCCACCATGAGCGGTAGTACCAATATACGTTTTTAGGAAAGCCACAGACATCCATCACTCCGAAATGAGAGTTTATGTTCGGCCATTCATGAGGAGTAGGCTCACCTCTGTAATCAAATCCGGTCCATACAAATCCTCCCATGAACCATTCCCTTTCTGATGCCATTGTCCACCAGGTTTCTGCAGTACTTGCCCATGGCGGGAAGTTCTCATCATAGTCGGTAAGATAGTTCATGACGCTGTCTGCCTGATAGATACCTCTTGTGGTTACGGTACTTCCTACTTCGGAACCATAGACCGGCTGATCAGGGCGGGCCGTGTGATATGGGTCGGCTCCCGCTAAGTTGTAGTTGAATCCTCTGATATCCACAACTTCATTTATTCCTGAAGTCTCTCCACCGTTGTTTGCTCCATAAGTTGATGGTCTGGTAGGATCAAGCTGACGCAGACGTCTGGTCATGGATCTTGCTATCTTCTTGCCTGTCGGAAGCGATTGGAGCCTTTCCTCCTCATTGCCTATCGACCACATGAAGATGCATGGGTGATTCCTGTCTCTGAGTATCAGACTCTCCCATTGTTTCATATATTCTTCTCCGGAGTTCGTAAGACGCGTCTCGTCGACGACAAGCAGCCCTAGACTGTCGCATGCATCCAGAAGTTCCGGTGTGGGCGGGTTGTGACTGCACCTGTAGGCATTCGCTCCCATTTCCTTAAGAAGGGAGACTCGGTAATATTGTATAAAGTCGGGCAGGGCACTTCCCACCCCGGCATGGTCCTGATGGCAGCATACGCCTTTGATCTTTATCGGTCTGCCGTTGAGGAACATCCCCTTGTCTTTGTCGAAAACTACCTTCTTGATACCAAAGCGTATTTCCTGTCTGTCAAGTACTTTCCCCTCTGAGATAAGTTCGGTTTCAAGCCTGTAACGGTATGGCGATTCAATATCCCACAGTTCAGGATTCATGATTCCAAGATGCAAAGTTGTCTTGAATTCCCCGTCCGCGGCCAGATTAAGTTCTTCGCTGCTGCTTTGAGCTATGGTCTTTCCGTCGTGGCTTTTTATGACTGCATTAACCTCTGCCTTGATATCATATGTCCTCCAGCTTTCTATCTCCGCCTCTACCTTTATATCAGAAGATGTCATGTCTTCGTTCAATACGGAACTGACAAATATTCCGTTATCCTTGAAATGTACATCATCATATATGTTCAGCCATACGTGTCGGTATATTCCTGCACCCTCGTAAAACCATCCTTCTACCTGTGATGCGTCTACCCTCACGACGACAAGGTTCTCTCCGTCAGGATTCACAAAGTCTGTGATGTCATAGGTGAATGATGTGTAACCGCTGAAATTGTCGCCTAAGTAAAAATTGTTTACCCACACCTGACAATTACGGAATACCCCATCAAAGGTAAGAGAGATCCTGTCAGTGTCCTTATGCTTCGGCAATGTGAAGGCCTTTCTGTACCATCCTATACTGTTCTCTGGGAAGAAGGCCCCCAATGTCTTGTATCCATGTGACCAGCCTTCTCCTGCGGTTGTATGCTTGAAAGGTAGATATGCTGCCCAGTCGTGAGGGAGGTCTATCTTCTCCCATTCGCTGTCGTCGAACTCTGCCCTGATGCATGTCCAATAGTTTTCTGCGGTCTTGCCGTATAGACGTGAAGACCTGTAATTGAAGTCCTGACGATTGTCAGTTGCGTGGCCAAGATGAAATTTCCATCCCTGGTCAAGACGGATAGATTCGCGTGCTGAAACTATGGCTCCAGACAGAAATACTGCGAATAATAAAGATAGGTTCTTGATACTCATACCTCAAATATACAAATAACTTTGAAATACTTATCGTTCCCATTCGTTATGTATTCGGATCCATGAAATAGGCTGTTTCCGTGGACGGGAGTTCGGGATATTTGTTATATCTGCATGATTCAGGTATCATAATAGGTTTATATTAATTTCAGGCACAATTAATATGTCTATGTGCCAGAGCGCGAACAATGGATTGTTTTCTGTGAGATGTTTCGTATATTTACACAGTTAAATCGGGATTTATGAAAAAGCTATTCATTACAGTCCTGTTGCTTTTATCTGTCATCTCTATCTCAGGGATAAATAAAGCTCAGGCACAGAACATCCAATTATTCTATGATGCCGGAAGAGGTTGCGC
>JAZLDR010000054.1:0-66529 GCA_045614805.1 Candidatus Cryptobacteroides sp. | reverse complement strand
TCACGCGTTACGCACCCTTGCGCCGGTCGCCATCAAGACTTTGACGAATCTCAGTCTCATGCTGCCCCTCGACTTGCATGTGTTAAGCCTGCCGCTAGCGTTCATCCTGAGCCAGGATCAAACTCTTCATTGTATAATTTTTATATAATTCTTAGCTTGTCTCTGACACTTCTAATTTCCAAAGAAATTAACGCTTCTCGATAAATTGTATTTCTCGGTACTTGCTTCTTGTACAGTTATTCAGTCTTTTCAATGAACTTTTCAGTAACCCGTTTTTCGAACGGGGCTGCAAAGGTACGCATTATTTTCAAACTTCCAAATCTTTTTGCAAAATTTTTCAATTTTTATTTTTGCGTCAGTCTTTTCCAAGAACTCCCAGCCTTATCAGCCGTCCCGTTTTTCAAAGGGAGTGCAAAGGTACGACTTTTAAATTAATCTCCAAATTTTTTTCCGTACTTTTTCAAATATTTTTACATAAAAAATCCTCCCTGAATGGCTAAGAAGCTTATTTTCAGGGAGGTTACAATTTGAAATATTTTCAACTAGAAATTATACTTTACCATACAATTCACACGATGATTCCCAACCCAATGCAGTCCCTTGTCTGCCAAAGCATACTTATTAAGGTTACCACCATCATATTCGCCATACTGAACAGAAGTCCACTGATACTCCAATCCAATATTCATCTTACCTATATTGTATATAAGCTGCGGATTGATTCTGTACATCTGGTTGATATTTGAAAAACCATTGCCACAGAAATAGACATTGCCTTTGGCTACCGGTCCGGATGCCGCATCAGCAAGACCCAGATTCTTCACATATCCCAAGAAAAGCACACCCTGCCATTTCTTGCCGACACTCATGGAGAGCCATGATGAAGAATTCCTCAATGATGCATAGTTCCAGCTTCCGTCAGCATTCTCCCCTGTCTTCACATATCCACTCATCAGATTCATATGCTCACCACCTTCACCGAAAGTAGACTTGGCCTTGATTGAGAAACTCTTGTACGAATACTGAGTATATATATAATATAGAAGCGATGTCTTTCGGTCAGATACCCTCACCGTATTAGTTGCTTCCGGGTTTTCTGCTGTAGGTGCCGCAATATTGCCATATACACGTGGTTTTATGCTGAGAAGATCTGCACCGACTCTGAACAGGAAACCGTTTGACTTGAATGCCACTGCAGCATATACTTCCGGGGTCATACCATACTTCATGTATATAGCAGAAGCACCTACAGGTCCCTGTGAATTATACTGCATCTGCCATAAAGCTGCTGCGGATACGACCCAGTTCTTTCCGAGATTCGCATCCATCTGCACGAGAGGAGTGCGTGAGAACGGACCGAACGGCGCTCCCACCTCAAGGCTGAAGAGGTGCGGAAAATCCGCAGCCATAGGATGCCATGCCTGACCAAGCTTCAGTCCGACGGAAGCAGTCTGCTCGTCTGACATGGGAAGATCCTTCCAAGTCACAGTGGCATACGCCTGACGCAGACGCATCTGAGCTGTTCCTGATATATTTGTATTGCCAGGGAAATATTTTGTGGCATTCGCATTCGAAGAGCTTGAAAGACCTGCATAGAAATCCGCTTCCACCTTGGCTCCGAAATGCACATTATTGATTTGATATCCGCTCACATCCAGGCCGACGCGGGAAGTCAGAGCAACAAAACGAAACGACGAATGATCATTAAGGTCCAAGGTACCATCTTCATTCATCTTCCTGTCCAATGGAAGATAATAGAAAAGGTCTGATGTTCCGGACTTGCTTTCGCGTGAGTCATATACAAAATAATTGCGGATGAATCCGTATAATTTGAACTTGTTCTTTGGCTGTTCCTGCGCAAAGACTGAAGCTGTAAGGAGTATAGCAAAGAGGAATGTTAGAGTCTTTTTCATATTTATTTTAGTTAGAATCCTATGAAAATGAGCATCAGGTAGCCAAGCACGAAACCTACTACTCCGAGAACGATACCGACTGTGGCCATCTGCTTTGTCGTAATCATTCCGGTAGAATGAGCAAGGGCATTCGGTGGAGTTGATACAGGAAGACACATTGCCAACGATGCTGCAATTGCAATACCCACAATC
The DNA here is from genome assembly GCA_045614805.1 of Candidatus Cryptobacteroides sp. Classification (GTDB taxonomy): domain Bacteria; phylum Bacteroidota; class Bacteroidia; order Bacteroidales; family UBA932; genus Cryptobacteroides. The sequence goes on along the minus strand of JAZLDR010000054.1, from coordinate 64,424 downwards.
ATCGCAGGAACTCCTCCGATTGCTTCAAATGCAGGATTACCAGCCATTGCCTTACCGACTACGATAAGGATAGGCACAACAAGATTTGCAGACGCTGAGTTTGAAATGAAGTTAGAAAGGAAGTAGCAGATGAAACCGCCGACCAACATCACTACAATAGCATTCCAACTTGCAAAAGGAATGGTCTGGATGAGGGTCGAAGCAAGTCCGGTCTGGTTGAGTGCAGTTCCAAGAGCAAAACCTCCGGCAACCATCCAAAGCACAGCCCAATTGATGTGTTCCAGGTCACGCGCCTTGAGGATACCTGTTGCAGAGAAGACTGCGAATGGTATCATCGCAACGATATTCGAGTTCACCTTGAACAGGCTCTCACCGACCCAAAGAATGATTGTCAAAGCGAATGTAACCCAAACCACATATTTCTGGAAAGGAGTCGTCTTGACAGGAGCACCCTCTATCTTGATTTCAATACTCTTTGCCTTGAACGGATACAGTTTCATAAGAAGCACCCATGCGATGAGAAGCATCACAATCACGTAAGGTACCATCCTCAACATCCAGCCGACAAAAGTGATTGCATAACCTGCATCCTGAAGGGCTCCGAGTGCGATGGCATTAGGAGGAGTTCCGATCGGAGTGCCCATACCGCCAAGATTGGCAGCAATAGGGATTGCAAGAGCAAGGGAAATTCTTCCGCCACCGTCCTTTGGCAAGGTTGCAAGAACTGGAGTAAGGAATGTCAGCATCATTGCAGCAGTGGCTGTATTGCTCATGAACATCGAGAAAAAGCCAATGACAAGCAGCAGTCCGAGAAGCACTGTCTTAGGATTCTTTCCAAAAGGCTTGAGCATGATCTTGGCCAACTGAACATCGAGCCCGACCTTTGTTGCAGCAAAAGCAAGCACGAAACCACCGAGGAAGAGCATTATGACAGGATCCGCAAAGGCTGCCATGATACTCTTGTAATTGGTAAGTTCACCCAGGTTATCTTTAACCATAAGGAAGCCCAGTCCCTTATTGGATGTCGTAAGAAGAATCGATACAATAGCGACAACTGATGTAGTCCATGTCGGAATAACTTCCAGAATCCACATCATCGCTGTGAAAACAAAAATAGCGATAACCCTCTGCTGAGTCAACGTGAATATCGGCTCAAGTGTGTCAGGATTTACGCCATAGAAAGATGTCGGCACCAACGCCAGGAAGAAAGTGAAGACGCAGACAACAAGGAATGAAATGCAGCGTCTGTAATTCATGGGATGACCCAGGAAAGTAAAATAGGACATGACCGTAAAGGTTTAGTAATGTTAATTTATATGGTCGTTAATTTAATAGTGTAAAGTTGGACATTATATTTATAAAAAACAAGGGAGCGGCCATTTGTTTGACCACTCCCTTTGAAATATATCAAGGTTAGAATTATCCGAAGAATCCTGTCGATCCGAGCACGATAAGCATACCGTATCCGAGTACGAGACCTACGACACCCATGATCAGACCTGTCTTCACCATATCCTTCTGCTCGATCATACCGGTAGAGGCTGCAATAGCATTCGGTGGAGTCGAGATTGGAAGCACCATACCGAGTGATGATCCGATAGCCACACCGACGAGGAGAGTAGAAACTCCACCAAGAGGTGCAAGGATAGTCGAGATACTTGCTCCGACGAGTGCGAGGATAGGAACGAGAAGGTTGGCTGTCGCTGTGTGCGAAATGAAGTTCGCCATTGCGTAGCAGATAAGACCAGAGCCCACAACCATAAGGATAGGCTGCCACTCATTGAATGGGATAGCTGCGATGAGGGTCTTTGCAAGACCAGTTTCCTGAAGAGCTACACCGAGAGCGAAACCTCCGGCAACCATCCAGAGAACTGACCAGCTGATTTCCTCAAGGTCACGCTTGGTGAGGACACCGATGATAGCGCACACACCTACAGGAAGCATAGCAACTACGTTTGCATTGACACCTGTCTTCTTATCAAGAACCCAAAGGAGCACTGTGCAGATGAATGTGATGTACACAACCCATGATCTCCAGTCCTTCTTAAGGTCACCCTCGATATTGAGAGTGATTTCCTTTGCCTTGAATGGGAAGAGTTTGACAAGCATTACCCAAGCGATGAGCAGAAGAACGATAGTGAAAGGAATCATGAATGCCATCCACTGACCGAAACCGATCTCGATACCAATCTCTGACATATACTTAAGTGCAATCGCATTAGGAGGTGTTCCGATAGGAGTACCCATACCACCGACGTTAGCTGCGATAGGAATAGCAAGTGCGAGAGCTGTCTTACCCTTTCCGTCAGCAGGAAGAGCCTTGAGTACAGGTCCGAGGAATGTAAGCATCATCGCTGCTGTAGCAGTGTTCGAAAGGAACATTGAAAATACACCTGTAACCATAAGGAAACCGAGGAGTACCATCTGAGGTTTCTTTCCGAAAGGCTTGAGCATTACACGAGCAAGGAAGAGGTCAAGACCAGTCTTCGAAGCTGCGATTGCGAGCACGAAACCTCCGATGAACAGCATGATGATAGGGTCAGCAAAGCAGTGAAGAAGTGACTTGTAGCTTGTCTGAGCACCAAGAAGTTCAGGAGATGCGTTCTCAAAGAATACCAAACTGCTGTTCGATGTAGTGAAGAGCAGCAGGACAACCACCATAACAGAAGTAGTCCATGCCGGCACTGCCTCGAAAAGCCACATGAGGATAGCGAAAAGGAAGATAGCCAATGTTCTCTTCTGAATGATAGTCATGCCATCAATCCAGTTCTCTACCGGGAGGCACCATACAACAAGAGCAGCTACAATAGCAATGATAAGGCGGATTGCTCTTGACACAGTCTTCTTGTCTGTTCTGATGCTCTTTTTCCAATTGTGATATGACTCTACGAGGTCATATCCATGAAAAATCTTAAACATAGTTAATATCGTTTATAAATAAAATTGCGCTCGTTCGTGAAAACGGGCGCAAAGTTACTCTTTATTTACAATAAAGCAACGAAATAATTAAATAATTCCCTGCTCAAGCATTGCCTGTGCAACCTTCATGAAGCCGGCAATATTTGCACCCTTCACATAGTTGATATATCCGTCAGGCTGAGTACCATACTTCACACATGCCTCGTGGATATTTGACATGATTGCGTGGAGCTTTTCATCAACCTCAGCAGGACTCCAGCTGATATGCATAGCGTTCTGAGTCATCTCAAGACCTGAAGTAGCAACACCACCCGCATTTACAGCCTTACCAGGAGCGAACATGATACCTGCCTTCTGGAATGCTGCGATTGCCTCAGGAGTACAACCCATGTTTGAGACCTCTGCTGCGAGCCATGTACCGTTTGCAAGGAGTTCCTCCGCATCAGCACCTGTAAGCTCATTCTGGAATGCACATGGCATAGCGATATCACACTTGATGCTCCAAGCCTTCTTTCCAGGGTAGAATGTTGCAGAAGGGAACTTTTCTGCGAATGGAGCCACAACGTCATTATTAGAGGCACGAAGCTCAAGCATATAAGCGATCTTCTCGGCATTCATTCCTTCCGGATCATAGATAGCACCGTCCGGACCGGAAATGGCGATAACCTTTGCACCTAGTTCAGTCGCCTTTGTTGCAGCGCCCCATGCTACGTTACCGAAACCAGAAAGAGCTATTGTCTTATCCTTGATATCCTTTCCTGCCATCTGAAGCATATGCTGTACGAAATATACTGCACCGAAACCTGTTGCTTCAGGACGAAGGATAGATCCACCCCATGTAAGACCCTTACCTGTGAGTACTCCTGTGTTGTACTGCTGAGCAAGCTTCTTGTACATACCGTCCATGTATCCGATCTCACGGCCACCGACTCCGATATCACCTGCAGGAACGTCCTGATCAGGACCGATCACTTTCCAGAGTTCAAGCATGAATGCCTGGCAGAAACGCATGATCTCAGCATCTGACTTTCCTCTTGGGTTGAAGTCTGATCCACCCTTACCACCACCCATAGGGAGGGTTGTAAGTGCATTCTTGAATGTCTGCTCGAAACCGAGGAACTTAAGAATTGAAAGGTTTACAGATGGGTGGAAACGGAGACCTCCCTTATATGGTCCGATAGCCGAGTTGAACTGTACTCTGTAGCCGGTATTGGTCTGCACTTCACCATTATCATCAACCCATGTCACCTTGAATGTAAGGATACGCTCAGGCTCAACGATACGCTCGACGATCTTTGCCTTCTCAAACTCAGGGTGCTGGTTATATACCTCCTCGATTGACTCCAATACTTCGTGTACAGCCTGAAGATATTCCTTCTCATGCGGGTACTTGGCCTGGAGTTTGGCCATTAATTCCTGTGTGTTCATGTTTGTTATTAATTATTGATTTGGTTATTTCACTTCCCATGTGCTGCCGCTTCTGAGCAGATCATCTACGCACTGAATCTTCGACTTTGACTTCTGATCTGTCACCTGATCCCTTACTCCGTCGTCATATGTAACAGCCTTCACATCACGGATAACGCCGAGAGCTACCGGATAATCAGGATACTTCATATCCGCAAGCATCATATGGATACCGACATTGTCAGAATGAGCATCATGCGTAAGGATATCATCCTCTGTAATGCCGTTCTCACCTATCGTAACGACCCTGAGACCCATACCGTCAAGCATAAGACCCTTGTCGTTGTTCTTACCGAATATCATCTTCTCACCGTGACGCAGAATAATGGTTCTGTCTGCACGATGTTCTCTGTCAGAAATAACCTTGTGAGTTCCATCATTGAAGATGACGCAGTTCACAAGCATTTCCATTACAGAACATCCGTCATGCTTTGCAGCCGCAAGCATGATTTCAGAGTTGAGCTTGAGTTCCGAGTCAAGCGAGCGGGCGAAGAACCTTCCCTTTGCTTCAAGCACAAGGCTTCCAGGGTTGAACGGCTGTTCTACTGTTCCGTAAGGCGAAGTCTTTGAAATCGCGCCGAAACGTGATGTCGGAGAATACTGTCCCTTAGTCAGACCGTAAATCTGGTTGTTGAAGAGAATGATATTGATATCCACATTTCTTCTGACGGCATGTATGAAATGGTTACCGCCGATTGCAAGGGCGTCACCATCACCACAGGCCTGCCATACTGTGAGGTCAGGATTCGCGACCTTGATTCCAGTTGAAATGGCAGTTGCACGACCATGGATACTATGGAATCCATAGGTATTCATATAATAAGGCAGACGTGACGAGCAACCGATACCGGAAACAACAACATATCTCTCCTTGCTGTAGCCGAGCGCTTCAGTCACATCCGGAAGGGCTCTCTGAAGAGCAGCAAGCACACCATGGTCACCGCAACCTGGGCACCATCTCACTTCCTGGTCACTCTTGAATTCTTTGAATGTATATCTTGGCATAATAGACTGGTTAATAGTTCGACTTGATTGCTTCCACTATTTCCTGCACAAGGAACGGCTGTCCCTGTACCTTATTGAGCTGCAGATACTTAAAATCAGGAAGTTCCGCTCTAAGGTAATTGACAAACTGTCCGCTGTTCAGTTCGCATACTAGAATCTTATCATAATTCGCGAAGACTTCTGCTGTATTGGCCGGAAGAGGCATGATATAGTCGAAATGAGCATGTGCAACATCGTAATCTTCAGCAAGAGCCTCATTTATCGCCGACGTAACATGTCCATATGTTCCACCCCAGCTCACAACAAGAAGTCGTCCTCCCTTCAATGGACCACATTCAACTTCCAACTTCGGAACCGGAACTCTCTGCACCTTCTCATAGCGTTCCCTGCACATCAGTTCATGGTTTGCAGGATCAGAAGAAATCACGCCATCATGATTCTTCTCGAGACCACCCACACGGTGTTCGCAACCAGCCATTCCTGGGACTGCCCAACGACGGACGAGGGTTTCAGGATCCCTCTGGAAAGGCTTGTATTCAGTATTTGGCTGAGCAAATGGCGGAACGATCTTAGGATAATCCTTCATTGATGGAATAAGCCATGGCTCAGAGCCATTTCCGAGAAAACCTTCTGTAAGAAGAAGTACAGGTGTCATGTGTTCAACTGCTATTTTTGCTGCATTGAATGCAGCATCAAAACAGTGCGCAGGAGAATGCGCAGCCATTACAACCATAGGACACTCACCATTACGGCCATAGAGAGCCTGGTTGAGGTCTGTCTGCTCTGTCTTTGTAGGAATACCTGTAGACGGGCCGGCACGCTGGACATCAACAACAACGAGTGGAAGCTCTGTCATCACAGCAAGTCCGAGTGCCTCAGACTTAAGCGAAAGGCCTGGACCCGAAGTAGTAGTCACAGCAAGATTTCCTGCAAAGGCAGCTCCGATAGCAGTACATACACCGGCGATTTCATCCTCTGCCTGAACTGTCTTTGCACCGAGACTCTTGTGAACAGCAAGTTCCTCAAGGATACCGGTGGCCGGAGTAATAGGATATGATCCGCAGAACAACGGAAGATTTGCCTTTTCAGCGGCCGCAAGCAGTCCCCATGCAGTAGCCTGGTTACCGTTGATATTCCTATAAAGTCCTTTTTCCTGCTGAGCAGGCTCAATACTATATGTATTAGGAATAGCCTGAATGTTAGCTGCATAATTGAAGCCATCCTTAAGAACCTTCTTATTCGGTTCGACAAGTTCCGGTTTCTTCTTGCCGAACTTACGTTCAAGGTACTGGAATATATACTCCATCGGACGGTTATAGATATAACATGCCATTCCGAGTGTAAACATATTCTTACATTTCTCGACAGTCTTCTTGTCCAGACCGCTTTCCTTAAGACTCTCATGAGTCAAGGTTGTAATCGGAGCCGCAATGATAGTCTTGTCTTCGATATGAAGTTCTGTGACAGGATCATCACCAAGTCCTGCCCTTTTCAAGCCATCCTCGTCGAAAGTGTCAGCATCCATGAGCACCATACCGGTCCTCTTCAGCCATTTTGCATTAGCCTTGAGTGCAGCAGGATTCATTGCCACCAGGAGATCACAAAAGTCACCTGGAGTAGTCACCTGCTCGCTACCGATATGAACCTGAAAGCCAGAAACACCGGAAACGGTGCCGTGAGGAGCTCTGATCTCAGCCGGATAATCCGGGAATGTTGAGAGTCCGTTACCAAAGATGGCAGACATATCTGCAAAAAGAGACCCGGTGAGCTGCATACCATCTCCCGAATCTCCTGCAAATCTAATGACAACATCTTTAGTATCAATTACCTTATGTTGCATAGTTAGTGTTATGAATTAAAATCAAAAAATCATATTATGATACAAATGTATAATAATTTTCCGACAAGAAGAATACAATTCATAAGATTTTTAAAAACAAAAACCGGCATCTGACAGATGCCGGTGAAATATTTGTGATATCAGTTTTTACTGAGCCTGAGCTGCCTGTGCTGCCTGAGCCTTGGCCATCATCTCTGCCTGAAGTATTTCCAATGTCCTTCCTTCTGGAATTCCAAGAGCAACCCTCGCCTCTGGAGTCAGGTTAATCATCTGAGTCTCATCTACATACAGGAAAGTGCTCCTGTCATACACAGCGGCAACACCCTTGGCTTTGGCAAGTTCTCCGATAGCCTTGTTAGCCTTCTCCACGATAGGTGCCTGAAGGCTCTGCTGAAGCTGCTGGAGCTCCTGCTGAAGGCTCTGCTGCGACTGCTCAAGACGCGACTCGATGTCTACAAGTTCCTTCTCCTTCATCTCACGGATAGACTGAGACCATGAAGCTGCATTCTGCTGATACTGCTTCATCTTATTCTGATACTCCTCATACATTGTCATGAGAATCTCTTCGTTTGTCTTTGAATTCTCCTCAAGAGTTGCTCTTGCCTCGTCCATCTCCGGCATAAGCATTACGATCTCATTGAAGTCAACAAAAGCGAACTTTGTCTCCTGCGCCATTGCAGCTACAGACATCAGGGCCATCGCTGCGATAATAATCACCTTTTTCATTTTATTTCTTGTTTTAAATATTATTCATAACAGGGTCCTGATGGCAGCATACCTCAGGATGCCATCTGTCATCAGAACTGCTGTCCGATGACGAAGTGGAACTGACTCTTTCCGTTTACAGGGTCATCGAAGCCCCATCCCCAGTCAACACCGAGCAGTCCGATCATAGGAAGGAACACTCTCACACCGACACCGGCAGACCTCTTGATCTGGAACGGATTGAAATCTCTGATATCGGACCAACAGTTACCTCCCTCAAGGAAAAGGAGGGCATAAATGGTAGACTGTGGCTGCAGGATCACAGGATAACGGAGCTCGACAGTGAACTTATCATACACATTACCCGCATAATAGTTGCCGGTAGAGCTGCGGTCTGAAGCGATTGGAGTCAGAGAGTAGTTCTCGTAACCTCTCAAAGAGATGATTTCAGAACCATATGTATCATAACCGGACATTCCGTCACCACCGACTCGGAAACCCTCGAAAGGAGAATAACCCCACTTTCTGTTATAGTATCCCAGATAACCGAACTGTGCTCTGGCCATGAGGACCAGGTCTCCTACAAGTTTGGTATAGACCGCACCCTTGAATGACCACTTGTGGTACTCGATCCACTTGTAATGATTCTGTGACGACTGGTAGCTGTAGTCAATATCCTTCCAGCTTGAAACCTTCTTAGGATTTCCATCTTCATCAAGAAGGCCATAATCCTTCTTTCTCAAAAGTGAATAAGGCGGAGTCAGCTGCAATGAGAAACTGAAATCCGATCCCTGACGAGGATATATCTGCTGGTCGGTAGAATTTCGAGACAAGCTCAGTGTATAGCTCAAGTTATGTGAGATACCTGTATCGAACATGAACTGATATGCCCAGTTCTGGAGTTTATATGTCTGCCAGCTGAGCTGGTTATATAGTACGAAATAGTTGTCCGGCCACTTCAGTCGCTTACCAAGACCTGCTGCAAATCCATACACCTCCATATACTCATCATTATTGAGGATATTATAATATATGTATGAATTAGTCTGCCTTGTATAGTAGAGCGACATGTTCAGCGATGTAGGCTTCTTACCAAAAAGCCAAGGCTCCGAGAAACTTGCCGAGAGGCTGGTATAATATGTACCGTTGGTCTGGAAACGTACGGACAGATTCTGGGCATCTCCAAGTGGAACAGGTCTCCACGCAGTCTTGTCGAAGAAACGACGTGTAGAGAAGTTGTTGAAGCTCACACCGACTGTCGCCACGAATGTATTACCACCCCAACCTCCTGAAAGTTCAAGCTGGCTTGAAGGCTTTTCAGTAACGTTGTAGACGATATCTACGGTATTATTCAACTGATTAGGTATGATTGAATATCCCTTTGCCGGGTCAGTGATGGACTCAGGATCGAACTGACCCATTGAAGCGATTTCTCGAATCGAACGCTCGAAATCCGACTGGCTGAAAAGATATCCCGGACGTGTGAACACCTGACGACGGATAACCCTTTCATTGGTAAGGTCATTACCATTGATGACGATATTATTGAGTGTTGCAGGCTTACCCTCAACAACACGCATCTCCACATCCACAGAGTCACCCTCGATATTGAGTTCGACAGGCTGAAGATTGAAGAAGAGGTAGCCGTTGTCACGATACATCTTGGAAACGTCATACTCATTCTGCTTTCCACCGCCGAAGAGTCTCTTCTCCATGGTCACGACATCATAGACATCTCCCTTATTGATCATCAGCACTTCATTGAGCACATCAGAACTGTACACAGAGTTACCTGTCCATGTTATATTCCTGAAGAAATACTGCTTTCCCTCATCAATGTCAAAATCAATCTGAAGACGACCAGGCTCCACATAGTACATTGTGTCCTTGATGATTCTTGCGTCACGATATCCGGCCTCGTTGAAGGCACTGATCATTGCACGTTTATCATTCTCGTACTCTGCCTCATTGAATTTCTTGGAACTGAAGAAGTTCATGAAACGCGCGTCCCTTGTCTTCTTCATCGCCCTTACGAGCTTGGTCTCCTTGACGTGGTCATTGCCGTTGAAAGTTATTGTCTTGATCTTGACCTTCTCTCCCCTGTCAACAGCGAACTGAACCCTTATCGCACTTTTGATCACAGTATCACGCTTGGTCCTGACATCAACATCTACATTAAGGAATCCCTTTTCCTTATAGTACCTCTTGATGATATCAGTTGATGTCTTTGCCACATAATCCGAGAATTCTCCTCCTCTACGGAGATTCAGTCTTTCAAGCAGTTCCTTCTGCTCACCGGACTTGACACCACTGAATGTCCAACGTGAAACTCTTGGTCTCTCCACGATAGTCACCTTGAAGAATGCCGTATCCCTGGATGGCGCAATGGAGTCGATGGCCACACCTACATCTTCAAAATATTTCTGCATCCACAGACGGTTGACTATGGCAGACATTTCTTCGCTGGGCACAGTGACCTCCATACCCTTCTGAAGACCTGTGATCTGAAGAATCTGTTCGGGCGCAAAATACTGATTTCCCTCGACTCTGACGCCTCCTACGATATATTTCTTTGGATTGTTATAATCCACCACAACATCTTCGCCAGCCTGCTGTGCCCACAAATGGCACGACAGAACTAACGCAGATATAAGGGTGACCAATCTATATAACCTCATCTTGATATTAATTTCAAAACTGCAAAGATAAGCAATTATTTCACTTTTCCATAACGCCTGTCGCGTTTAGAATAGTATTCCAACGCCTTTTTGAAATCTTCCTTTCTGAAATCCGGCCATAATGTGTCAACAAAAAGCAGTTCGGAATATGCTCCCTGCCACAAAAGATAATTGCTCAACCTGCACTCACCTGAAGTACGTACTATAAGATCCGGATCAGGAATTCCGTCAGTAGACAGATATGAATCGAATCCTGCGATATCCATATCAAGAATATCCTCAGCAGATTCAGGAGACTCCAAAGCCTTGACCACCATTCTCTTGGCTGCCTGAAGAATATCCCACTTTCCGCTGTAGCTCAGAAAGATTATCAGAGTCAGGGTTCTGTTGGAGGCCGTCTGTTCCATACATGAGTCGATAACCTGATTCAAGCTGTCCGAAAGTCTGGCTCTGTTTCCTACAACCATGAATCTGACCCCATTCTTATCCAAAGACGCCATTTCATCAGCCATTGCCTTGACCATAAGTTCCATCAGCGTGTCAACTTCTGCCTGAGGACGATTCCAATTCTCTTCTGAAAACGCATAAAGAGACAAGTACTTCACTCCTGTCTCAACTGCTGCTTCGACACATGCACGGACACTCTCAACCCCCTCAAAGTGGCCGTAGACCCTTTCCTTGCCACGTTCCTTGGCCCAACGGCCATTTCCGTCCATAATCATCGACACATGAACGGGTATATTGCTGATATTTTCCATTGACATATTACTTCTTGACATTTCTTACATCCTCACCCCAATGAAGTTTCTCTGTAAGAGCATTTATAAAATTGGAATCGTTAAGCCGGACACGCTTAAGCGAAAACTGTGCCACATTCAGCCTGATCAGGACATCTTCATTGATTTCCATAGATCTGGTGTCAGCCGTAAACACAGCCCTGCCATCACGGGAATGAATCCGTATCGATATGGACACAGTATCAGGAACGACCAACGGTCTGATATTCAGATTATGAGGTGCTATCGGATTGATTATCAGGACTCTGGATTCAGGGAGAACTATCGGTCCGCCAGCGCTCAGGGAATACGCGGTAGAGCCTGAACTTGTCGAGACTATCAGACCGTCAGCCCAGTACGTAGGAAGGCTTACACCATCAATATCCACGTCTACTCCAAGCATTGCGGCACCCACTCTGTGAACAGTAAATTCATTGAAGGCATATGGCCAGAAACATTCTGCCCCATCAGAAATATCTCCCTCAAAAGATGCGTTTAAAACCGCCGTATCCTCAACTCTGTAATTTCCGGAAACAATAGCCTTTACAATATCCTCCGGGCGATTTTCCGACAAAAATCCCACCCTGCCGAAATTGACTCCCGCAACCGGAATGCCAGTCCTCAAAGACAAGGATGAGGCTGACAGGAACGTACCGTCACCACCTGCACTCAACAGACAGTCACATCCCTCCAGTCCTGAACAGTCATCCCCGACCTCGACGACTTCGCAGCCAGCACTGCGAAACTCAGCCAACATGGTATCATATTTGTCTTGTATTTCTAAACCTGGTTCATACAGGCCGTTGTATATTGCAACCTTCATTAGGATTTCTTAAGTAAACAACTGCCAAAAATAGCATATTATTCTTTAAAATTGAACTTTATTATATATTTTTGTCTGATAATTAATTTAAATCGAACCTCATGACCAGACTGAGTGTCAACATAAACAAGATAGCGACTGTCAGAAATGCGAGAGGCGGGAGAATGCCCGACGTGGCACTTGCTGCCGTGAATTGTGAGAAATTCGGAGCAGAAGGCATTACAGTCCATCCCCGGCCGGATGAAAGGCATATCAGATATGCGGATGTCAGGGAAATCAAACCTCTGATAACTACAGAATTCAACATCGAGGGCAACCCTATCGGATCATTCATAGACCTCGTTCTTGAAGTGAAGCCGGACCAGGTGACGCTCGTCCCGGACGCAGCAGATGCCATCACATCCAACGCAGGATGGGATACCATAGCCAACCGTTCATTCCTGACTGAAGTGTGCTCGGAATTCAGGAAGGAAGGCATAAGGACATCCATCTTCATAGGAGCAAGACCTGAAATGGCAGAAGGGGCAGCGACATGCGGAGCAGACAGAGTGGAACTTTATACCGAGCCTTATGCACTCATGTTCCCCGACAACCCGGAAGCGGCAATCGCTGACTTCCTGAGAACGGCAGAAACAGCCAGAGACTGCGGACTTGGATTGAATGCAGGTCATGACCTCAACCTTGAGAACCTCGAGTATTTCATCAGAACCATACCTTGGACAGATGAAGTCTCGATAGGGCATGCAATTATATGCGACGCCTTATACATGGGACTGGAACAAACAATACAGGCATATCTTTCAAAAGTCAAGATTTTTTAATTATCTTTGTGGCTTATTGCGAATGCAAAAACAAAAATAAAAACATAACTATAATGAAAAAGACATCTAAAATCCTCAGCGTTCTCGTTATGGGCGCTGCAGTAGCATTCGGAGCAGTTTCATGCAATCAGGCTAACAATGAAAAGGCTGGTGAGGCTGCCACTGAGAATTGTGATTCACTTGTATGCAAGGGGGCTATCGTTTACGTTGATGCAACCAGACTTATGGCTGAGTACGATATGGCAAACGACCTCAGAGCTGTTGTCGAGACAAAGGTACAGAGCATTCAGGCTGAGATCACAAGAAGAGAGAACAACCTTGCTTCTGCAGTGACAAAGTATCAGGAGAAGGTTCAGAAGGGTCTCATGACAAGAACAACTGCCGAGCACGAGGCACAGAAGCTTCAGCAGCAGGAAGTTGAATTCAACAACTACGCTAACCAGAAGAACAACGAGATCAACGAGGAACTCCTTGTAATGAACAACCAGATCAATGATGCGATCGCAACATTCATCGCCAAGTACAATCAGGAGAAGAAGTACGCCATGATTCTCATCAGTCAGGGCGATGCTGCCGACGACGGTGTCGTGACTCTCAGCGCTCCTGTTCTTACAGCAGATCCTTCACTCGACATCACTGACGACGTTCTCAAAGGCCTCAACGCTGAATACGTTGCTGCGAAGAACGCAAAATAACAAGTAATTGAAAATAGCTGTACTGTCCTGTTTCTATCCCTATCGAGGAGGAATCTCTCAGTTTAACGCATGCCTGTATAGTGAACTGAGCAAGGGTCATGTTGTCAAGGCATTCAACTTCAAGAGACAATATCCTGAATTCCTGTTTCCGGGAAAGACACAGTTCGTGACAGAAGATGATGAGGCCGTACCGGTAGAGAGCACATCTCTGCTGGATACGGCCAATCCTTTCTCTTACATCAGCACATTGAGAGAGATCCGGAACTGGGAGCCGGACGTGTTGATTGTCCGATACTGGATGTCATATTTTGCACCGTCCCTCGGTTTCATAACAAGACATATGAAGAAACATTGCAAGGTCATATCGATCCTTGACAATGTAATACCACACGAGCCTCATTTCTTCGACGCTCCCCTGACAAGATATTTCCTTGAAGGAAGTACAGGATGCGTAACGCTGTGCGAGGCTGTATCAAAGGACCTGCTGAACCTGAAGCCGGACGCCCGATATACTGTAATCCAACACCCTCTCTACTCACACTTCGGGGAGAAGATCGACAGGAAGGAAGCGGAAATAAAACTCGGGCTGAAGCATGGAATGAAGAACATTCTGTTTTTCGGGCTCATCAGGACTTATAAAGGTCTTGACATCCTGATAGAGGCATTCGGAATGCTTCCGGAAGGATACCAGCTGATCATTGCAGGAGAGCCGTACGGATCGTTCGAGAAATATCAGAAGCTCATTGATGCTCTTCCGAACAAGGAGATGGTGTGTACCAGACTTAAATACATCAAGGACTCCGAAGTGACGGATTACTTCTCTGCAGCGGACATCGCCGTCCTGCCTTACAGAAGTGCCACCCAGAGCGGTATCAGTTCGGTTTCGTACCACTTTGAGGTCCCTATGATAGTAACGGATGTCGGAGGGCTGAAGGAAACGATCGGAGACAGGGGTACGGGCATAGTATCACCCGAAGGGACACCGGAGGCGATATGCAAGGAGATACTTAGATATTTCAGCGACCCTGACATCAGGAAAGACTGTATAGAAAACATAAGGAGTGAAAAGGAAAGGCTTTCATGGCAGACATTTGCCGGAAAACTTACCGGATTCATAGACTCGCTTTAAACGATAGTGCATATGAACAGACGAATATTCAGACATATCGGCAACATAATGATTTCAGCAGCGTTCATGCTGATCATGACAGCTACCGCTGCCGCTCAGGACTACGTCGCACCTCCTGTCAGGATTTCCGAGCAGAAGGTAAAGATTGACGGTAAGGTCTTCTACAGTCATGTTGTAGAAGAAAGGCAGACATTGTACTCTATATGTAAGGCATATAATGTCACACAGGAAGAACTGTTCAAGGCAAATCCAACTCTGCAGGAAAGCGGTCTGAAAAAGAATTCTATAATCCTGATTCCGACAGAGAATGCACCGGTTCCTGTAAGGAAAGAGACAAAGAAAGAGGAACCGAAGAAAGAAGAAATCAAAAAGGAAGAAATCTATAAGAAGGCCGAGGATAATACTGCGTCTGTAAAGACAATACATACTGTCAGATGGTATGAGGACCTTGCTGTAATTGCAGACAAGTACGGTGTGTCTGAAGAATCTATAATGGCTGCCAACAAACTTGCTGACAAGAAACTTAAAAACAGGCAGAAACTCATTATTCCTAACACAGAGGCCGTGGTCGCACATGTAGTTCAGACAGAAGCTGACGTGCAGGAAGAAGAGGAAATCACTGATCTGGAAACAGCATTTGACCAGCCTTCAGAAGAATATACGCCGGTATTCGCTGCACCGAAGAATAAAGACGTAAAGGCTGTCGTACTTCTGCCGCTCAAAGCTACAGGTACAACAGGAAGCCGCAGCAACATGGATTTCTACAGCGGTATGCTGCTTGCCGCAAGAGAACTCGGCGAAGAGGGAGTCAACCTTGAAATGGACGTATATGATATTGCAAGCGGAACTCTGGGAGCGACACGCAGCGAACTTGAGGATTGCGACCTGGTCATCGGACCCGTTTCAGCTGACGACATCAGCAGAATATATTCATCTGCGCCCGGAATCAAAGCCCTCATCTCCCCTCTTGACCCACGTGCAGAGAGCATTCTGTCTTCTCATCCGACAATGATTCATGCACCGTCTTCAAGGAATATGCAGTATAAGGATCTCGCTCAGTGGATAAGAGAAGATATGCAGGAAGGTGACAAAGTGATCATCATATCTGAAAAAGAAGGAAAGACAAGTGAGGAAGGAAAGTTGATGAGAGTCGCAGTAGACTCGGCTCATATCGCATATACTCCTTTCGCATACAGCATTCTTGAAGGTCGTGAAGTACAGGAGCCGCTGGAAGCACTGCTTACAGCCGAAGGTGTGAACAGGATAGTGATTGCATCAGAAAGCGAGGCTTTTGTGAATGATGTAGTAAGAAACCTCAACCTTGTCATTCACAATAAATTCAACATTGCGCTCTATGGCCCGGCCAAGATAAGGACATTTGAAACTATCGAAGTAGAGAACTTCCATAATGCAGGTCTCCATGCGAGTCTTACTTATTACATCGATTACGAAAGCGACGATGTAAAGAACTTCCTCATGAAGTACAGGGCCCTGTTCAATACAGAGCCTACACAGTTCGCATTCCAGGGCTATGACGTGGCAAAATATTTCATCGGACTCTGCGCAAAGTATGGGGATGATTGGAAGAATCACCTTGATAAAGAGTGCAAGATGCTGCAAAGCACTTTCATGATGAACAACTCTGAAAACGGAGGATACAGCAACAAAGGTATCCGAAGGATTCTTTACGGAGACAGATATTCCGTAGAAACTATCAAATAAGACAACTGTCAGTTATCCAGCAGGGACTGAGCATTGGCTATCGCTGCATCTGTAAGAACTGAGCCGCTCAACATACGTGCGACTTCCATAAGTCTGTCATTACCTGATATCCGTTCAATAGTAGACACAGCCCTGGACGTGTCAGGGTCGATAGACTTGGATACAAGATAATGCGCACTGCCCTTTGCAGCAACCTGTGGGAGATGGGTGATTGCGAAGACCTGCATATACTGTCCCATACTGCATATCATCGATCCCATCTTGTCGGCCACACTTCCTGAAACACCGGTATCGATCTCATCAAAGATCATTGTAGGCATGGAAGCATATCTGGCCATCATATATTTAAGGGCAAGCATGATTCTGGACATCTCACCACCAGATGCACACTTTGAAACATCCACTGCATTCTTTCCAGTTGCTGAAAAGCGGAATGTAATACTATCGCGACCGTCTGCTGACAGCGGAGAATCCAGAAGTTCGACCTCGAATACCGCATAAGGCATCTCCAGGTCTCTGATGGATGAAGTAATTATTTCAGCGAAGTCTGCAGCTACATCAGAGCGGGCCTGATGCAGGTCGTCAGCGATCCTTGCAATACGGGCTTCCGTCTCAGCAATCATGCGACGCATATCCTCAGCCTGTTCTTCAAGTCTGGTAGAATCGAACAGCTCTTCAGAAAGCCTGTCTCTGAGAGCAACCAGTTCCGTTTCATCAGCACAGCCATGCTTCTTCAACAGACCATAAATCAGAGACATCCTCGCTTCAACCTGTTCAAGACGCTCCTCAGACATCTCGACTCGTGAATTGACATCAGTGACTTCAGCCAGAATATCGTCAAGTTCAAGTCTGCATGAATCCAGTCTCTCAGCAAGAGTTGCTGCAGCAGGAACATACCTGCTGACTTTCGTAAGCAATTTGACAGACTCCTTCAATGAAGCGTCCACTGACATTGCTTCGCCACCTGATGAAGCGGCAGTAAAGAGTTCCTCAACTCCACAGAGACCGAGCTTTATTTCCTCGGCATTGGCCAGCTGCTTCTGTTCCTCCTCAAGTTCGGCAAGTTCTCCTTCTCTCAAGGAAGCATTCTCCAGTTGTCTGAACTGAGCCTCATTATACTCCTTGTCTCTTGCAATCCTAGCGATACGGCCATCCAGCGATGCAAGTTCAGATCTGTGTGAAAGCAACTCACGCCACGCTGAAGCACATTCCTCACGGAGATTCTCATTGCCTGCGTAATGATCGAGAATATCAAGCTGAAAACGTTTATCAGACAGAAGAAGTGTCTGATGTTGAGAATGAATATCGATAAGGCGTGAAGCAATATCCTGCAGCAGTGTTACAGGTACAGGAGAATCATTTACGAATGCTCTCGACCTGCCCGATCGGTTTACTACTCGTCTGATGATCAGATTTCCCTCGTCCCAATCAACTTCATTCTCCTCCAGAAGAGGCTTCAGATCCTCATCCACAGACACAAATTCAGCCTCGACAACACAATTGTCTGCATCTTCCGACACCATGGAGGCATCAGCCTTTGCACCTGTTATAAGCGACAAAGCCCCAAGGAGAATTGATTTTCCGGCTCCAGTCTGTCCTGTAATAATGATCAGACCCTCCGGAAAATCAATTTCCAGAGAGTCTATCAGTACATAGTTCTTTACTTGAAGCCGATTAAGCATAGACTACTCCTCGTCCTGCTTAGCCATACGGTAGGCAATCTCACCTTCGTTGAACTCTTCGATAGCAACGAGGCTTGGCTTAGGCTGTCTTTCGTAATATTTTGAAATCTCGATCTGCTCACGGTTCTCGAATACCTCCTCCATAGTGTCGCGATCGTTCTTGAAATCCTCGAGCTTTCTTGTAAGCTCCTTCTTTTCTGCAATCGCAATCTGGTTAGCTCTCTTTGCGAGTACCACTACGGTCTCATAGATATTTCCGGTAGGTGCAGCGAGATTGCTGAGGTCACGTGTAATTGTGTTTGTAGGTGTTTTCTTGTTTGCCATTTCTATCTTTATCTTAATTGTTATGGTCCGGACCAAAGTCCCTCCATATAATTATACCCTTACATATTTCAAGGGTTTCAATTATTTTTCTGATTTTTCAAGTTTTTTCGCTTCCTGGATCAACCTTCTCCTTTCTCTCTCAAAATCCTTCTCTGACATCCTGTTGTCATTGTCATCGCTCACGCCATGACGTCCGATTGCCTTCTGCGCCTTCTTATATATCGAATCCAACTCCTTACGATAATGGGAATCAGGTAGCTCTCCGACAAAATTCAGGTAGTCGTCAATGAACGCAAGATAACGTTCCTTCTGCTTTGCAGGGACACTCTGATGAGCATATTTGTAAGAAGACATCGCTATATAATAGAGGATGTCCTCTCTGTAAAGATTCTCCGCATCATCCTTGAGTACATTCTTGAATGCGACTCTGGAAGCAAGATAATCCTCCATCTTATAGTACAGCTTGGCTGATTCGTATGCCTTCCTGTCAAGACGCTCATTCAGGTCAACGAGCATGTCACGGCATTCCTTCATGTGAGTATTGTCAGGAAATTCAAGAATATATGAGGATATCTCGTTGATTGCCTTATAGGTAGGAGTCTGGTCAAGTTCATATCTCAATGTCTGACGATTGAGACAGTCAAGACGAAGAAATCTCGCCTCAGATGTGAACGGACTGCGAGGATAACTGGTTACAAATTGTTCGAAATTGGTTTCAGCAGTATAGTAGTCCTTGAATTTATAGTTGCTCAATCCCCAATAATACCTTACCGTATCATCTCTTTCCGTACCATTGGTCAGGACTGACAACGACTCAAAGAGCGAAGCAGCCTTTGAATACTTCTTGTTGTTGAAATAATCGAATGCTGCATCATACTTTGCGTCAACATCATTGCTGTTAAGCAAAAGTTCAAACTGAGATTTGCATGAACCTAATGTCATGACAGTCAGCAATGCAATCAGTATGTTTCTTAATTTCATCATTTACTGCATTTTAAGAAATTTCTCCGCGTCAAGTGCAGCACGACATCCGGAAGCTGCAGCTGTAATGGCCTGCCTGTAAAGAGGATCCTGAACATCACCTGCTGCAAACACGCCCTCGACATTTGTCCTGGAAGTCTTTCCGTCAGTCACGATGTAACCTTCCTTGTCAACTTCCACCCAACGGTTGAAAAGGTCTGAATTCGGATGATGTCCGATAGCAAGGAAAAATCCGTCCACTGCGATATCAAAAACCTCGCCATCCTTCCTCTCGATTCTGGCTCCGGTAACGCCATATTCATCACCAAGTACCTCCTGGGTATTGCAGTTCCACAGAATCTCGATATTCCCGGTATTCCTTACTCTTTCCTGCATTGCTTCAGACGCTCTGAGTACATCACGTCTTACAATCATATAGACCTTCTTGCAAAGGCCGGCAAGGTAAGTAGCCTCCTCGCATGCTGTGTCGCCTCCACCGACAACGGCAACAGTCTTCTTCCTGTAGAAGAAACCGTCACATGTTGCACATGCAGATACACCAAGACCTCTATATTTGATTTCAGACGGAAGACCGAGATATTTTGCAGTAGCACCTGTCGCGATGATAAGAGTCTCTGCATAAACCTCATCCTTTCCGTCAATCACGACTTTGAACGGTCTCTTCGAAAGATCCGCGTCAGTAACTGCACCCATTCGGATATCAGCACCGAGACGGACAGCCTGAGCCTTCATGGTATCCATAAGGGTCTGACCGGCTATACCATTCTCAAAACCGGGATAATTCTCAATATCTGTAGTTGTAGTAAGCTGACCGCCAGGCTGAATACCCTCATAAACAACCGGAGCGATATCCGCTCTGGAAGCGTAAATCGCCGCTGTATAGCCTGCCGGACCGCCACCTATGATAAGACATTTTACTGTTTCCATAATCATATATTTTGAGTAACCTGCAAATATAAGGTTTTTTATCAGACTTTCATCAAATAAGGTTTTGCCTTTCTGTATATCCAGCCCAGAAGGCAGTCAGGCATAATGATGATCAGAGGAAGAAAAAGCTTGTTAAGAAGTCCCGGCATTGTACCTTTACGTCTTCTGAATGTTGCATTCAGGGCTCTTCTGACAGCCTTTTCCGGGCTAATCATCACAGTCAGAGCCCTTGCCAATCTGCGAAGACTGTCCTTTAATGGAACAAGAGGCGTATCCACCGCACCGAAATAGGCATTTGTCACGCTTACACCCGTCTTCTGACACTCTATTCTCAATTCACGAGAATAATCCTTCACAAACCTCTTTGTGGATCCATACATACCGATTCCCGGCCAGATCATCCATGCAGCCAGGGAAGATATATTCAATATATATCCATTTCCACGCTCCTTCATTCCGTTCACATACTTACGGCAAAGCATGAACGGTGTGACCATATGCACCATCATTATCAGATTCAGCATACGCTCCGAAGTCTCGGCAATGCCCTGACAGTACATCACGCCGGCATTGTTGATCAGAACTTCTACAAAACATCCAGCCTTCTCAGTGATATTGAAAATAACATCGGCTGCATCGGGCTTGGACAAGTCCTGACATATATTCATAATCTCCACCGGGAGTCCTGTAACCTCCTTTACCTGGTGCCTTGTCTGTTCAAGACCTTCTGCATTGATATCTACAAGTACAAGATTATATCCCATACGTGCAAGTTCGACAGCATATATACGGCCCATCCCTGACGCGGCACCTGTTATAAGTGCATACGACTTAAAATCATTGAATCTCTTCTTCATCTCTGTGCAAATTCCTGTTCGGGACCGCAAAATTACCACATTTTTATTTGAAATCACACTATATGACCTGAAATCAGCATCGGCAACAAATTAGAATCTTTCAAATTTATTTTGTAATTTGAAAGATACGCGATATCTTTGCAGAAAGTAAAGGAGATAAATTCATGCATACACACAAATGCCCGGATCTTGAAGAATTCAAGGCAATCCTGAAAAAGAACTCATTGAAGGCGACGCCTCAAAGACTGGCTGTTCATCAGGCGATGATGACTCTAGGCCATGCATCTGCTGACATGGTTACAGAACAGATAAAGGCAGATGAGACAGCGAAAGTGACAGTTGCGTCAGTATATAATATCCTGACTCAGCTCGCTATGCTCGGAATATACCATTATAGAATGAGTGCAAACAATAAAATGTACTTCGATGTGAATACATTCAAGCACATTCATTTCTATGACAAGGCCAACCACGAATTCAGAGACGTGATCGACGATGAACTCGTGAAACTCATCGAGTCACATCTCAGCAGAAAAAGAGTGAAGGGATACAAGATTGACGGATTCGACATCCAGCTTGTAGGCCATCCTACACGCAAGAAATATATGATAGGATAAACGGAATACATAGAATGAAATCAATAAGAATCATAGCAGCGGCCATGGTAATTCTGGCTGCAATCTCATGTAAGAAAGACGAGACCCTCAGATATAACAACATGACAATGGGCAATGTTGTGGAAGGCACGTTCATATCGGACCAAGGCAACATATTCAATGTCGTGGAAAACCCATGCAAGGAAGATATTCTTGCAGCGGAGAGATCTCTTGTCATATGCGACGTCCTCAACAGGACAAAAGGCGGACAATCCAACGAATATGACATAAGGCTGAACCATATTACGGACGTTCTGACAAAGAACATCGTTGCCACAGGAACTGAACCAAGTGAGGAACTGGCATCAGACGATCCTGTAAACATTGAGAACATCTGGCTCAGCGGCGGATATGTGAACATGTATATTCTGTTCCCGGTAAAGCCTGGTTCAGGCACCATCCATTACATCAATCTTGTCCAGAAAGAGACTACAGAGGAAGGTGCATATGTATTCCATCTCCAGCACAATGCCCAAGGAGAGACAGTTGCCGACATGCCGGAGGAAAGTCTTGGTATGGGCGGTCGCTATGTAAGTTTCCCTATCAGTAAAATCATCACAGAGGAGACTGCACAGTTTGAAATCAATTGGGTAGGTCATAAGTCAACTCCGTTAGGATTCAGCAAAGACACAGAAGAAAAGACAATAAAAGGCACATACGCCAAGGGTAAATAGAATAAATTTACGGGAAAGTATTGCAGGATTAAAAAAAATACCTATCTTTGCAGTCCTTAAACCAACATGGTGCCCATAGTTCAGTTGGTTAGAGCGTCAGATTGTGGTTCTGAATGTCGTGGGTTCGAATCCCACTGGGCACCCTCCAAACCCTTGTAGCAGATTGTTACAAGGGTTTTTTCTTTTGATAAACTTAACACACCAGGTTATGAAGATTGTTTTTCTTGACGCTGCAACGATGGGCAATGTATCGTTTGAGCCGTTCGAAAGGTTAGGAGAATTTGTACGCTATGAAAACTCTACGCCAGAACAGGCAAAGGAAAGAGTAAAGGATATCGATGTCCTGCTGATCAACAAGATATTGGTAAACAAGGACCTTATCGACGCCGCACCGAACCTAAAACTCATCTGCATTGCAGCAACCGGAGTAAACAATATTGATGTAGAATATGCAGCATCGAAGGGCATTCCTGTCCGCAATGCCGTAGGATATTCAACAGATTCTGTCGTACAGTCTACATTCATGCATATGCTGACCCTTGTTGGCGGAGGCAGATACTTCGACGACAGCGTAAAATCAGGAGATTATTCACGTAGCGGTATGTTTACCGATCCGAACTGGAACTGGTGGGAACTCGCAGGGAAGACAATCGGAATAATCGGATTGGGTAACATCGGACGCAAGGTTGCTTCCATTTCAGAAGCCTTCGGCATGAAGGTTTGCTACTTCTCGACATCAGGCACCGGTCATTGCAAAGACTACCCTAGTCTGCCGCTGGAGAAACTTCTCGCCTCATCAGACATCGTATCCATACACGCGCCACTGAACGAAAGGACATCAGGCCTCATCGGCGAAAAAGAGCTGAAGATGATGAAGCAGTCAGCCTATCTCATCAACATGGGACGAGGTGCAATAGTGGATGAGCAGGCACTG
Organism: Candidatus Cryptobacteroides sp.; assembly: GCA_045614805.1. Classification (GTDB taxonomy): domain Bacteria; phylum Bacteroidota; class Bacteroidia; order Bacteroidales; family UBA932; genus Cryptobacteroides. The sequence goes on along the minus strand of JAZLDR010000054.1, from coordinate 40,809 downwards.
GCAACAGCCGTAGACAACGGAACGATTGCCGGAGCAGGAGTTGACGTCTTTGTGACAGAGCCTATTCCTGAAGATCACCCATACCTCATGATGGCACACCCGGAACGCATGAGTCTTGCCCCTCACGTTGCATGGGCAAGCCTGGAAGCCCGGCAGCGTCTCATCGCAATCATGGCAGAAAACATAAGGAAAGGTTGGTAAAAGAAAAGGCCGAAAGGCAATAGACTACCATAAAGGTATCATTCTCACGTATCCACTTTCCATACTCCCAAGACGGGAAAGAGATATAGGCTTGAATTCTAACTTAGCTGTTCCGTCGAACACGCAGACGATTATTCACACGAACAAGTCTTGGCATTCCTATTCTCATAGTCAGCCGAAATTCAACTGCAAAAGTTCTCTGTAACATAGTTAATATTAGGGCCTGATATATTTATCTAAATTAATCGGCCACACACTGCAAACCTGCTACAGGCCATTTTACCGCTTATGCTAGTTTGAGCCCAAAGTCGGACAAGGGGTCACGAAATTCCATCAAAATGAAACATTTTATGCACCGCTTGTGCTAGTTTGAGCCATTTCAGGGTCAAGTGGTAGCAAAAGTAGCACAAGCGGTGAGCAAAGCACGGAAGCACATCGATATCAAGCGCGGTTTTGCAGGAAATACGAGCCAGATCCATTACGTCAGAATCTGTGCATCCACTCCCAGTCACTCTTCTGCATCTAGGTCTTATTCTTCCTGCATAAAATTTGGTAATGATATATCACATGTCGAGAGTAGCCCACCTGTCATGTCGAGTATAGTCCACTTGTCATGTCGAGTATAGTCCACCTGTCATGTCGAGCGTAGTCGAGACATCCTTAAAAAGATTCCTCCACTCACTTCGTTCGGTCGGAATGACAATCAGTGTAAACATCTATATTATTCCCTTATTTTGGGAACAAAATACGTTCTTTTGTTCCCGTCGATGCTGTCTTGGTGAGTTTCTGGCACACTTTCCTGGTTTTTGTTCCAGTTGATGCTGTCTTGGTGCTTTACTGCGTAGTGTTCTTTTAATATAAATATCAGATTATTATTCTTGTACAAATCACTTGATTATGTATAGTGAGTTTAAACAAGGAGCATTAATGGGAAAATATGGATTATACCATATGACAATTTAAATGAAGAGAATAAAAGGGTTGTAGTAGATGCACTCAGCGATAACTTAGACAATACTCACATTAGTTTGTCAAACCTGTTCAATACGTTACGTCATAATTCCATATTGGGTGGTACAGACGACCCGTTATTATCATTGGAAAATGAGAAATGTCTACATATTACCAATTGGGTGTTTGATAAACAGTCAGGCCAAGAGAAAATGTTGGATAAAATATTTACATACATAGCTACTTTTGTTCAGAGACCCTTTATACTATGGTGCGAAACAGGTGGCAACCTACTCTTTCATAAAGTAAATAATGAACCATTTGGGCAGACAGCAGCAGTTGCTTATTTCATTACGTACTTTCCTAAATGATAAAAAACGCACCCCGAAGGATGCGTTTTGGTGTAAACATGTATATTATTCCCCAATTTTTATCACTTGGCATTGATACCTATTCTAAACCTAATCCAAATGGTGAAATTAGTGACTTACGCTTCCATCGAAAAATCATATATGATTACACCTCAATCTTCTTATAAACCGGCACAAGGATCTTCATGAACATCCAGGCAATGAGATATGCAACAGCACAGATGCAGAATACTGTCATATAACCTGCTTCCTTGCCTTCAAATCCTAGGAAAGAATATGATGCACCAGCGTTTTCCGAGTACGTGAACAGCATACCTGCACCCTTGTTGATAAGGAATGAGCTCGTTCCTGCAGCTGTTGTCGATTTGTATCCTGAGGGTGATTTGAGAGCATAGCCTCCTGCATTGTTCACGAACCCTATCAGGGTGAACGTCTGATTCCTTTGCTGGCTTCTCATTATGATTTCCCGACAATATTTCCTGGCAAGTTCTTCCGGTATCTTCCTCGATTCAAAATAGTTCAGAAGATAGTTGTGATATAAATTCTCAGAAAGCCTTGTTTTTGCAACATTTTTTTGCAAAATTTGTTGCAAAAATCAGGAGTTATGGGACGACATACCAATAGTACATATGGCAATTTGTTAGAGATGATTGAAGCAAAAGGACGTGGTTCAATCATCTTTAACCGTGATTTCCCAGATTTCAGTTCGGAAGAGATAAGATGGACCTTCTCACGAATGGCAAATGACAATGTACTCATAAGACTTGCAAATGGCATATACCTATATCCTAAGACTAATCGATTTGGAGTTGAATATCCAAGCACAGATGAACTAGCCAAGGCTATTGCCACAAGAGATTCCGCCCACATCATACCATCAGGAATGACTGCAGCAAATATACTCGGACTATCAGAGCAGGTAACTATGAAGTCTGTGTATTTAACAGATGGAGCAGCACGAAAAATCGAGATCAGAGGAAGGATTATTGAGTTCAAAAGAACAGTTCCAGGGAATTTTGCATACCGCACACCCCTAATGCCTATACTTATTCAAGCGTTAAAAGCAATCGGCAAAGAAAACATAACAGCTGAACATAAAAAACAACTACTTAAATTACTATCCTTGGAGACAGATCAGGATGGGTTAAAGGAAGATATTGCCAAGGCACCACAATGGATAAAGAAATTACTAAAAGATTTAAATGAGTAAATGAATTGGCTTGAATTACCTGATAACGAAAGGCGCACAATTGTAGATGCCACGTTAATATTAAATCCCAAATTAAACGAAAATGTCCTTGAAAAAGATTGGTGGGTTACAATCATTCTCAAGGCCCTGTTCAAGAGTTCTTGTAAGGATTACTTAACTTTCAAAGGTGGCACTAGTCTGGCGAAATGGAATCTCATCGAAAGATTCAGTGAGGATATTGATGTTGCCTTTGACAAGTCTATGTGGGGCTTAGCAGGAGAAAATAAATCTCAAAGAGATAACATCCGCAAAAGGACACGGAAATACATTAAAGAAACCTTAATTCCGGAGTTGGAAGCACTTTTGGCGGAAATGGGAACAACGGACTTCAGTCTTGAATTTGTTGAATCGGATGATTCAGACAAAGATCCGACCGTAATCTTTGCGCCATACCGAAGCCTATACGCATCGTTGGAGTATGTACCAGCAAGTGTAAAGATTGAATTTAGCAGTCGATCCCTAAAGGAGCCTCGTAAGCCGATTACAATTAAGCCATATTTCATTGGGGCATATCCACAAGATTTCAAGGAATTCGAGTTTGATATTATGGCTGTATCTCCTTCGAGGACATTTCTTGAAAAAGTGTTTCTCCTTCACGAAGAGTTACAAAAGAATTATCCTCGAACCCTCCGTATGACACGACATCTTTATGATTTAGAGAAATTGATGGATACTGACTATGCAAAAGAGGCATATAAAGATACGGGGATGTATGTAGATATTGTTAAGCACAGATCAGTGTTCAATGCTCTAAAAGGAATAGATTATAAATTGCATCATCCTAAATCCATCAACATTATCCCTTCTGGTGAGATTTTGCAGAAATGGGAAGCGGACTATGCTCAAATGCAAGAACATTTCATTTACGGTAAAAGTCTCCCATTTAATGATCTGATAGGTAGATTAAAGGTATTGCAAGAAATAATACGATCCATTGAAATCAATGATGAATTCTTTGATTCGTAATCAGAGGCGGCGTTCGGAAGGACGCTGCTTTTGTTTTGCAACACGAGTTTTTGAGTAATGTTTGCTGTCCTCTGAAAAGTGGGACTACATTCCAAAAAGTCGCCAAAATAAAAGAAGAAGAGTTGCTAACTCTATGATTTACATATCATTAACAACTCTTCTAAGTGCGGGCGAAGGGAATCGAACCCATACGCCTCACGGCACCAGATCCTAAGTCTGGCTTGTCTACCAATTTCAACACGCCCGCAAACTTTGGGACTGCAAATGTACAACAATTTCTTGAAAATGCAATCCTACTGAAGCAATATCGTCACAAAATCATCAGAAACAGATTCCAAGCCTTATACTGAAACTCATAGCTATGTTAGGATTATACGCTCCAAACCAATGCCAGAGCTCAAAACCATGATGATAGCTTGTCTCGGCCGGAGTACCTGCAGCATAACCTCCTCCAACCCAGAAGTCGGCAAGGAAACGCTTATAGACATACTGATATCCCACTGTCGCAAGGAAAGCTCCCATGTTAGCCAAAGTGCGGTTCCCGCTCATTCCATTATAATAATAATGAGAGTACATTACCTCGGGACGAAGATAAAAGCCCTTCAACGACAAGCCATCATTATCTTCAAGAAAGAATTTATGACCATATCTCACGGTAAATCCTAACGGATCGTTATGGTATTTATCATAACCAGCACAGATAAGACTGGCGCAAATCTCACCACTCTGGTCTACAGAAGGAAAAGCACGTTCATACGAAATCTTGGTACTGCCACTTAACCATGAAAGGAAAGTGATCTTCACGGAGTTCAGGTAATCCGGCTGCTGCAGTTTCGCCTCCTGTGCAACAGCTGAACGACCCACAGAAAGCAGGAGAAGAACTCCCAACAAAAGTTTTTTCATAGTTTCAGGTCGATAATGATATAAAAAAAAGAGGAAAAATCTTCCGACTTTTCCTCATTGGTAGCGGGGGTGGGAATCGAACCGCACGACCTTCGGGTTATGAGCCCGACGAGCTACCAACTGCTCTACCCCGCGATATTGGACTGCAAATATACGGCTTATTTTTGTAATAGCAAATTTTATTTCAAAAATAAGGTTATTTCTGCAAAAAGTCGATCAATGCACCTGTATCATTCTTATCAAAGCTTTGCTGCTCTCCGGTAGAAAGATTCTTGACATTCACCACACCTGCCTCCATCTCGTTTCCACCTACAATCGACAGGAACGGTATAAGTTTCTTATCTGCATAGTCAAACTGCTTCTTGAGTTTGGTCTGCTCCGGATAGATTTCACACGCGACACCCGCCTCACGAAGGGACTTGACAACAGGAATGAGATATTTCAATTCCTCCTGACCCATGTTGGCAAAAAGGAGTCTGGTTGTAGAGGTCACCTCTGACGGGAACTTATCCAGGCCCTTAAGCACATCATAAATACGGTCGGCACCGAATGAAATACCCACACCCGACATATTCGGAAGGCCGAAAATACCTGTAAGATTGTCATAACGTCCACCACCGCAGATGCTTCCGATCGCATAATCCTTTGCCTTCACCTCGAAGATCGCTCCAGTATAATAGTTAAGACCACGGGCGAGAGAAAGATCGATCTCTACGTCACACCTGACACCGGCCGCTTCAATGAATCCGAAGAGTTCCTCAAGTTCATCAAGTCCCTTGAGTCCTGTCTCCGAAACAAGTCCGGACACAGAATTTCCATTCATAAGGTCACGCATTACTGCAAGTTTTTCCGCAGTTGTTCCCGAGAGCTGAAGTACCGGACGGATAACCTCGATAGCCTCCGGAGTAAGACCCTTCTCTGACATCTCTGCCTCAACGGCCTCAAGGCCTATCTTATCAATCTTATCAATTGCAACAGTAATATCTACAACCTTGTCAGGGAAGCCGCAGATTTCCGCCATACCAGTGAGAACCTTGCGGTTATTGATCTTCACGCATACATTCACATCGAAAAGTCCGAACACGCGGTCCACAATCTGTACAAGTTCAAGTTCGTTAAGTTGCGATGTTGAGCCGATGACATCAACGTCACACTGATAGAACTCTCTGTAACGTCCCTTCTGCGGACGGTCGGCGCGCCATACAGGCTGAATCTGGAATCTCTTGAAAGGGAATGTGATGTCATTCTGGTGCTGGACAACGAAACGAGCAAACGGCACGGTAAGGTCATAACGAAGACCTTTCTCGCATACCTTCAGAGAAAGAGCCTTGCTGTTGTAAGCATCTTCAGTTCCCTCAACACGATATTCATCATAATTGATCTTAGAGAATGCATCTCCTGAATTCAAAATACGGAACAGGAGTTTATCTCCCTCTTCTCCATATTTACCAAGCAAGGTACTGAGATTCTCCATTGAAGGAGTCTCGATAGGAGCATATCCATAAGTCTTGAAAACCGAACGGATCGTATCGAAAATATAGTTGCGACCTGCCATTTCAGCCGGTCCGAAGTCTCTGGTACCCTTTGGTATGGATGGTTTCTGTGCCATTTTCTTTATTTTTACGTTACAATCTGCAAATATAAAAATAATGCGGCTGAATAAAAAGTCGTCAAACCTTTTATTCAGCCGCAAATCACACGAATATCGTCAACGGTCGCGCTTTACATCTACGACCTCACCGGCAGAGTCATACCATACCTCATATTCCACAACATCGGGCCATACACCTGTTTCAAAGGATACTACCCAATAAGTTCCTTCCCTATCCCACTCGACATCTCTCGCATCCGGATATGTAGCACTGAAATCTCTACGGATGGATTTTTCCGGAATGCCGTCTTCATACTTGTCACACGAGACGAGCGTCAGCAACGCTGCAAATATAACTGCAGCTATAATCTTCTGTTTCATAAAATCTCAGTTTAGTCATCAATACATGAGTTCATCAGTAGTCCACTTCTATCACATTGAAGTTGCTGTTGAACTTGAGCTCCATACGGTTTGTAAGTTTTACCTCATACGTTCTGCGTCCTACCTCATACTCAAGGTAGCCTGCCTCCGGATAGTGAGCCGCAACATACTCTCTTATTGTTACAGGAACAAGCTCTGCCGAAATGCCGTTCTTCGATGAAACCTTCTTGAGGCTTCCTGAATTCGAGAACTCCAGCTGCGTACCATCTGCCAGCAGCACATTATAGTCAGGGAGAATAAGGTCGTCATCCTTTGACGCAAATGTAACCTTTTCACCATTAAAGTTTGCTTCAATAAAAGCCTTGGCCGGAGCCGGAAGCTGATCATATGTCACCGGTCTGTCATCAGCCAGAGAAACAAAAGCAAAAAATACTAAACCTATAATACTCATTACAATCTTTTTCATAGTCCTAATTTTTAATGTTTCAAGTTTAACTCTTTGCAAATATAATACTTATTTTGAATTTTTCAAATTTACCATAAAAATTTTCACATATTTTTCATATAGCGAAACTTTTTATACCTTTGGGGTTCAATTTACCTGTATGGAGAAGAAATTATTCCTGATAGACGGGCATGCACTTATCTTCAAGATGTACTATGCATTTCTGCGTCACCCCATGATAAACTCGAAAGGAGCCGATATGTCGGTTCTGTTCGGCTTTACCAAATACATCCTCGAACTTATTGAAAAGGAGAAGCCGACCCATCTGGCCATTGCATTTGACCCACCTGGCGGAACATTCAGACATGAAATGTATCCTGACTACAAAGGCACCAGATCAGAGACTCCTCAACTTATCATAGATTCGCTTGAACCTTTATGTGAGCTGTGCAAGGCGATGCGTATTCCCGTGCTGATGGTAAAGGGATTCGAGGCTGACGACGTAATAGGTTCGATGGCCAAACGTTCTGAGAAGGAAGGCTTCAAGGTATACATGGTAACCCCGGACAAGGATTACGGACAGCTCATATCTGACAACATCCTCCAGTTCAAACCAGGAAAGTCCGGCAGCGAAAGCGAAATAATCGACTCCCAGAAAGTCTGTGAGAAATACAACATACAGAAACCGGAGCAAGTCATTGAGATCCTTACCATCTGCGGAGACAGTTCCGACAATGTGCCGGGAGTAAAAGGAGTAGGAGAAGTCGGAGCCGGCAAACTGATTTCGAAGTTCGGATCGGTAGAAGAAATATACAATCATATTGACGAACTGACCCCAAAGCAGAGAGAAGCCTTTGAAAATGCCAGAGGTCATATCGACCTGAGCCACGAACTTGTCACTATAAAGACAGATATTCCGCTTGAAACAAGCGACGCCGACATGGCCCTTTCATGCGAATATGACCAGACAGTGGCAGACTTGTTCGAGAAGTACGAATTCGGGTCGCTTTACAAATATCTCGGAAACGTCGCTGCGCCAAAAGAGGAACGTAAAACATTGAAATACACCTCAGTGCAACCGAATGACCTGAACAAGGCCGCTAAAGCCGGCGGAAGTTGCTCGATCTCCGTAATGACGGACGGAAACAGCATATTTTCACCGGTAGATAAGGTGACATTGGCTGTCGGCGACCTTGTATCGGAAGGCTCGGTCAGTGACTTCAAGGACATTATAGAAAATGAGGATATAGCCAAATATGGATATGACCTCAAGCTGCAGAGAAACGTGCTCAGCAACAGCGGAGCACATCTCAAAGGTAAGCTGATGGACATCGAGCTCATGCATTACCTCATAGATCCTGAAAAAAGCCACAAGATTGAAATCTTGTCCAAGGCATACCTTGACATAAATCTTGACGACAACGATACTGAGGTCAGGGAGGAGCCGCTTTCTTTATTTGACGATGTGCAGGAGAATGCGGAAACATCACATAGCCGCATGGTCAGAACTGCAGCCACGTTCCTTCTGGGAGAAAAGATACATGAGGAGATGAGAAGTACAGACCTCATGTCTCTATATGACAGTATGGAGGAACCCCTGCTGAAAGTGCTCTCTGACATGGAGCTTGAAGGAATGAAAGTCGACACCGTTCAGCTGCGGAGATTTGCGGCTGCACTGACCGAAGAGATGAACGATATCCAGGAAAGTGTAAGGAAGATGGCTGACGAGCCTGGGCTTAACATCATGTCACCTAAACAGATCGGCGTCCTGATTTTCGAGAAGCTGAATCTTGACCCTAAGATGAAGCCGAAGTCAGGAGTAAGATATAATTACCCGACAGACGAGGAGACATTGAAGGGTCTTGCAGACAAACATCCTATAATCAATCAGATACTTGAGTTCAGAGGAGTGAAGAAACTGCTCTCTACATATATAGAGCCGCTGCCGAACTATATCTCCCCTGTCAGCGGAAAGATACACACGACTTTCAACCAGGCGCTTACTGCTACAGGACGCCTCAGTTCATCCAAGCCCAACCTGCAGAATATTCCGATCAGGACAGAAAGAGGAAAGGAGATACGCAAGGCGTTCATTCCAAGCAGACCTGACGGAGTGATTGTTTCAGCCGACTACTCGCAGATAGAACTCAGGATCATGGCTCACCTGAGCTGCGACACACATCTTATCAAAGCATTCCGAAATGGACATGATGTACATGCCAGCACTGCAGCCAAGATATTCAACATTGATATTTCCGAGGTCACTGCAGAACAGAGAAGAATGGCGAAGACCGCCAACTTCGGCATAATGTACGGAATTTCTGCATTCGGCCTTTCACAGAGACTCGGCATCGGCAGAGCGGAAGCCAAGAAACTGATCGAGGACTATTTCGAGAACTTCCCTGCCATATCTTCATATATAGAGGATACGCTGACGGCAGCGCGAGAGAACGGATATGTAGAGACATTGTTCGGAAGAAGACGATATCTGCCGGACATCAACTCCAAGAATGGCACAGTACGGGCTCTTGCAGAAAGGAATGCCATCAATGCGCCGATCCAAGGTACTTCTGCAGACATAATAAAACTTGCAATGTGCAATGTCAAGAAAAGAATTGACGAAGCAGGACTGAAGAGCAGGATGGTGCTGCAGATCCATGACGAACTCGTGTTCGATGCCGTAAATGAAGAGGTGGAAACACTTGAGACCATCGTGAAAGAAGAGATGGAAAACGTAGTAAGATTATCAATACCGCTAACCGTAGAATGCAATCATGGAAACAACTGGCTTGAAGCTCACTGATATGCCTGATATCGATCTCGTAAAAATGGCCCTGGAGCAGAATCAGGCTGCTTTCATCGTCCTGTATACGAGATATAATATAGGTGTGCGCAGTCATATTTCTCGTTACATAACACAGAAGGAAGACATCGAGGACATCTGTCTGGAAAGTTTTCAGAAGGCATTCAGCCAGATTGAAAGCTACAATCCGGAATACAAGTTCTCGACATGGCTGTATAGGATTGCCAGGAACACGGCTTTCGATTACCTCAGCAAACAGCACAGGGAAATGGCCAAGATGCCGACCACATCCATCAATGAGGAACTGGCTGAACTGAAGGAACTGCCGGCCACCATGCACAATCCGGAAGAGGACATCATCCAGCAGCAGGAGTACGACAAATGGCTCACCAATATCGAGAAACTGAAGGACGACTACAAACTGGTAGCCAAGATGAACATGATTGACAACTTCGGATACAAGGAAATCGCTGATGCATTGGAGATGCCGCTTAATACGGTCAAGACCAAGATCCGCAGAGCGAAGGCCATGCTCCTGAAGATGATGGATTATTCAGACGAATTACTATAAGTACACCAGATTATGACATTCAAGGAATTCAACGATATAATTACAGCAAAGTTCCCGGAAGTTACACCGCAGCAGATTGAACAGTTCCGACTCATGGACGGGCTGTACAGGGACTGGAATGCAAAGATCAACGTCGTATCACGTAAAGATATCGACGAGCTTTACAGACATCACGTAATGCATTCTCTATGCATTGCCGCATATATCAAAGAGAATATGCCGGACGTGTATGACCGCCTCCGCGGAGAAGGCCCGTACAGCGTAGCGGAGCCGATGAAGATTCTTGACCTCGGCACAGGAGGGGGTTTCCCTGGCATTCCTCTCTCTGTAATCTTCCCTCACGCTCAATTCACACTCTGCGACTCAATAGGCAAGAAGATCCTCGTCGCAACAGAAGTTGCGAAAGGCCTGGGACTGACAAACGTGAAGACAGTGAATGCCAGGGCGGAATCACTGCCGGAAACATTCGACTATATTGTCTCAAGAGCCGTAACATCGTTGGACAACTTCATGCCATGGGTAAGAGGTAAATATACCGAAGGCATTCTCTACCTGAAAGGCGGAGACCTGGCTGAAGAGATATCTACTGCAATGGCGAATCACAAGATGAGGAAGGGATCTGTGCACACTTGGCCTATCTGCAACTGGACTCCTGACCAGTTTTTCGAGACGAAATACGTGATATTCATCGAGAAGTAAAGAAAACTTCGCAAAATATTTTGCAAATAAATTCAAAAATACTACCTTTGCACTCCCAAATTATCGAGGAAAATATAAAAATATCTAGATATGAAAAGAACATTCCAACCATCACAGCGCAAGCGCCGCAACAAGCACGGCTTCCGCGAGCGCATGTCGACTCCTAACGGACGTCGCGTATTGGCAGCACGCCGCCGTCGTGGCCGCAAGAAACTGACCGTATCATCTGAGGATAGATGGTAAGAAAAAATGACCAGCCTTTCGGTTGGTCATTTTTCTTTTATTACTCTTCCATCAGTTTCTTGTACTTGAAACGCTTTGGCTCCTCATTACCGAGACGACGCTTCTTGTACTCCACGTACTCCGAATAAGTACCCTCGAAGAAATATACCTGCGAATCGCCCTCGAATGCAAGAATATGAGTAGCGATACGGTCAAGGAACCAACGGTCGTGCGAGATGACGACTGCACAGCCTGCAAATCCCTCAAGACCCTCCTCCAACGCACGGATTGTATTTACATCCACATCATTGGTAGCCTCATCAATAAGAAGAACGTTTCCTTCATCCTTAATACTAAGGGCAAGATGGAGACGGTTTCTTTCACCACCAGACAGGATACCGCAAAGCTTCTCCTGGTCTGCACCCGAGAAATTGAAGCGTGAAACATACGCCCTCGCATTCACTTCCCTCTTGCCGAGCTTCACGAAATCTGAATTCTCAGCGATGGTCTCATACACGGTCTTCTCAGGATCGATACTTCTGTGCTGCTGATCGACATATGCAAGCTTGACTGTCTCGCCTATTGTAATCTCACCTGTATCAGGCTTGTCCAATCCCATGATCAGACGGAACAATGTAGTCTTACCGGCACCGTTTGGACCGATGATACCCACAATACCCGCTGGCGGAAGCACGAAGTTCAAGTTCTCATACAGCAGTTTGTCACCATATGCCTTGGAAACATTCTTGAATTCGATGACCTTGTTACCGAGACGTGGTCCGTTAGGAATATAGATTTCAAGAGCAGCCTCCTTCTCTCTTCCATCATCAGCAGCGAGTTTCTCATATGCACCGAGACGAGCCTTAGACTTGGCGTGACGTGCCTTAGGAGCCATACGTACCCACTCCAACTCACGTTCGAGAGCCTTGCGCCGTTTGCTTTCCTGCTTTTCCTCCTGAGCAAGACGAGTACTCTTCTGGTCAAGCCATGATGAATAGTTACCCTTCCATGGAATACCCTCTCCTCTGTCAAGTTCCAGAATCCATCCTGCGACATTATCAAGGAAGTAACGGTCGTGGGTAACAGCGATGACAGTACCCTTATACTGCTGTAGATGAGCCTCGAGCCACTGGATACTCTCTGTATCAAGGTGGTTGGTAGGCTCGTCAAGAAGAAGCACATCCGGCTGACGGAGCAGAAGACGGCAAAGAGCAACACGACGGCGTTCACCTCCACTGAGAGTGCTTACCTTTGCATCTGACGGAGGGCACTGAAGAGCATCCATAGCTCTTTCGAGTTTGGAATCAATCTCCCATCCTCCACAATGCTCTATCTTTTCTGTAAGTTCACCCTGACGCTCGATAAGAGCAGCCATCTCCTCATCGGACATAGGCTCACAGAATTTCATGTTCACTTCTTCATATTCCTTGAGGACATCCATGATTTCCTGCACACCCTCCTGCACCACCTCAAGCACAGTCTTGTCCGGATCCATCTGAGGCTCCTGCTCAAGATAACCTACAGAATAGCCTGGTGCCCACACTACTTCTCCCTGATATCCCTTCTCAATACCGGCGATGATTTTCATCAGTGTAGACTTTCCGGAGCCGTTCAGACCGACAATACCGATCTTAGCTCCATAGAAAAATGACAGGTAGATATCCTTAAGAATCACCCTATTGTTATGAGGAAGGATCTTACCAACCCCATTCATCGAAAAAATAATCTTCTCGTCTGCCATATATTATTGTTGTTTATCGTCCAAATTTCCGCAAAGATAAGATTACCTGAACGATTCCGCAAGTTATTTTGACTTCGGTTTCAGCTTCTTCTTCTCCTTACGGCACCACTCGCTGGGGCTCTCATTCACAAAGAGTCTGAATGCCATATTGAACGACACAATTGAGTTGAATCCTGACATCGGCCAAAGCTCGGCTATCTTCAGATCAGGATTACGTCTGAACATTTCCATCGAGTGCCTGATCCTGTGATAATTGACATACTGACAGAAATTCCTGCCGGTAAAATGACTGATTGCCCTTGATATATACACCTTGTTGGAAAACACTTCCAGTACCACATCATTGATAGTAAGTTTGTTGTTGAGGTAGGGCTTTTCCTCTTCGAAATACCGTTTTATCCTTTCAAACACCTCCTTGTACGCACTCTCCTCACGCTGCACACCTGAAGCCTCAACCAAAGATATCTTCATTGACTCGACAATGATACGTTCATGATTTACCATCAGAGCAAACGCGGAGTCCGAAATCAACCTGATACAATAGGCGAACATGAGTCCGGCCGCCATCATGAACGTCAGCACACACATCAGATAGCAGGAAGATGTAAGTATATGCAGCACGAGGACCGCAATCATCATTAACAGATACACGACATCAACAGCAAATGTAAGCCATGCCCATACCGTGCATAAACTCATGATATTCTTGACGCTGCGCACACGCAGCCAGACAATATAGACAAAGAACAGCAGGTCAGCCATAACAAACCCGAGCATGATATCTTCCAGGACCCCGACAGGCAGAAGCCCGATCACACCCAACGAACATAATATATAGTAAAGAGACAGGAGGGCCTCCAGAACCAAGACAGATATAGTCACCCGCCATTTAAGTTTACTGCCGAGTATGGAATTGGAAAGAAAGGTAAGTCCGGTCAGAGCAAGCATTGTGTCAAGCAGTATTCTGGATCCGACGCCATCACCTGCACAAAGGTTACAGATAAAACAGAACAGGGTGGCAGTCATAAGAAAAGAAGCATATCTGCGTCCTTTCGTGGCCAACGCCTTATGCCTTCTGTTCCTGATCTGCAACATACCTATGACAGGTATGATAGCAACAATAATTGCAGTAATAATAAAGAAATCCATATAAATAAAATTTAAATATTAGCACCGCAAAAGTATAGAAAGATATTTTCGAAACGCAACACACCCTCGCATGAAAATGCATTTCACATGCGAGGGTGCGCGATTTTTTTCTTTTTTTTAATATTTACTTCTTCGACTTGACCTTTATCGTGTCAAATCCCTGTCCATAAACACCCATAACTGACGAAACTGAAAGGAATGCTTCCGGATCAATAGACTTCACATACCTGAAAAGAAGGTTAAGGTCTGTCTTTCTTGTCACCACCATTATCACCTGTTTATCCTCCTTCGAATACCATCCCTTGGCAGGAAGAACTGTCACGCCTCTCTTCATATCGAATGCAATTGCATCAGCCATTTCGTTGACTTTCTTGGTGAAGATGAATGCCTGTACTGACTGTTTCGAGCCGGAGATATAAAGGTCAATCGCATATCCGCATACTGTCACCTGAATAAGACCATATACCACAATGGCAACTTTTTCAGGATATGCCATCAACTCTCCCTGGGCGGTGTACGAAGGGAAAAGCAGAGATGACAGAATGATGATGATATCGATTATAAGTATGACCTTACCAGGAGAGGCAGGTTTGTACTTGCACCATATCAAGGCAATGATATCCGTACCACCGGTACTACCTCCCTGAGACATAGACAATCCGATACCCACTCCTGCCATGATACCTCCCAAGACGGTACATACGATCTTGCTGTCCTGAGAGAACTCGGCGATGAAGTCTGTAGGGATATGATCCTTTGTCACAGCCAGCATTACAGAGGTCATAATGATGGCATATATTGTCTTGAATCCGAATCCGGTACCAAGAATCTTGGTTCCTATTACAAGAAGAAGGATATTCAATATGAAATAGGTTATGGATATCGGAAGGCCGAAAGCATACTCAAGTATCGCAGAGAATCCTGTGACACCACCACCGATCATGCTGTTTGGAGTGAGGAACATCGCCCAACCCAACGCATACAGCGTAACTCCGAATGTAATCAGGAGATATGCTTTCGCTACTGAAAACCAGCTTTCATTTAATAGTTTCTTACTCATGACACTCCGTTATTATCATTTTTCTTGAGTTTCAGACCTGTCTTGATTTCTTCAAAACCCTCTCCATATACACTCATTGCTGTTGAAACAGAAACAAATGCATTGGGGTCTATTGACTTGATTTCCTTGATGACCTCATTCATCTGCTGTTTGCGGGAAACAATAAGCAGCACCTTGCTCTCCTTCTGTGAATACCATCCTACAGACTGCAGAGCCGTCACTCCCCTATGTACATTATATATCACATGATCGGCAATTTCCTTGTACTTCGATGAGAAGACCAGAATCTGCACCGAGGACTTGTTGCCCAGGAGAACGAAGTCTATGCCGAACGAGAAGCCAAGCATGATCACATAAGCATAGACCACATCTATCAATCCCTTGTCCGGGAGCAGGAACAATGATGCAATGATAAAGATGTCGGTAAGCAGATATACCCTTCCGGGCGATACAGGCCAATACTTGTTTATCATCATTGCAATGATGTCAGTACCGCCTGAACTACCTCCACGAAGAAGCACAAGTCCCAGGCCGACAGACTCCAAGGCTGCTCCAAGCAGAGCTCCTATCAGTTTGTCATTTTCAAAGTCATGGCATTCCAATGAAGGAAACATCGGCAGCACATTGAACAGAACTGATGTAAGTACAATGACATAGATGGTCTTCACACCAAATGCTCTTCCGATCGTAAGGAATCCCAAAGCAAGGAGTCCGATATTTATGATCCAGTATGGCAATCCCATAGGGATGGCTCCACCTGTAGCATACTCGATTATAGTACATAATCCTGTCAGTCCACCACTGGTCAGACCGGTAGGTATGATGATCGAGGTCCATGCCATGCAGAAGATCAAAGAACCGACAGTCATCAGGAAATAATCCCAAAGCGTCATCAGGAACTTGCTGTTCTTCATAGGTTTAAGTTGATAAAATTATTTAACTACAATATTTACGATCTTGCCTGGAACAACGATCACCTTGACGATGTTACCGTCAGCGACATATTTTGCAGTCTGTTCAAGACCACGCACGTGCGCATCAACATCCTCACGCGACATATCCACCGGAAGTTCAACTGTAAAACGGGTCTTTCCATTGAAAGAGACTGCATAAGTGCAGTTGTTCTCTATGGTATAAGCCTCGATATATTCAGGGAAGGATGCATATGTGATGCTCTCCTTGTGTCCGAGCGCCTCCCAAAGTTCCTCAGCGATATGAGGTGCAAATGGAGAAAGAAGAACAGTCAGCTGCTCCAGGATCTCACGTTTCGTACACTTGAGATCTGTAAGTTCGTTCACTGCAATCATGAAAGCACTCACAGCCGTATTGAATGAGAATGCCTCGATGTCAGCACGTACCTTACCGATAAGCTTGTGAAGCGCCTTGAGTTCATCAGGGGTAGCCTTTTCATCCGTCACGATGAAACCGTCTCTGTCATAGAACAGTCTCCACACCTTCTTAAGGAATCTGTTTACTCCGTCAATGCCCTTGGTATCCCATGGCTTCGACTGCTCGAGAGGTCCGAGGAACATCTCATAAAGTCTCAATGTATCAGCACCGTATGTATCGCAGATCATATCTGGATTGACTACGTTGAACATTGACTTTGACATCTTCTCAACAGCCCAACCGCAGATATACTCGCCATCTTCAAGGATAAACTCTGCATTTGCAAAGTCCGGCATCCACGCTCTGAACGCCTCCATATCAAGACGGTCGTTGTGTACGATATTCACATCGACATGAATCTCCGTAGTCTCATACTGATCCTTAAGTCCGAGAGATACGAATGTATTGGTATTGATGATACGGTATACGAAATTCGAGCGTCCCTGGATCATTCCCTGATTGATGAGCTTTCTGAACGGCTCCTTCTCACATACATATCCAAGGTCGAAGAGGAACTTGTTCCAGAAACGCGAGTAGATAAGATGTCCTGTAGCATGCTCGGTACCACCGATATAGAGGTCTACATCACGCCAGTACTCATCTGCCTCCTGACCTACAAGAGCCTCGGAATTGTGAGGATCCATATAACGGAGATAGTAGGCACTGCTGCCCGCAAAACCAGGCATTGTGCTGAGTTCGACAGGATATCCCTTATATGTCCACTCTGCTGCTCGTCCGAGAGGTGGCTCACCTGACTCTGTTGGAAGATATTTGTCCACCTCAGGCAACTGAAGAGGAAGATTTTCCAGAGGCATTGCAGTCGCTATACCGTCCTTGAAATACATAGGGAATGGCTCTCCCCAATATCTCTGACGCGAGAAGATAGCGTCACGAAGACGGTAATTGACCTTTCTGCGACCGATACCATGCTTCTCGACATAATCGATTGCAGCAGGGATGGCTTCCTTCACATCCATTCCATTAAGGAAACCGGAATTGCACATGATTCCTTCCTTTGCATCAAAACTTGACTCGCTTACATCACATCCCTCGATAAGAGGAATTACAGGGAGATTGAATGTCTTTGCAAAAGCATAGTCACGGCTGTCATGAGCAGGAACCGCCATGATGGCACCTGTACCATAACCTGCAAGTACATATTCACCGATCCAAACCGGCACCTTGCTACCGGTAAGAGGATTGACAGCATACGATCCGGAGAATACACCTGTAACCTTTCTTGTCTCGGTCATTCTCTCACGCTCAGTCTTTTTCTTGGCCTGAAGGAGATATTCCTCTACAGCAACCTTCTGCTCTGCAGTAGTAAGTGTCTCAACCCACTCGCTTTCAGGAGCAAGCACCATGAATGTCACGCCAAACACTGTGTCAGCACGAGTAGTGAAGATAGTCATATCATACTCCTGCTCACCGTTGCTTACCTTGAACACCATCTCTGCTCCCTGGCTGCGACCGATCCAGTTACGCTGCATATCCTTGAGTGAATCAGTCCAATCGAGGTCCTCAAGGTCCTCAAGAAGGCGACCGGCATATGCAGACACCCTGAGCTGCCACTGTGTCATCTTCTTCTGCTCGACGGGATGACCTCCACGGACAGAATATCCTTCCTTGACCTCGTCATTGGCGAGTACCGTACCCAAAGCAGGACACCAGTTCACCGCAGTCTCTCCCTGATATGCGATTCTGTACTGCATGAGCACATCTGACTTCTCCTTTTCAGAGAATGCGTTCCACTCCTGTGCAGTGAAAGGCTTCACATCACCGCATGCTGCATCAACGGCAGAGCTTCCGCCATCAGCAAAAGCCTTCTCAAGTTCTGCAATCGGACGCGCCTTCTGCTGCACATTGTCATACCAGCTCTCAAACATCTGGATGAAGGCCCACTGAGTCCACTTATAATATTCAGGATCACATGTACGGACCTCGCGAGACCAGTCGTAAGAGAAGCCGATCCTGTCCATCTGCTCACGGTAGCGGGCAATGTTCTTCTCAGTAGTGACTGCCGGATGCTGGCCTGTCTGGATAGCATACTGCTCGGCAGGAAGACCGAATGCGTCATATCCCATCGGATGAAGCACATTGAAGCCGCACAGGCGTTTGTAGCGGCTGAAGATATCACTTGCGATATATCCAAGCGGATGGCCTACATGCAGTCCAGCTCCCGACGGATATGGGAACATGTCAAGCACATAATACTTTGGCTTGGTGTTGTCTATCTCTGCCTTGAAAGTATGGTTGGCAGCCCAATATGCCTGCCATTTCCTCTCGATGTCCTTAAAATTGTAATCCATATATTATCAACATTTATTATTTCTTGATACCGAAGCTCGGTTTCGAGCTTTTTCTTTCCAGACGGAACTCTACGGGGATACTCATGGAAACACGCACTTTTTCACCCTTTACCTTGCCTGGCTTCCATTTAGGCGAAGCCATCACGACCCTCAACGCCTCCTCATCAAGTTCAGGCGCCACACTCTTGACCACCTTTGCGTCAGAGACCTTACCGTCCTTATTGATTACGAACTCTACCATCACTCGTCCCTGAATTCCATTTCTGACAGCCTCCTGAGGATACCTGAGGTACTGATACACCCACTTTTCAAGGAACTGACGCGGATCCGCGCTATTCAGGAAAACCGGACGCTGGTCGCAATCATAATAAGAGACGACACCGTCTGTTGAAGTTCCCTTCACTTTCGGGTCAGCCTCATTTTCAGGTCTGAAAGAGATTGCCCCGTTATGATTTGCAAGAGCAAGAGTGAAGTTATATATGTACTCCAACTCTCTTTCCATCATATCGTAACTGATGATGGCCTCAATATCTTTCTCTGTATTGTGCTCCGGATAGCGTCCTGTCGAAAACATTACAGACGGGATATCTTTTGCATAAAAAGTCCTATGGTCAGACGGATATGGCTCGGAAGCGGTAATTTCAGGAAGGATAGGCTGAAGTTCGCCTGTGAGCGTACGCAGGATTGAATTCATGTCTGCGTTGGAAGAAGTATATGCATAAAAGCCCTTGTAGCCTGTTCCCAGCATATCAAGATTTATCATCGCATCGACCTGATCAATTCCGGCAAATGCTCTTTCCGCAAAATACCATGACCCTGCGAATGTCTCATTGGAAGCACCGAATGCCACAAAAAGCACCGAGCGGCGGAAGAGGATGGAATTCATCTGAACCATACGGGCAAGTTCCAACATCACAGCCAGACCTGAAGCATTTCCATTCGCTCCATAGAAAATCTTCTGCTGAGGCTCACCATTTACTGACATCATCATGGTTCCGAGATTGTCCAATCTCGCACCGACTACGATGAAATGGTCCCTGAGTTCCTTGTCATAGCCCTGCACATATCCCATGACATTACGGGAAGTGAGCGTGTCGCCGTTTTCTCTCCTCACCCCAAAGACATCTCCTCCCTTGGGGGACAGAAGATCGACACCATATCTCTTGAACTGTTCAGCAACATAGTCAGCGGCAAGAACTTCACCTTCCGACCCTGCAGCACGCCCCTCCATCATGGATGATGAAAGATACCTGACATGTTCCTTCATGGAAGCGACATTCTCACTGTCATACAGGTCTGCATAAGCCGACCCGTCGCGGAACTGGGCATCAGCCGCGAACGAGAAAAGCAGCATGGCTGCCGATATGACCAGAAACTTCTTCATCATTCATTCTTCAATATCCAAGCGTCAGCAGGACAAGCCGGATGTGTCTTCACACGTTTATATCCCTTCACCACTTCCTGTACACTATCAGAAGGGCAGGCTGCCACTACAACCATACCATTTCTGAAACGTATCAATTCCGGATTGCTTTCTGCAACTTCTGAAATATTCTTACGCATGTATTCTGCATTTGCGGTCTGTCGGAATGAGCCCACAACGACATAGAACTTGTGCTGCAATGCTGATCCGGAAACACCTCCCAGACGGGCTGGCGTAAATGTCAGCACACCCTCATTGTTCAGAAAAGCATAAGCCTCAGCCGAATCCTTCTGCGCACGTCTTACAGCGGCGACCGAATCAGCGTAGGCAATGGAATCCCTGCGGGCCTGCTCTTTTCTGAGCATGATTTCAGCCCTCTTTGCCTCAATGACATCACTGGTAGGACGGCCTGCCACCTTCCTGAAAAAATCACACCCTGTCACAGACATCATGACAAGAGCTAGAACACATATGTAAAAATACTGTTTCATACTATCTGTCCAATATTGCACATTCGTGCAAATTTAACGAATTAATAGTCCGAGACAAAATAAAAATGATATATTTGCAATACACAAAGCTGATAAAAACACATTTTTGACAAGAGTAAGATACATATTGCATTCATGCGTCACTGCACTCATGCTGTTCATAGGGTTACAGAACACCTGCGGACAGACAATCAGGCACATCTTACCCAACTTCAAAGTTATTGACAGGCCGGCTGCCGACACCATCAGAATCTGCATAATGGGAGACATGATGATGCACGAGGCACAGATAGCTGCTGCCACGACAAAGGACGGTTCCCATGAATTCAGTTCCTATTTCCAATTTATCGCAGATGACATAAGGAACGCCGACATAGCAATTGCAAACATGGAATATACGCTTGCCGGTGAGCCATACAGCGGTTACCCTTGTTTCAGTGCCCCGGAGAGTTATGCTGCATATCTGGCAGACTGCGGCTTCGACGTATTTCTGGCAGCGAACAATCATATCTTTGACAAGGGCAGCCAAGGTGCAGAAAAGACACTGGAGTTTTACCGGACACTTGAGAAAAGTCACAACATCAGATTCACCGGATTGGCAGGAGATGAAACCGAAAGAAGACGCAATCATCCGCTGCTCCTGAACTGCAACGGAACTGAAATCGCCATACTGAACTTCACCTATGGCACCAATCTGGGAGCGGGAGCCCATTGGCCGAAGGTAAATTACATGTCTGACTGCAGAAATATTGAAGAAGCCCTTAAAGCGTCAGATAAGTCTGACCTGACCCTCGTACTTCCTCACTGGGGAGAAGAATACTCCCTGAAACATTCTGAAAATCAGAGAAATACAGCCGAATGGCTATGCAGATGCGGCGCTGACGCCATCGTAGGCAGCCACCCACATGTAGTACAGGACTACGAAACAATCGACGGATGTCCTGTCATATATTCGCTTGGCAACGCCGTCTCAAACATGAGTGCAGCCAATACTCAGATCGGACTGATGACAATACTGAATATTGTCAGACATCACAATGGCAAAGTAAAGTTACTTGCCCCTGAATTCGTATACCTGTGGTGTTCTAGACCCGGTGGATATTGCAGTTCGTACACAGTCATTCCGGTAAATGAATTCATCGGCACCAAGGACGAATGGCAAGGAACTTGGGAATACGACAAGATGATCAGCACGTATGAAAAAGTGCGTCAGATCACAGGAATAAAAGAGAAAAACAACATATAGATGAGCAAGGAAACAATAAGACTGGAAGCCATAGATCCTGTGGAAATCTATGGTGCAGCCAACAAGAACATTGAAGCACTTTGCAGTTATTTTCCCGAACTGAAGGTAGCCGCAAGAGGATGTGAAATCTTCCTGGAAGGAAAGGATGAAGACATTGAGAAATTCAAGACCAAGATTCAGCAGCTTATCGACAGACGGCACCACAAGACCAGTATCAATCCCTACGATGTGGAAGACCTCTTCGAGAACGAATCCGGCAATAACAGATTCAAGTTATGCGGGGATTCTGTGATAGTACATGGTAACGACGGAAAACCTATAAAGGCCCGCAACAGGACTCAGGAGGAGATGGTCAGATCGTATTTCGAAAACGACCTTCTGTTCGCTGTCGGACCTGCGGGAACAGGAAAGACCTACATTGCTATTGCTCTGGCTGTCAGAGCATTGAAGAATAGGGAAATCAAAAGAATCATCCTTACAAGACCTGCCGTTGAAGCAGGAGAACGACTCGGTTTCCTTCCCGGTGACCTGAAGGACAAGCTTGACCCATATCTCCAGCCTCTATATGATGCATTGGGAGACATGATTCCGGCAAAGAGATTACAGGAATTCATGACAGAAGGGACAATCCAGATTGCCCCATTGGCATATATGCGTGGACGCACATTGGACCGCGCATGCGTGATTCTTGACGAGGCACAGAACACAAACCTCGGTCAGCTCAAGATGTTCCTTACCCGAATGGGATGTGACGCCAAATTCATCGTTACCGGAGATGCCAGTCAGATTGACCTTCCGAACAAGAAGGATTCAGGTCTGCTCAAAGGCATAGAACTCCTGAAAAACATAAAGGGCATCAAGACCGTCTTCTTCAAGAACGAAGACATTGTCCGACACCCTTTAGTCGCTAAGATTGTAAATGCTTTCGAGTAATCTTACTTGTTAAGCCAATCGTTATAGTAGTTGTACTTATCCATATACTCTGGAGCGATGTTTCTCAAGTTGAAGTAAACAGACTTCAGAGTATTTACGATATCTGCCTTGTTAGGCTGAACTGAATCATCGGCCATGAGAGATACAGCCTTCTCAAGTGGCTCAAGGCTCTTGATATACATAGCCTCGTACTCCTTCATGAGAGCCATATACTCGTTGTCATCCATTGTTTCCTGAGCCTTGGTGAAGATCTCCGATCCGAGATCGAGGAAATATCCTCCCAATGAAAGATATGGATGCGGTGCATTCGGAGCGATAGCGATACCCTCTCTGTAAGCAGCCTCTGCCTTCTCATAATCCTTGAGACGTTTGTAGACATCACCCTCAACGCTGTAGATAGATGCATTGTCCGGCATTGTCGCCTTTGCCTTACCGATAAGAGCGAGCAGTTTCTCCTCTCCACCTTCCTTGGCAAGATAGTGGTTGATGAGTCCTACGAGAATGCTTGCGTTCTCAGGGAACTTCACGAAACCAGCCTCGAGAGTCTCGACTGCCTTATCGTCCTCGTTGAGTGCAAAGTATGCATCAGCAAGATTTGGATATACATTTCCGGTGTGCTCGTAATAATTGATGTCGAGACACTTCTCAAGGTATGTCTTTGCATTTGCATTGTCGCCGCTCATCTGATAAAGGAGACCTGCATAATATGTATAAAGAGTATCCGGTGCAGAAAGAGGAGCTGTCTCTGTAGCGGCAGCAGCCTTAGCCACAAGACCTGCAGCCTTAGCCTTGTCACCAAGAGAGTACTGGTCCATACCTGCAAGATAGTACTTCTGAGCTATAAGAGACATACCGCCCTTGATGTCTGCAATCTTGGAGCCCTTCACATCAACTTCTGCTGCCTTTACATAAGCTGCAAGCGCCTCAGCAAGAGCATCCTCATAGACCGGCTTGGTAACCTCGATGATTCTAAGCACGTCATTTCCGTCAAAATAAAGAGCCTTGTCAGCGTGGATCTCCTTTCTGAAATAGGCGCCATCAATCTCCACCTGCTCTACAGCAAGAGGCTGCTTGTACATTCCGAACTGCTCAAGCTGCATCTTAGGAGTGTTGATGAGAAGGTTACCGACAGGAGCATCATATGCATCCATGTAGACAGAAGCAAGCTTTGTCCAGGTTGCGACCTTAGTATTCTTCTTAGGGTTTTCAGCAGCAGCCTTGGCAGCGTCAACTGACTTTCTCACTGCTTCCGGACTCTTCTGTGCATAAGCAGCCTGAACAGTTGCAAGCATTACCAATGCGATAAGAATTCTTTTCATGATCTGATGTTATTTAGTTATTACTGATTATTCGTTTGAAACTTCAGGTGCAGTTTCAGAGGTTCCCTCCGCTACTTCCGGAGTATCCTCCTCAGTCTTGTTCACAACAGAAACTGCTGCAATGGCGTCCTCATCCTTGATGTTGATGAGTTTTACTCCCTGAGTAGCACGCCCTGCGACCTTGATGCCTGACACTGCCATTCTGATTGTAAGTCCTGAACGGTTGATGATCATGAGGTCATTCTCATCGGTAACGTTCTTGATTGCAACCAGAGAGCCGGTCTTCTCAGTGATATTGAGGGTCTTCACACCCTTACCACCTCTGTTGGTCTTGCGGTATTCGTCAAAGTCTGTACGTTTGCCGTATCCGTGTTCGCTGACAACGAGAATAGAATGTGCTGCCGCATCTTCTGCTGTCGGATCGTAGGTAATCATTCCTACAACCTCATCATCCTCATCAATATTTATGCCGCGTACACCGGATGCCGTTCTTCCCAATGCCCTTGCGTCAGTTTCGTCAAAACGGCAGCAGCGTCCCTTGCGACCTGCAAGGAGAATCTCGCTATGACCGTTTGTCATCACTGCCTCGAGGAGTTCGTCTCCATCACGGACTGTGATCGCAATCACACCGTTGGTACGTGGACGCGAGTATGCCTCAAGAGAAGTCTTCTTGATAATACCCTTCTTTGTACCGAGAACGATATAATTGTTGTTGATATACTCCTCATCCTTGAGGTTCTTGACATTGAGATATGCCTTGATCTTGTCATCAGCCTCGATATTGATGACATTCTGGATAGCACGTCCCTTCGAAGCACGTGAACCTTCCGGAATCTCGTAAACCTTCAGCCAGTAGCACTTACCGTTCTGGGTGAAGAGGAGCATTGTACTGTGCATGTTAGCCACATAAATATGCTCGATGAAGTCTTCGTCACGTGTTGCACTGCCCTTCATTCCTACTCCACCTCTGTTCTGGAGACGGTATTCTGCAAGAGATGTTCTCTTGATATATCCGAGATGTGAAATGGTAATCACCATATCCTCATCAGCATAGAAGTCCTCAGGGTTGAATTCCTCAGCAGAGAGTGCGATTTCAGTTCTTCTTTCGTCGCCGTACTTCTCCTTCATCTCCATGGTCTCATCCTTGATGATACCCATCTGGAGATTCACATCAGCAAGCACATCCTCACAATACTTGATGAACTTCATAAGTTCGTCATACTCGCTCTGGAGCTTCTCTCTTTCGAGTCCGGTAAGCTGACGCAGCCTCATCTCAACAATGGCTGAAGCCTGAGCCTCCGAGAATGAGAATGCAGCGATCAGTTCGTTCTTCGCATCCTCAACCGACTTGGAAGCACGGATGATTCTGATGATTTCATCAATCACGTCAAGAGCCTTGAGCAGACCCTCGAGGATATGAGCCCTCTTCTGAGCCTTTTCCAGATCGAACTTGGTTCTGCGGAGAATCACCTCATGACGATGCCTTACGAAGTACTTGATAAGCTGCTTGAGATTGAGCGTACGAGGACGTCCATTCACCAGAGCCACGTTGTTTACAGAGAAACTTGACTGGAGAGGAGTGTACTTGAAGAGAGTGTTAAGCACCACGTTCGCATTCGCGTCCTTCTTCAGACGGATCACAATGCGGACACCCTTCATAGTAGTCTCGTCATTGATGTACGAAATACCGTCAATCCTCTTATTCTCAACAAGCTCAGCGATCTTTTCGATCATCTCGCGCTTGTTCACCATGTATGGGATTTCAGTCACCACGATGGTTTCGCGGCCAGAATCACTTACTTCGATCTCTGTCTTCGAGCGGAGGACAATTCGTCCACGTCCGGTCTCGAATGCATCACGTATGCCCTGACGTCCCTGGATGATACCACCGGTCGGGAAATCCGGACCCTTCACATAGTGCATGAGTTCCTCAACAGTGATTTCAGGATTGTCAATATATGCACAAATGGCGTCACAGCACTCGGTAAGGTTGTGCGGAGCCATGTTTGTAGCCATACCGACAGCGATACCCGACGATCCGTTAAGGAGCAATAGAGGCACCTTTGTAGGAAGTACTGTAGGCTCTTGAAGAGAGTCATCGAAGTTGTTCTGAAAATCTACTGTATCCTTCTCAAGGTCTGCAAGAACCTCGTCAGAAAGTTTTGAAAGCTTTGCCTCGGTATATCGCATTGCAGCCACCGGGTCACCGTCCATCGAACCGAAGTTTCCCTGACCGAATACAAGCGGATACCTCAAGCTCCAGTCCTGAGCCATTCTGGCCATTGCGTCATAAACGCTGGAGTCACCATGCGGATGGTACTTACCGAGAACCTCACCGACGATACGGGCAGACTTCTTGGTCTGGCTTGTATGCCTGAGGCCGAGTCCGTCCATTCCGAACAGCACTCTTCTATGTACCGGCTTGAAACCGTCACGCACATCAGGAAGAGCACGGGAAACGATCACAGACATGGAGTAGTCAATATAGGCACTCCTCATCTGCTCATCAATATTCACCTGCTCGATCCTACCTGTCTTTACTTCATTTTCCATATATGAATTAACTTATTGTTCTTGATTATACATCTTGGCAAAGTTACGAAAAATTTAGTAATTTTGTGCAATCGAAAACGATTTTAAATACTAACGCCAACATTTTCCCGACAATATGGAAATCAGCATATCAGACGAACTTAATTCGATCATCAATTTCTCGCGCGAAGAGGCCATGAGGACAGGGTGTTACGGCATAGCTCCGGACCACCTTTACCTCGGCATACTGCGTCACAAGGAAAACACCGGGGCCGATGCTCTCAGGGGACTTGGAATCAACCTTGATGAGATGAAGGAATTCATTGACGGAAGGATATTTACGAACGAACACATCCCCTATTCTGAAATTGACAACGTAACATTCTCCAGAGGTGCGCAGAACACGCTGAACTTCACTATTCTGGAGGCGACGAGAGTGCGTAGTGCCCAGGCATCCGCACAACACCTTCTGCTGGCATTATGCAGGGAAGGAAATTCATACGGAAGCGCATATCTGCATGACCTTGGAACTGATTACGGCCACGTCTACAGATACCTTGACAAGAATGACATGCTGGACAGGAATTCAATAGACCGCAACAATCCTGTCAAGAACAATGAACTTGGTGACGAAGTTCCACAAGTGCACATCAGAGCTGTCAGCGAAGATACTGAAAACGAAGCCCCTGCTTCATCACTTGAAGAGTTCGGCTATGACATTACGAAAGCCGCCCGTGAAGGCAAGCTCGATCCACTTGTAGGCAGGGAGGACGAGATCCAGCGTGTCATCCAGATTCTCGGCAGAAGAAGAAAGAACAACCCTATGCTTGTCGGTGATCCGGGAGTCGGAAAATCAGCGATCGTGGAGGGTATTGCCATCAAGATTGTAACCGGAGACATTCCACCGGCACTTGCAGACAAACGTCTGATATCTTTGGACTTAGGCTCGATCGTAGCCGGAACAAAATATCGCGGAGACTTCGAGAAGAGACTCAAGACCATCATCAATGAAGTGGCCTCAAGTCCTGATGTCATTCTGTTCATCGATGAATTCCATACTATCGTAGGAGCCGGAGGGGCTTCGGGAAGTCTGGACGCAGCCAATATGTTGAAGCCGGCACTGGCACGAGGAGACATCCAGTGTATCGGAGCGACAACTCTGGATGAATTCAGAAAGATTGTCGAAAAGGACGGAGCATTGGACAGAAGATTCCAGAAGATTGTCGTGGAGCATACTGATATCCCGCAATCGATATCCATCCTCGACAGACTGAAAACCAACTATGAAAAGCACCACAATGTAATATACACGGACGAGGCAATTGAGGCGTGTGTAAGAATGTCGGACAGATATATCACCGACAGATGTCTGCCGGACAAGGCAATCGACGCGATGGATGAAGCCGGATCTATGGTCAGACTGAAGAACCCGGACAGAACAGGTCAGGTGACAGCCGAGGATGTAGCTGCAGTGATTTCAAAGATGACAGGGATCCCTTCCGGCAATGTAGCTGAAAGCGAGGGAGTTAAACTCATGAAGATGAAACAGAAGCTGCAGAGCAGAATCATCGGTCAGGATGACGCAATAGATAAGGTTGTACGCGCGATCCAGCGCAACAGGGCAGGAATCAAGGACCCAGGCAAACCGATAGGAACATTTATTTTCTTCGGCCCGACAGGAGTAGGAAAGACACAGCTTGCAAAGTCGCTTGCCGAATACCTCTTTGATTCTGAAGAAAACATGATCAGACTCGACATGAGCGAATATATGGAGAAGTTCAACGTGTCAAGGCTCATCGGAGCTCCTCCGGGATATGTGGGATTCGAGGAAGGCGGACAGCTCAGCGAAAGAGTACGACGCAAACCATATTGCGTAGTGCTTCTCGACGAGATTGAAAAGGCTCACCCTGATGTATTCAACCTGCTGCTTCAGGTCATGGACGAGGGACGCCTGACAGACAGCAACGGAAGAACAGTAAGTTTCAGAAATACAATCGTCATCATGACTTCCAACGTAGGAAGCCGCGAACTTGATGAATATGGCAGCGGATTAGGCTTCAACACCGCCGGAAGAAATGTGAGCAACAGCAGGAAATCCATTCTGGAAAAGGCCGTAAAGAAGGCATTCCCGCCAGAGTTCATCAACCGCGTGGATGATCAGGTATTCTTCAATCCTCTGACCAAGGAGGATATAGAAAAGATCATTGACATTGAGATCAAGGGTCTGAAGAAACGTGTCCAGGAAGCAGGATATGACCTGCATATCACAGCAGCAGCCAAAAGATTTGTTGCAGGAGAAGGTTATGATCCGAGTTATGGCGCACGTCCGCTCAAGAGGGCAATCCAACGCTATATAGAAAACCCTGTATCCGAGCACATCATCACGGAAAGGATGATGTCCGGAGGCAAGAGCAGTCCTCACCGCAAGATAAGGGTAAGTCTGGCAAAGGACAAGGAAAACACCCTGATCGAGTGGGCCTAGGCTGTAAGGATGCTCTTCAGTTCAAGGCCAAGATCATCGACGAGATCTACCATTGCCATGAATGAATCTTCAGTAGCGAACATTGCGCTGAGACGTGATAAAGTGTCATTTGTATTCATAGTATTTTCATTTTGTTGATGCAAAGATATATCCCCATTGTGCCAACTTATAGCACAATGCAAAAAATAAATAAAATTTAACTGACATTATATGGAACAACAGGTCAGATATACTGATAAACTTGCAAAATACATCCTTTTTGCAGCAGGAGCAGCTCTGATTGGGACAATCTGCTGGTATTTCAGAAGCATACTAGCCTACATTCTTATAGCAGTAGTCGTATCTCTGATAGCCAAACCGGTCATGGAACTTCTCAGGAAACTGAACATCAAAGGGAAAAAGGCTCCAGACTGGATACTGGCTGTCATTGCTCTGCTGACTGTGCTGTCGCTCATCATCACATTCGCATACCTTACTGTCCCTATCGCTGCCGGCATAATAAGGAATATATCGATAGCGGAGATCGGAACATCGCTCAAGGGCATTTCAGTTCCTCTCGCTGACATCAATGCTTTTCTGACAGAGACATTTCCTAAACTCGGGAATGACTTCAGGATAGAAGTTGCCGTTCTCTCCGAGCTCAAGAATATTTTCGACGTCGGCACCTTCTCGACATGGCTCGGATCGGCAGCATCACTGGTCACAAGTCTTGGAGTGGGACTTTTTTCCGTAGTATTCATCGGATTCTTCTTCATCAAGGATGACGGTCTGTTCACCCAGATAATCTGCGCAATGGTCCCTGACAAGTATGAAGAGACCACAGAAAAAGCGATAAACGACATCGGTCATCTACTATCAAGATACTTCATCGGAGTCACCGTAGAAGTCATAGGAGTAGCACTCATCAATTTCCTCGGATTGCTGTTCATTGCCAGACTGGGATTCAATGCAGCAATCGGAATAGCATTCCTTACCGGTATCTTCAATATCATTCCTTATATCGGTCCTCTGCTCGGAGGCGCCATCGGTACAGTCCTGGGAATGACGCTGAAATATACCAGTGCCATACCACTCGGACTTGACGTGAATTTCTGGGCGTTCGCAGCAATACTGATAGCGATATTCTGCTTCACGCAACTGGTGGACAATTTCCTCTACCAGCCGCTGATCTACTCGACCAGCATAAAGGCAAAACCATTGGAGATTTTCATAGTCCTGCTTGTAGTAGGACACGCAGGCGGTCCGCTTGCAATGATTATCGCTATCCCTCTTTACACCGTGGTACGTGTAATAGCATTCCGCTTCTTCGGACATATGAAAGCCATCAAAAGGCTTATACCTGATGAAAAACTCATATCATCTCAAAACGACTGACATCATGATCAAAAGACTACTTCTTGCAACAGCAGCACTTGTGACTTTTACCGCATACGCGAAAGATACCGACAATTCACTTCCTGAACCTGACGGCACATATCTGTATGTCAGCAGGGATACATGCGACCTGTATCTGGACATATATAATCCGGATGAGGGCAGCGAAAGATATGTAAACGGCAAAGAGAAGCCGACAATCCTCTTCATGTTCGGCGGAGGCTTCATACGCGGCACCAGAGATGACGCCAGCTACGGAAAATGGTTCCGTATGCTCACAGAAAACGGCTATGGAGTAATTTCAATCGATTACCGTCTGGGGCTGAAAGGCTCAAACAAAGTAGGAGTAGCTCAGGTGAATGTACTGGACAAGGCAATCCACATGGCCGTAGAAGATCTCTTCAGTGCAACAACATTCATCATTGACAACGCAGCGCAACTCGGAGTCGATCCTTCGAACATAGTCATAAGCGGTTCATCTGCCGGGGCAATAAGTGTAATGCAGGCTGAATATGAGATATGCAACGGAACATCCTGGGCAGCCGCACTCCCTGATGGGTTCAACTACGCCGGTGTCATGTCCTTCTCAGGAGCAATCCTTTCCAGAGAAGGCAAGGTGGATTTCAAAAAGGAGTTGCCATCTCCGACACTTATGCTTCATGGAACAATTGACGAGCTCGTTCCATACAAGCAGATAGCAGTCTTCAACCTCGGTTTCTTCGGCGGCGGAAAACTTGTGGAGAGATTTGCCAAGTATGACTGCAACTACAACATGTATCATTTCGTGGATTACGGGCATGAAATTGCAGGATCGATGGATACCACATTTGACCTGCAGGTGAAGTTTCTGGAAAACAACGTGATGCAGGGTAAGAAAAGAATCATCGAGGCCTGGATTTCAGACCCCGATGTATGGAAAGGTTTCGGCCCCCAGTCGCGAAAGGAACTATATAACTAAATATTTCGTTATATCCTCATAAGGATGATTGAGCATCTGATATGCGTCAGCATCTATTGATTTCTGATTGTCTTTGACGAGTTTCTCCCACTCTGCCTTGACGGCAGGGTCTCCCGCTGCTGTATTATCCAATGCTATTCTGAAGAGGAACTTTGTCATTCTGGCAAGAGTCTCCTCGTCCTTGAATGCACGCACAAGGTATGTATCAGAGTTCACTGCGTCAGCAATAATATAGTTCAAATCTGTCCTGAACCTGATTGCCTCATCGATATAACGTTCCCAGTCAGGAACAGTCACCCCACTGACCGCCATTTTATAGAAAGACGCCCTGGCGATGTTGTAATATATCATCGACCGCCACATAAGATCATCTCCGATAACACCGAGAGCTCTATCAAACTCCGCAAGCGCCAGATCAATATACAGGAGGGCTTTATGCTTGGCCACATCAGAAAGTTTGCCTGGAGTACTTGCCAGACCTATCATGGCAACTGTAAACATATCTTTACGTGTACTACCAAGTGATTCCGCCATGATTTCCAGAGCCATATTATAGTAATATATTCCCGCATAATCATGATACAGAGTCCTTGATACAGGATTTCGCATCATGGATCCACGCACTCCTGTTATGCGTACCTTATCTATTTTCTCACCATCAGTACGCTTAGTCTGCAGCTTCAATATCTCATCAAGCAAACGCACATTTTCCTGTAGAAGGACAGTAGATCCCTCGCTCAGATTTGCATATGACTCCACCTCAGCCTTAAGTCTTGCGTTCAGTTGTCTTGCACCTTCTTGAGCAAATGTTCTGATTTCCTCATCAGCAGAATTGATGAAATATGGAAGGACTATTATGTAATCCATCAGTTTCTGAATATTATCCGCAAATCTGACTCCTGATGTAAAATCCCCTTCGACAAGACTTTGAACCCTGCTCATGTAACGTTTCACAGATTTCATTGACTCTTTCTCATCCTTCGCGAAAAGCCTGAATCTCTTAGCCGCTGAATCATCCGAAACCGGTTCTTCGAATTCCCTCAAAAGCAGAACAATGTTGGTCTTGTAATTCTCATTCTCCATGACATTACCATCCATCATCGTCATAGAATTTACAGAATCAATGGAAGTATACGTCTTGACGCTTATACTGAACGCAAGGAAAGCGATCAGCAACGAAATTACTGAAACAATAAACGGAATGAGTTCTCCGACAGCCCCATCGGGCTGAAAGACATCAAGTTCAAATACTCTGAGACATATTACTACCGCCAACAGCACAACAGCTATCGTCAGCATATAATACCAGAAGGCACTGCGTTTTACTCTCATAGGTTGCCGGTTTGGAAATTATTCTGCAAGTTTATCTAGAGAAAGTTCGATCAGTTTCCGCACCTGAGCCTTATAGTCGGGATTTGAGGCCTTATGGTGACGATGTGCTATGATACAGCATACTGTACCGGCATTGTGGCCAAGATGTGCTGCAATACCAGCGATTGCGGAGCCTTCCATCTCAAAGTTGGTAACCTTCTCGTCACCAAAGCGGAAACTCTCGAATTTTTCCACCATATCAGGCATGGCAAGAGGCATACGGAGTACACGACCCTGAGGACCGTAGAAGCCGCATGCAGCGATTGTCATTCCCTTATATGTACAATCCTTGAACTTCTCTATCATCTTCTCGCCTGCGCGTACGAAGTAAGGATCAGGAAGATGTCTGTCCCATCCGACATGCGCCTTGAATGCTTCCTCAATATCAGCCATGGCAATCTTATCCCTGTCGGCATACCAGTTCATAAGGCCGTCACAGCCCACGGAAATATGAGAGAACACAAATCCTCCGAGCGGGATCTCAGGCTGGATCGCACCGGAAGTTCCGATACGAAGAATATTGAGAGTGCGGTGCACAGGCTTGACTTCACGGGTTCCAAAATCAATGTTTGCCAATGCATCAAGTTCATTCATCACAATGTCGATATTATCAGTACCGATACCGGTTGAAAGCGCCGTCATTCTGACACCCTTGTACTTTCCTGTCACAGAGACGAATTCACGTGAAGCATGTCTGAACTCCTTTTCTTCAAAATACTCTGCAATCATGTCCACTCTGCCGGGATCACCCACAAGAATGACATTATCTGCAAGTTCCTCCGGGCGAAGATGGAGGTGAAACACTGAGCCGTCACCATTGATTATAAGCTCTGATTCTGCGATTCTCATATTGATTGATTATATTAATTGTTGCACTCAAGTTTTTACAATAATCGTTCAAATATAGTTTTTTCCTGCCATATTTCCTATTTTTGCAAGCCGTTTAACAAGTATACAGACTATGTGGCAAAGAATACAGACACTATATCTAGGAATTGCAACAGCTCTGATTGCAGCGATGTTCTTCAGCAGGTTCGCGACCATCGCAGGTCCTGACGGGACAGAAGAAATCATTCGTTATTATGAGAAAATGCCTTTTCTCGTACTGCTGATCATGCTCCTGACATCCCACATCGCTGCGGTTTCCACCTACAAAGCCTTCTTCCTTCAGGCAAGAGTATGTGTGATTGCAGGTCTGCTGTCAATCGGATTCCAGGCATGGCTCATCACAGACTGCATAAGATATTGGAACGACATGTCGTTCTCCATCTCCACACTTTTCCCTTTGGCTGCGGCATTCCTTGACTTCATATCAGCCAGGAAATCGATGGTGGACGAAATGACTGTTCAGGCAGTGAGAGGCATAAGGAAAAGCCGCAGAAAGAAATAACTGACTACCGATGAAATTTCTTATCAACAAAATACCGGGATACCTGCTGGGCAAATACCAGCTTATCGGCACAGTGACATTTTCTGTCCTGTTTGCCCTTGTATTCCTTTTGATATATATACCATTTTCAGAGACCGCATGGTTTGAGCTCGGCACCTCAGTGCTTTTCGAGAGGACAGTAGCATACGGATGTACAGCCATTGTATTCCTTTCGTGCAGCAGACGCATCATGTACATGAGCAAACGACTGTTTGAGATGCCTTTCTGGGTATATATATTATGGTGCATTGCAGAGATAGCAATCATCTGTGCAATGTATTCATGGGCAACAATCAACCTTGTAGGCACAACCGGAAACAGCTGGTTGGAAATATTCGGGCATTCGCTTCTGTACGGTACCATCTCTCTGGGTGTTCCATATCTGATATCCGGAATGTACTTTGCCATCATTGACAAGAACAACACGATCAGACTGATGAACTACGAAAACGTAGTGACGGACGAGGCTCCCAAGCCAAGTGCACCGACTCAGAGAATAACACTGTTTGACAACAGCGGCAGTCTCAAACTGTCCGTAAGTCCAGACAATCTGCTTTATATCGAGTCTGACGACAACTATATAAAGGTATGGTACACAGACAGCAAGGGTGAATTGAAGCAGTATATGCTCAGATGCCGTCTCAAGACTGTCGAAGACAGTTTCAAGGGAAGCGGTCTGGTAAGGTGCAACAGAAAATACATCGTGAACATAAAAAAAGTAGCCACCCTCCGAAAGGAAGGTGACACATATTATCTGGATCTCGCCTGTGAGGAAATCCCGCCTCTGCCGGTAACCAAGACCTATACCGACAGGATTCTCGCCTACTTCATGGACGAGCGACCTCTGATGGAAGTTATCGACGAGTAAATTATTCCGCTGCCTTGAGACGCTCGGCGTTCTCGGCAATCTGAAGCTGGTCGATTACATCCTGAATCGCTCCATCCATAAATACCGGAAGGTTGTACATCGTGTAGTTGATACGATGATCGGTCACACGTGACTGAGGATAATTGTAAGTACGGATCTTTGCCGAACGGTCTCCACCTGCAACCATTGTCTTACGTTTTGCGGAGATTTCTGCAAGATACTTCTCGTACTCCATATTGTAGAGACGTGTACGAAGCTCGGCGAGTGCCTTGTCATAGTTCTTGAGCTGCGATTTCTCATCCTGGCACTGCACCACGAGACCTGTAGGGATGTGGGTAAGACGGATTGCCGAATATGTAGTATTCACAGACTGTCCTCCCGGACCTGACGAACAGAAGGTATCCTTGCGGATATCGTTCATATTAAGTTCAATATCAAACTCATCTGCTTCTGGAAGCACTGCAACTGAAGCCGCAGAAGTGTGGACACGGCCCTGAGTCTCTGTCTGAGGCACACGCTGAACGCGGTGAACTCCTGACTCATACTTCAACACGCCATATACACCGTCACCTGACACCTTGCAGACAATTTCCTTGAATCCGCCGGCAGCACCCTCAGCCTGGGTGGTAACCTCCATTCTCCAGCCACGTGTCTCGATGAACTTGGAATACATACGGAAAAGGTCACCTGCGAAGATGGCAGCCTCATCTCCACCTGATCCACCACGGATCTCAAGGATTGCATTCTTGCTATCCTGAGGGTCAGCAGGGATAAGGAGCAGTTTGATCTTCTCCTCCCATTCAGGAAGAGTAGGCTCAATCTCCGCGATCTCTTCCTTTGCCATTTCACGAAGATCCTCATCCTTCTCTGTGGCAAGGATATCCTTTGCCATCTCATAGTTCTCCATGATCCTCTTGAACTCGTTACCAGCCTCGATGATAGGAGTAAGTTCCTTGTACTCCTTGTTAAGCTGTACGAATTTCTTCATATCACCTATTACTTCAGGGTCAGCCAGCTGAGCCTGAAGTGCCTCATATTTCTCCTGAAGGCCCAAGACCTTCTCCAAAAGTGAATTATCTGCCATAACGGTTTATTTGAACGTGCAAAGATAATAATTTTATTGAATAGATTTCTCGACTACGCTCGAAATGACATCTGTCGATTTCATCTCCATGAGATGTTGGATTGCAGCCTGGGCACATACGCATCCGAAGACTGCAGGAATATAGGAGATAGTGCCGACCTGAGACTTCTTGTTACGGTCTTCGCATGGCACAATCGAGTCCTTGTCAGGGAGTTCCTCTGAAAACACGACCTTGAATCCCTTTCGTATTCCCATGTAGCGGAGACGCTTACGGACAATGTACGCCAACGGGCAATTGAACGACTTCGAAACGTCAGTTATACGCACCTTGGTGGCATCGTACTTTGCTCCGGCACCCATTGATGACACCAACGGAATACCGCTGTCCATACAGTATTTTATTAGATGCAGCTTTGGCGCAAGAGTGTCTATCGCATCAATCAGAAAGTCAATCTTATAGCCACCAAGCACTTCCCCGACCTTGTCTGCTTCGAGATACTCCTTTATCACAACCAGATCAAGTTCCGGATTGATATCCTTCAGCCTCGCCGCAAGCACATCACATTTAGGCTTACCCACAGTCGAATCCAAAGCCAGAAGCTGACGGTTCTTGTTGGTCACCGACACGTCGTCACTGTCCAGTATAATAAGATGTCCCACACCTGCGCGTACAATCATCTCGGCGGCATATCCTCCTACGCCACCGACGCCTATGACTGCCACTGTGGAATTGCGGAAATGGTCAAGCATTTCCTCCCCCACCAGCATGGCTGTTCTTTCCTGCCAGTCGTATATCATAAACCTTTGGCTTTACCTTCGTCCCAGATTGCGTCCATCTCAGCGAGGGTCATATCCTTGAGGTCACGTCCCTTACGGATTGTCTGTTCCTCCAGATAAGTGAAACGACGTCTGAATTTGGCACATGTACGCTCGAGCGCAGTATCAGGATTCAGACCATATAGCCTTGCAGCATTCACTGTAGCGAACAGAAAATCTCCAAGTTCCTCCTCAGCACGATCGTAAGCAGCCTTCCTCTCCTCCTCTGACTGTGCGGCAGCCATGGCATCAAGTTCTGCCTGATACTCACCCATTTCTTCCTTCACCTTATCCCAGACCTGCTCCTTGCACTCCCAGTCGAAACCGACACCGCGAGCCTTATCCTGCATACGGTAAGCCTTCAGAAGCGGCGGAAGCCCATCCGGCACTCCGGAAAGGACACGTTTATTGCCATCCTTCTCCTTGGTCTTAAGCATTTCCCACTGTCTCTTGACATCTTCCTCATCAGCAACCTCCGCAGTAGCAAATACATGGGGGTGACGATATATAAGTTTATCGCATAGGAAATTTATCGAATCAGCGATATCAAAACTCTGTTTTTCCTCTCCTATCTTAGCATAGAAAAGGATATGGAGCAGCACGTCGCCCAACTCTTTTGAGATCTCATGATCATCACCTTCAAGGATGGCTCCATTAAGTTCATATACTTCTTCAAGTGTCTGAGGACGGAGAGATTCATTTGTCTGCTTCCTATCCCAAGGACACTTCACTCTTACCTCATCAAGCACATCCAGAATTCTTCCGAATGCCTGTAATTTTTCTTCTCTTGTATGCATATTATTTGTATATCCCACAAAGTTAGCAAATATGCCAAAAATTACTAACTTTGACGGGATAAACACATCATTATGCGAAAAGAAATCACATTCGTGTCGGCAGAAGAAGCCGTAAAGGTCGTTAAATCAGGCGACCATGTTCATTTGAGCAGCGTAGCCAGTGCGCCACGCATTCTTATTGATGCATTATGCGCCCGCGGCGAAAGAGGCGAACTTCAGGATGTACGCATCCATCACCTCCACACAGAAGGTCCTGCACCATATGCAGATCCTAAATTCAACGGCATATTCTTCCATCAGGCGTTTTTCGTCGGAGCCAACGTACGCAAAAGCGTCCAGGCCGGATATTCTGACTACATTCCTGTATTCCTCAGCGAAACC
Source organism: Candidatus Cryptobacteroides sp. (assembly GCA_045614805.1). Lineage (GTDB taxonomy): Bacteria > Bacteroidota > Bacteroidia > Bacteroidales > UBA932 > Cryptobacteroides. Next base: position 2,304 of record JAZLDR010000054.1, on the reverse strand, counting down.
CAGAAACTGTACAGATGCGGAGCACTGCCATGTGACGTAGCGATGATCCAGGTCTGCCCACCTGACAAGCATGGATATGTATCTCTAGGTACATCTGTCGACGCCACCTTGGCAGCGATAGAATGTGCAAAGACTGTGATTGCTGTGGTCAATCCGAATGTTCCTCGTGCTTGGGGACAGGCTATGATTCCTATGGATATGATAGATATATTCGTAGAAGGCAACGAGCCGCTTGAGCCAGCTCATTTCAGCGAACCGAACGAGGTGGAAATCGCCATCGGAAAACACTGCGCAGGACTCATCGATGACGGAGCATGTCTCCAGATGGGTATCGGAGCCATTCCGAACGCCGTACTCGCTCAGCTTGGCAACCACAAGAACCTCGGAGTACACACCGAGATGTTCGCAGACGGAGTGCTGGAACTCGTGGAAAAGGGTGTCATCAACGGATCAAACAAAGTCACAGACAGAGGCAAGCTGGTATCCACTTTCCTCATGGGATCACAGAAGGTCTATGACTTCATCGACGACAACCCGATGGTCGCAATGATGGATGTAGGATACACCAACGATCCGTTTGTCATAGCAAAGAATCCTAAGATGACAGCCATCAACTCTGCTGTCCAGATAGATCTCACAGGACAGGTCTGTGCCGACTCGATAGGAACAAGATTCCATTCCGGAGTTGGAGGACAGGTAGACTTCATATATGGAGCTTCACTTGCACCTCAGGGCAAGGCCATCATAGCGATGCCGTCTACTACGAACAAGGGAGGCAGCAAGATAGCACCTGTCATCATCGAAGGCGGCGGAGTCGTTACTACAAGACCTCATGTACACTATGTGGTGACAGAGTTCGGAGCAGTAGACCTTTACGGAAAATCAATGCAGGAGAGAGCGAAACTGCTTATAAGCATTGCTCATCCTGACCATCAGGAAGAGCTTGACAGAGCCGCCTTCGAACGCTTCGGTCCGCATTACCATTGCATCAAGTAAGGTTATGAATCCATATAAAAAATCAGGTCACTGCCAAAAGGAAGTGACCTGATATTTTTATGATGCTAAGATTATTTAGAAGCCTCAACAGAAACCTTTCTAAACTCCTTCATAGCCTTCATAAGGTTAAGAGCAGCCTTACGAGCGCGAGCGCCAGCAGCCTTGTTACCCTTTTCTACCTGAGCCTCAGCATTCTTTGCGAAAACCTCGTACTCTGCCTTGATCTGATTTACAAGCTCTTTCATTGTGTTAAAAATTAAATAGTTCGTTAAACGATTTTCTTAAAAACTGCCGCCAAGTTATGTAATCTCATCTTATTTTCCAAATTTTTATGAGAAAAGTGGCGAAAATGCGTGAATTACACCTGTTTAGGACGAGTATTAACCATATTCATAGCCTTATCAGCACCCATCATAGCCCAAGCTTTCACGCCATCAATGACACGTTTGCTTACCTCCGGCATCATCTCCGACTCCTCCTTGCTGAGTTCCCCGAGCACATAGTCCACCTGCTGCCCACGTCCGAAATCATTGCCGATTCCGACGCGGATGCGGGCATACTCCTGAGTACCAATGAGTTCATTGATATTGGTCAGACCATTATGTCCTCCTGCACTTCCGTTCTTACGGAGACGGAGCGTACCGAATGGAATATTCAGGTCATCTGAAATGACAAGCAGATTCTCCACAGGAATCTTGAGTTCCGTCATCCAATAGCGCACCGCCTTGCCGCTGAGATTCATATATGTGGAAGGCTTCAGAAGAGTGAACTTCCTGCCCTTGAAGGAAACTGTCGCCGTACTGCCATATCGTCCAGACTCAAAAGAAATATTGGACGCCTGAGCCCAGGCGTCCAATACCATAAATCCCATGTTGTGTCTGGTATTGACATATTCGACGCCGATATTTCCGAGACCGACGATCAAATAATTCATGCCAATTCAGATTACTTCTTCTTACCAGTCTGCTGCTGCTCCATCTTAGCCTGCTGAGTAGCACGTGTAGGACGTACTGAGCAGATGATGGTTGCCTTAGGAGATACGATGGTCACGCCCTCGTAGTTAAGGTCACCGGCAACAATCTGCTTACCGATCATGAGGTGAGTAGAATCAACCTCAAGGATATCAGGAAGGTTGTTCATCATAGCGCTTACGCGGAGCTTGCGGCTTGAAACGAGGAGCTTACCACCCATCTTTACACCCTCAGAGTGTCCTACAACCTTTACAGGAACCTCGATAGTTACAGGCTTGTCCTCAGAAACGAAGAGGAAGTCTACGTGAAGAGCCTCGTCAGTTACAGGGTGATACTG
>JAZLDR010000053.1:0-2870 GCA_045614805.1 Candidatus Cryptobacteroides sp. | reverse complement strand
CGTCAACCACTACCATACCGATAAGGATAACTTCAGCAACATCAGCCAGAAGTCTATCCAGCACTATGGCGAGCAGATCCTTCCTATCGCGCAGGAATATCTGACAGGCGACAAGTATGCTGACAAGGATTACTTCAGAGCGGAGAAGGATACTGTGAACTTTACAATTCCTCTCCTTGGTCTGTTCAACTTCAGCGAGACCGTCTACATGATCATCAACATCGTTGTCTTCCTCCTCTTCCTCCTCGTCTTCGGACTTGGGAAGGTACGCGGCCGTCTGAAGTCACCTGTTGGTGTGCTCAAGGTATCAGGAATCATTCTCGGTTCAGCAATCGGCACCCTTCTTATCGGAGAGCTCATCGCATACGTCTGCGCAGCGATTGCAGGTGCTAAGTTCAACCTCTTCGGTGTCGTTCAGGGTGTGCAGTTCGACAACGCTGCGATGATCGTTTCAATGGTACTTCTCCTTGCAGGATGCGTGCTTGTGTACATTGCAGGCAGGAAGAAGGCTGAGCGCGCGGCTTCCGGCTCTATGCGCAGCAGCGCCTCTGCAACCGCAGTTTCCCACTATGCATATAAGAACCTCTACGGCGCATTGGCACTTCTCTTCGTCCTTTCAGCGGCTCTTCTTTTCGCTCTTGGAGAGAACCTGATGTTCTTCATCCCGCTCACATGTGCTGTCGTGGCGATGATCCTTTATCATCTGACTGGGCTCAAGCTATGGATCCCAGTAGCTGTGTTCGTTATCTTGCTTCACGCATTCTCATTCCTCTTCGCCCTCTCGATGGCTCTTACCATCGGAGCGTTCGGAGCTGTGATGATGCTTGCCTTCCTTGACTTCATGGTGCTGATTCCGCTTGCGGACCTCTATCTTATCTCAAAGAAGTAAGATTGATTTTAAATACCTCATAAAGGGCAGACTTTGGTCTGCCTTTTTTTGTATCTCTATATACTTCTATACATAAATGTTATACTAGTATATATTATAATATATAATAATATTCTATGGTGATATAATAAGTCTGCATCTTTATTTATATAGCGAAAAAGTCATTGAAAGTCAATATTTTATAATTTATTTTTGTTCCATACATTTGCCCTGATGATATACTTTATGTATGCGGTGTGACCGCAATATATGGGTATTTTTATGATATATTATGAAATTTAATTTCAAAATAAATAATTTATTATAAATTTGCAGTATGAGAATAATATCGATTCAGAAACTCAAGGAATATTGGGAAATGCATAACGATGCTGAAATTCCATTGAGGGATTGGTATGCAAAGGTTGAGAGGGCACAATGGACCTGCTTCAACGATATTAAGAAGGATTTTAATTCTGTTGACTACGTTGGAGACCAGAAGTACGTCTTCAATATCAAAGGGAACAAGCACAGGCTTATTGTTGCAGTCAAGTTTACGCCCGCACTTGTGTATGTCCGTTTTGTTGGCACACATAGTGAATACGATAAGTTGGACATCAAAACAATATAATGGTTATGGCACACATTAAAACAGAGAAAGAATATGCTGCAATCATGGCTCGCATAGATCAGCTCTTTTTCGAAACAAACGAGGATACTCCTTCTGATGATCCCCGTCTGATAGAGCTTGACATGCTTTCGGCTCTTGTAGAAGAGTATGAGAAAGAGGTGTGCCCGATACAGCCTCCATCTCTTGCAGAGATGATTGTATTCAGGATGCATGAAATGAACTTGAGTCAAAAGGAACTGTCAAAGATTCTTGACATGACGGCACCTAGACTTTCCGAAATAATCAATGGCAGGAAGGATCCTACATACAAGCAGGCTCAGAAGATCGCTACTACCCTCAAGATTGACGCAAGTATAGTCTTGGCTGTCTGATTTCAATTTGTAAAGAGAAAAGTACTCACTCAAAGAAGAAGTAGCCCATCTTCTGCTTTTGAAGTATATCAGGAAGGATAAATAATCCTTAGAATTTCATTTCTACGCCGCCAATGAAGCTGCGGCCGGGCATCGGATATCCGCTTACGAGCTCATATCTGCAGTCCAGCAGGTTCTTGGCGGCTATGTTTATGCCCAGCGAGAGCGGTCCGCGGAGCTTGAATGTCTTGGAAAGGGTCAGGTCCAATGTGTTCCAGTCTGCAAGGTTGCCGGTGGCGTCGTTTCGTCCCGATTTCAGAACCCATCGCGGGTTCAGTTCATAACCTTTCCACGATGCCTTCACGCTTGCTGTTATGGTGTGCTTTGCAATGTATGGGATCTGCTGTCCGTATGAATAGCTGTCCGGAGTCCTGTCCACGGCTGACTGGTAGGAGTACCGGATGTCCATGTCTCCCTTCCATTCCCCGTATCTGAACTCCGCTCCGGTGACGATGTCCAGTCCGATCGATCGGACCTTGCCTATGTTATACGGCAGCCAGATGTTCGGGTCTTCGGCTGTCGGGGCCGAAGTTATCTTGTCGCTGAGGATGTTGTAGAATCCGTCGACCTTGGCCTTGATGTTCCATGATTCCGAAACCGATCTGTGGAAATCCACTCCCAGGTCCGTCAGCCATGCGTCCTCGGGCTTGAGGTCAGGATTGCCATAACCTACATAATACAGTTCGTTGAACATAGGGACCCTGTATGCCCTCCGGGCGAATCCCACGATGTCAAGTCCGTCTATGACGCGCACGCGGAAATCCACGGACGGTGATATAGCGTGTCTTGAGCCCTCTCCTCTGTCGAAATATCCCGAATATTCCGCAGCTGCATTCAGTGATAACCTGTTGAGGTTGAATGAGGTCGATACGGCTGATATGGCTGTGGTTCTTGATGCGGAATAGTTTGTAGATGCAAGCTTGTCCCACTGGATGTCGGCGGCAAGTGACACCTTCCACCA
>JAZLDR010000052.1:0-31762 GCA_045614805.1 Candidatus Cryptobacteroides sp. | reverse complement strand
ACACATGGACCAGCCTCAATAACGGTGCATGGAATATTCTTTCCATCGGCACCGAAAACGGAAGTCATTCCGATTTTCTTTCCAATTAATCCAGGCATTGGTTTGTTTAATTAATTGATTATAAATACTTTACATCCCGCTACACATTTTTGCGGGCTGCAAATATACGACTATTATTTTAATTTTCAACATTTTACGTCAATTTTTTGTTGATAACTTTTCAAGACAACACCGTTCGTCCGGGCAGATGAAAGAATTTATAATATAAGAATTATTATTACTACCTTTGCGCGGATATAATATATATAGGTATATGTTACTTGCGACGTTTGACTTTCTGCAGATGAAGATTGTCGACATTCTGGACATCATTCTGCTTGGTGTTATAATATTTCTGGCATTCAGATGGCTGAGAGGTTCTTCTGCCATGAGTATCTTCGTGGCCATCGTGTCGCTATACATCATCAGGGTGCTGGTAGGAGCTTTCGACATGAGACTCATGACAGCCATCATGGACATGATCCTGGACGTCGGAGTGCTCGCATTGATTGTCATCTTCCAGCCGGAAATCAGAAAGTTCCTCATCCGACTCGGCAACAGATATATGAACAATGCCAAGGGTAGAGAACTCATCGACAAGATCTTTGGAAAGAAGAATGGAACCAATATGAGCGCTAACGAGGAAGTGAACGACATCACGGAGGCATGCAGAAGGATGTCCGAAGAGAAAACAGGAGCGCTCATCGTCATCACTCATAAGAATCCGCTTGAGGAAGTCGTCGGCACCGGAGACAGGATTGACGCCGGAATACACAGAAGACTGATTACCAATCTCTTCTTTAAGAATTCCCCTCTTCATGACGGCGCCATCGTCATCTCAGGAGACAGAATCATCGCGGCAAGATGCACTTTACCTATAACAGAGAGGACAAATATACCCGCAAATTACGGCATGAGACACAAGGCGGCAATCGGAATTACCGAGGAGAGCGATGCCGACGCAATCGTGGTGTCGGAGGAGACCGGAAAGATTTCTTTTGTTAAGAACGGATCCGTCACTGCGATAAACAACATTAACGAACTTAAGCTGCTGCTTAATGCTTCATTTGGAGAATAGTGAGAATGAATATTGACACAAGACTCGAACAGAAGCTGGGATTTGACCGGATCAGGTCAATAATCTCGGACAGATGTTCTACTTCATATGCGGCGGGAAGGACTGCGACAGAAACCTTCTCGACCAACCCGTCTGAAATCCGCAGGAGACTTCTCCTGACGGACGAGATGAGGCTTATCATGATGTTTGAGGACAGTTTCCCGTCGGGAGGTTTCATTGACTGTATAGATTTCCTCAAACCGCTCGAAAGAGCTTCGACAGCCATCGACCTTATCAGCTTGAGAAAACTCAGAACAATGCTTGACACGCTGAGAAAGGTCACTTCATTCTTCAACGGCGTGAAGGACGAGGTTTATCCGAACCTCAAGCGAATGGCTGCCCCTATCATGGGATTTCCTGAGGTCCAGCGAAGGATAGACACCATCATGGACAGATACGGAGAGGTGAAGGACACCGCTTCCGACGAACTGTACAGCATAAGAAGGTCGCTCCGCGAAAAGGAAGGTGCCATATCACGCAGGATGACTGCAATCCTCAGGAAGGCACAGGAGGAAGGTATCGTGGACAGTGATGCAGGCGTATCGCTCAGAGATGGCAAGATGCTTATCCCGGTAAGTGCCGCCAACAAGAAGCGAATTCCTGGATTCATCTACGACGAGTCGGCTTCCGGAAAGACCGCATTCATAGAACCGGCAGAGGTGGTGGAGCTTGACAACCAGATCAAGGAGCTCAAGTTCTCCGAGCAGCGCGAAATCGTAAGGATTCTGTTCGAATTCACCGAATTCCTCAGGCCATATCTTCCGGACCTGCTCGATGCTGCGAAATACCTTGGAGAGACGGACTTCATAATGGCGAAGGCACAGATTGCCCTTGACTTCATAGCCGGAATGCCGATAATTTCAGACAACGGGGAAGTCAATCTGCGTAAGGCACGCCATCCGCTTCTTGAAAGGGCCTTGAAGAAGGAGAAGAAGGAAATCGTTCCTCTTACCATGACCCTTACTCCCCAGAAGCATATCCTGCTTATCTCAGGACCGAATGCGGGAGGAAAATCCGTATGTCTCAAGACTACCGGACTGCTTCAGTATATGTTCCAGTGGGGCATGCTCATCCCTACATCCGAGACCTCGGAGATGATGGTCTTCGACAGAATCATGGTAGACATCGGAGATGACCAGTCATTGGAGAACGACCTGAGTACATACAGTTCCTTCCTCGTGAACATGAAGGAAATGCTGGCCAAGGCGGACAACCGCACACTTGTGCTTATTGACGAGTTCGGATCAGGTACGGAACCGGCAGCCGGCGGTGCAATCGCAGAGGCGATCCTGCATGAACTTGACCAGAGAGGCGCATACGGTGTCATCACGACCCACTACACCAACCTCAAGCTATATGCTTCAAACGGAGATACAGGCATATTGAACGGAGCTATGATGTTCGATGTAAAGAATATCGCTCCACTGTTCAAACTTGAAATGGGTCTGCCGGGTAATTCATTCGCTTTTGAACTTGCCAGAAAGACCGGTCTTCCTGAAAGCATAATCAAGGACGCTGAAAACCGTGCCGGCGAGGAATTCGTCGGTATTGAACGCAACCTCAGAAAGATCGCACGTAACAGGAAGGCTCTGGATGAGAAGCTGGAACGTATCCGTCATACTGACAAGACACTCGAGAATATCACTGATAAATACCAGAAGGAGCTCCAGCAGATAAAGCAACTGAAGAAGGAGATTCTTGACGAGGCCAAGAAAGAGGCCGAGCAGATAATCAAGGGGGCCAACAGGCAGGTGGAAAACACCATCAGGACCATCAAGGAAACTCAAGCAGATAAAGAGTCGACACAGGTGGCAAGAAAAGAACTTCAGGGATTCCTGGGATTGCTTTCAGCAAAGAAGGAGCAGGAGGAAAAGGAGAAGGAAGACTATATCGAGAAGAAGATACGCCAGATAGACGCCCGCAGGGAAAGGCAGAAGCAGAGGAAGGCTCAGAAGGCAGACGAAAGGGCAGCCAACGAGGCACGCGAGGCACTTGCAGAGCAGCAGAGACTTGAGGCTTTCCGTTCGGCTCCGCTCAAGGCAGGAGAAAAGGTCCGCATCAAGGAAAATGGAATGGTGGGCGAAGTTACGAAGGTTTCTGCAAAAGCCATCTTTGTCACAATCGGCAACATCAGCACCAAACTTCCGCTTGACAAGGTGGAGCGAATAACCTCGAATGAATTCAAGAGTGCGGTCAAGGAGATTTCAAGACCTGTATCTTCGATAAAGGTTGACACCTCCATCAACGAACGCAAGCTGAATTTCAGCACTGAGCTTGACGTTCGCGGAGAAAGGCTGAATGACGCAGTGGAAAAGGTTGTCAGATATGTGGATGACGCCATCATGCTTGGAGTGTCGACTGTACGTATCATTCATGGCAAGGGAACGGGAGTGCTTCGTGACGAACTTCAGAAGTTGCTCAAGACTATGCCGGGCGTGGCTTCCGTAAGGGATGAGCACATCCAGTTCGGCGGCACGGGAGTGACTATCGTTAATTTTGACTGACGGTCGTATATATTGATATTATGAATAGATTATTGAGGAATATTATCATTTTCGCTGCGGCAATGGTTATATGCGGATGTGGCGGAGGACAAGATGAGGGGCCGGAGGAGGTGCTGACCGGGTTTTACGAAGCAGTGACCGCCGGTGACTGGGAAAAGGCAGGAAGCCTGTGCGATACCCTGCTCATGCGTGAATACCTCAACAGGCAGTCCGAGGCAAGGAATGCACTCATGAAGGAGGACAGCAGTGCATATGCGATAGCAGTGGAACTGCTTCTTGAAGCAGAGGTGAACATCAAGGCTGTCGAAAAGATCGAAGGCGGAAGGGAGATACTATACACCATCACCGCAGGAGGTCATGAAAAGGAACGCAAGGCTTCAGTGATGAAGGTGGAGGGGAAATGGAAGGTAGCGGCAATTACAGACGTGAACTAGGCAGAAAGGGCGAGGATATAGCCTGCAGTCTGCTCGAAGGGATGGGGCATGTCATCCTGGAGAGAAACTGGCGGAGCGGACATCTTGAGATAGATATAATCTCAAAAGACCCGGAAGGAATACATTTTGTAGAGGTGAAGACCCGCAGAATGAACATTCAGGCCCCGCCACAGGACAGTGTGGACAGGGTCAAGCAGGAAAGGACGGTCAAGGCGGCATTGAAATACCTCAACAGCGAAAAGACAGGAACATATGGCAACATGGAATGCATGTTCGACGTCATTGCCGTGTCGTTCGATGGAGACAAAGCGTCAACGGAATGGATTCCGCAGGCCTTCATACCGATATACTTTTAAAGGACACTAATAATAAACTAAAACTATATGAACATAAATAATTGTTATTGCGTGATCATGGCCGGTGGATCCGGAACGAGATTCTGGCCTGTCAGCAGAGCGGCAAAACCAAAACAGTTCATTGACATGGCTGACTCAGGGAAGACTTTCATCAGGGAAACCTATGAGAGATTTCTCGGCGTCGTACCACAGGAAAACATCATAGTTGCGACAGCGGCGAAGTATCGCGACCTGGTGATGGAGCAGATTCCGGAACTATTGGAGGACAACCTTCTCCTTGAGCCGTATTCAAGAAATACAGCACCTTGTATTGCTTATGCCACATATACATTGCTCAAGAGAAATCCTGACGCCCATATGATCGTGACACCTGCCGACCACGCCATTGACGACGTTGAACTGTTCAGAAACACCATGCGCCATGCTTTGGAATACGTCGGTCAGAACGATGTACTCATGACTCTCGGAGTAGTGCCGACACGACCTGATACCAACTACGGATATGTACAGGCTGTGGGAGGAAGAGGAGCATATGAGAGCAACGAGCCTATGCCGGTCAAGACATTCACAGAGAAGCCTGACAGGGCGATGGCAGAGCTCTTCATCAGCACTGGAGAGTTCTTCTGGAATTCCGGTATCTTCGTTTGGAAGGCGGAAACTATAAGAGAGGAACTGGAGAAACACCTTCCGGAGGTCACCGGATCGTTCACCGGATGGGAGATGGCCCTCGGTTCGAAGATTGAGACTGAATTCGTCACCCGTGCATTCACGGACTGCACCAACATATCAATCGACTATGGTGTTATGGAAAAGACTCACAGGGCCTGGATCTATCCTGTGAAGTTCGGCTGGAGCGACATCGGAACATGGGAGTCCCTCTACAATCACATTCATGAAAAGGATGCGTATAATAACGCAGTTGAAGTGGAAAGTACTCTTCTCGAGGAAACTTCGGGCAGCCTCGTGATATCCACCGACAAGAAAAAGCTTATAGCGATAAAGGGTCTGGACAACTATATGGTCATCGACACAGAGGATGCATTGGTGATCTGCCCTAAAGATGACAAGAGTTTCAAGGAATTCATCTCAGGCATAGTAATGCCGGAATACGAAAAATACAGATAACTATGGAAAAAAGAATACAGGCCGACATGGTTGCGGCAATGAAGGCGAAAGATGCAGTTCGTCTCTCGACACTGAGATCAGTAAAAGCTGCCATCACTCTTGCAAAGACAGCAGAGGGAGCGAGCGGAGAACTCACAGACCAGGACATCGTAAAGATTATCCAGAAACTGGTGAAGCAGCGTAAGGAAAGTGCACAGCAGTATACTGACGCAGGACGTCCGGAGCTTGCAGAGAATGAGCTTGCAGAAGCAGCTGTAATGGAGGTTTACCTTCCTAAGCAGCTCTCTGAGGCAGAACTTGAAGCAGAACTCGCCAAAATCATAGCAGAGGTCGGCGCAAGCAAACCTCAGGATATGGGCAAGGTCATGGGTGTAGCGACTAAACGTCTCGCAGGACTTGCAGACGGTCGCGCCATTTCAGCAAAAGTAAAGCAGCTTCTGGCGTAAAACATAACTGCTTGATTATCTGAATGTTAAATAGTTTTGCCTGCATGGATATCCATGCAGGCAAAACTATTTAAAACACTTATATACAACGTTTTACATTTCGCACCTCTGTGAGAAGATACGACAGGTCTGCTTTCTAAGACCTTTGCCAGTCACTTCGACAACGATCTCACCCGGCTCTGTGCCACTCTGCACGAGGACCGTCAGCTGACCGCCAAACAGATGCATCGTACGAATATAGATATTTTTTTTATTTTTGCAGACGGAAAAATTCCCTGTGTTTACCCGTTAATCAAAGCAAACCTAATTATATATATGAAATTTAAATTATTGTTCTGGTCATTGCTGGCGATGACTATTATCGGATGTGCTGACAATGACATGCCTGAAAAGGGCGACGACAATTCCACTGGCAATCAGGAGAATCATCCGCCTTTGACATTTGCTGTCATCTCCGACATTCATTTTGGAAATAATGTAGGAAAAGGCCCTCTGGTAAAGGTTCCACAGGCTTTGAGGAACATCACCTCACAGGGCGAACTGGACGCCTTGGTGGTTGTCGGCGACCTTACTGAGAACGGAATCATCAGCGAATATAGACAGCTTGTGGAGACCTTCCAAGACACTACGGTCATTGTCAATCCGGTAAAGAATTTCTTCTTTGTAATGGGAAACCATGACAATTTCAACAGTTATGGAAAAAGCAATTTTCAAACCTCTTTGAAGCCTTTCAATGGAGGAGAAGATTACCCGCTTAATAATTACCAGGTGATAAAAGGATATCCTTTCATCATGGTGAGTATGCTCGACCGTCACAACAACGACATTGAATATCCTTCGTACGGTACATCTACCTACCCGGCAGAAACCACCAATTGGTTGGAAGAGACTCTGGAAAAGGCAAGTCAGGAATGTCCGGGAAAACCGATCTTTGTCTTTACACACATGCCACCGAGATGGACAATCTATTCGACCTGGCCTGAGCTGGAAAACGGCACTGCATGGTGTATGAAGACACTCAATCCTATCCTGAACAAGTATCCTCAGGCAGTGGTATTCTCTGGACACAACCATTATCCGATGGGAGATCCTCGAAGCATACATCAGGGAGCAAACCCGAACTCAACGCGTCAGAATTACTATACCGTAATCAACACTTCAAGTACAACATATGCTGTTATGTATAAAAATGCTTTCAGTGATAGCATAAATGAAGTTTACCCTGCAAACTATGCAGATATTACCGAAGGCCTGATAGTCAGCGAATTGCCTGGAGGCGACATTGAGGTGAGACGTTATGACACATATAGAAACGAGGAGATTGCAGCTGATAAGCGTTGGGTACTGAAAGCACCTTTTGACGGAAGTCAGTTTACATATGCAGACCTGCGCGACAAGGATGACAATCCTTTGAACAAGGATCTTTACAGTGGCGGCGAGGCTCCTGTGTTTGCAGATAACGCAGCCCTGTCAACAATGACAAGCCCGACTGCGGTGATGGTAAAATTCCCTCATGCTACTGATGACGATTGCGTTTTCCGCTATGTCTTCAACGTGTATGAGGCAGCAACCAAAACACTTGTCAAGAAGGAATATGCATCTTCGCAGTTCTATATGAACAGCGCAAAACCTGCAACATTGACATTGACCATTTCGGGATTGAAAGCAAAGACAAATTATTACATGGAGATGAAAGCGTTGGATTCATACGACAATGAATCTGCTGCTCTAATAAAAGAATTTACAACTAAATAATACATAAGAAATGACAGATATTCCAAAGTGCCCCAAATGTGGCAGCGAATACACCTATTTTGACGGATCTCTCTACGTCTGCCCTGACTGCTCACACGAGTTTGATTCCGTGGAGGAGAACACAGAAGCAGACGAGGTGGCAAGAGACAGCAACGGAGCCGAACTTTTCGACGGAGACGCAGTGACTGTCATCAAAGACCTCAAGGTAAAGGGCTCTTCGATGGTGATCAAGCGCGGAACAAAGGTAAAGAGCATCCGCCTTACCGAAAATCCGGAAGAAGTAGACTGCAAGATCGACGGCAGCAGCATCGTCCTCAAGACCTGCTTCCTGAAGAAATAATACAAGGGGCTGACACGAAAATGTCAGCCCCTTTCCTTAACCACCAATAATAAACCGTTTACCTATTATAAAAACCCTATTTAACCTCTATATATTCGATTATCGGCACAATCTGAGTAAAATCACCACCAACTGACACCTTCGGATTCAATGCATACCAGATCTCATCACCCTTTTCAATAGACTTGGTGTATTCCGGAAGTTGAATCATATCATTGGAAGATATGGCACGTGCCATGAAAGGATTGCCGTTATTTATGCTCGCCTCTATTATCACACCGTCGCCTTCATTCTTCCATTTGCGGGCTCTGCCGGAAATCTTGACCTTTCCTGATGCCGGAGCTTTCCATACCAGACATGCCTGGGCATCATTTGAAGACACAAGGCCGGCTGACCATTTAGGCCAGTAAGAGTACGAAGACCCATAGTTAGGTGTATCCATTCTGTCGATGTGAATATAGCATCCGCCGCTATGAACCCATTTCAATCCTCCTCCGAGAAGATTTCCTCCTTGATAAACCATGTCTCCCTGCTGACTGGAGGTCTTGTAACGATAGTACCAGTCATTTCCGCCCTGGATATTGCTGTAGCCTGAAAATTCAGTCGAATAGTCCCAGGTTTCGCCTACTATTGTATTTTCTGCAACATAAGGCTCCAGGGTCACTGTTCCTACGTGAGCATTCTTCCTGATCTTGTCCCAAGACAAGGTGGCTCCATCACTGTTTCTGACATTCCTGAACGTGATGTTATCCACCATATAACCAGTGTCTCCATAAAGAAGTCCACCGAGAGAACCACCGTAGTTCACATATATGTCTTCGAATGTAATGTTGGAAATCGAACCCATATCATCCACGCAGAGACGGAAAAGAGAATTGCAAGGCACCTTGAGGTCGACACGTATATCACGGTAGGTAACATCGGAAACATGTCCTACCACACCCTCCTGCTGATGAGGCTCGATGGCCATAACCGCTTCCAACTGCCAGACAGGAGGCATAGACATGCTGAGAACATCAATTTTCTCATAGAGGATATTCTTCACGTTCTGAGCTGTCTCATAGCCGATAGTCATCGGATTGGACGAATCTGACCATACAACACAATTACGGAATGTCACATTCTCACAATCCATCTTTGGACCGACGCCCCATACTCTGGCCTTGACTGCAAGGATATCATCATGACCGCGGAAGAAACTGTTCTCTACAAGGACGTTCTTACATCCTGTGATGTCAATTCCATCAGAACTCTGTCCATGGCTTATGCAGTGTATATTGTCGACATGTACATCCTCGCACTGATAAAGTGCCACCTGCCAGACCTTGGCATGAACGAAGTTTACTCCTTCGACCTTGATGTTCTTACTATATCCCTTTATACACAGCGTTCTGCCCGGATCACCCATATCTGTAAGGAACTCACCGCAGACAGTACCTCTTCCGCAAATCCTGACATTCTCAATGTTGGTACCATAGAAACGTCCATAGAGGAAAGCTCCTGCCTCCAGATAATAGGTCTTGTTGCTTTCCAACTTATATTCCTTATGCTGATAGACTCCCGGGCCGAACCATTTAACATTTGGATCGTCTTTATCCGGAACATCCGTTTCCTTTGGATTTACGAAGATATAGAGATTGTTGTCGTTAGTACAACCGTTCGTGTTGTCTCCACCAGTCCGCACATAATATTGACCGGGCTGGGTCACATCAAATGTGATTTCATTACCGGAAACTTCCGGAATGATATTGTAACGGGAAGGAAGAACCTCAACATTTGACACATTGTAATTCGCGGTTACCTTTATCGTGATGCGACCTTCGGTCTCATAGTCAAAGAATGCATATTCAGGATACACTGTTCCATATTCCTGACCTCCGCCAGTCGCTTCTGTCCTGAACACGAAGACATCCTGACCTTCGACTGAAACCTTATGCTTACTACCCTTTACATTTGCCAGAAGTCCAACAGGAGCATCATATACCTTCACTGTACCATCAGGGATAACGACAGGAACATCCGGCTTTTCAGTATCCCCTCCACCAGGCTTGTTCCCAGACGGCTGCTCCGCTGGGGTACAGCAAGAAAAACTCATGGCCATAGCCAATAGAATAAATATCATCCTCATAGCATCTGTTATTTATCTGTCATGTAAAATCTAAGCTCACCTCCAGCCATGACGTCATCGTGGCTGATCGAGAGACCGTCGAGTTTCTTTCCGTTCAGCTCTACCCTCTCAACATATTTATTATCCTCTGACAATCCTTCAGCAACCATACGGAAAACCTTACCATCAGGAAGAGAGATTTCTGCTTCAGGCACCTGAGGTGCACCAAGAATATACTCTCCACCGCAAGGGTCAACAGGATAGAATCCCAGGACAGAGAATATATACCAAGCTGACATCTGACCACAGTCATCATTTCCGCACAGGCCGTCCACAGCATCCTTGTACTGACTGCGGCAGATATGACGAATCATCTCCTGAGTCTTGTGAGGCTGTCCTGCCATCGCATACATATATGCCACATGATGGCTAGGCTCATTACCGTGAGCATATTGGCCGATCAGGCCAGACACATCCGAACTGAATCCTTCATTCGAAAGTTCCTTCTCAAGTGTGAACAAGGTATCCAGCTTTGAGCAGAACACATCCGAGCCTCCCATGATATCGATAAGTCCCTGTACGTCATGCTGAACATGCCAGGTATACTGCCAAGCATTTCCTTCGGTATAATCCCCTCCACAGGTGCTGTCGTGCGAAGGAGTGAACACATCAAAAGGATCACGCCAGTTACCCTTTGAATCCTTGGCTCTCATGAGACCGGTCTGGGCATCGAACACATTCCTCCAGAATGTAGAACGGTTGAGGAAGAATTCATAATCTTCCTGTTTGCCGAGTTCTTTCGCAAACAGAGCGGCACACCAGTCATCATAGCAACACTCCAAAGTACGCGACACACTTTCGTTGACAGTATAGTCAAAAGGATAATATCCATATTGATCGTAATACTGGCACTGTGTCTTTGGCAGAGGGGTGGTAAGGCTGGTCTTCACCGCTTCGTATACTTTCTCAACATCCCAGTCCCGGAACCCCTTGAGATATGCATCCACAATCACCGGTACTGAATGGTTTCCGATCATGCACCAGTTCTCCTGACCCCATAGAGACCATATAGGAAGACAACCTTCATCGTTATACTGAGCGAGCATCGAGTTGACAAAATCGTTTACCTTCTCTGGAGCAAGAATGGTATAAAGAGGGTGAGCCGTTCTGTATGTATCCCATAGCGACAAGGTAGAGAATCTGACATCTTCACCGACATCTCCCACATTATTAGGATGAATGAACAGCTTGTACATCGCACTATAGAAAATATTCTTCTGCTCGTCAGTTCCTTTGATCTTGATTCTTGAAATAAGGTCTTCCCACTTATTCCACGCTGTGGTACGGACACGCTCAAGATTCCAATGAGGTATCTCAGAATCAATGTTGTTCTGAGCATTTGCAACGCTTGTTCTTGAAACAGATGCCTTCACTAAGAGTTCCTTGCCGTCAGCAAGGTCAAAGCCAAGCACATATCTATGTGCTTTTTCTGCCTCATGACGCAAAGGAAGCTTCTCCACAACTTCATAAGGAGCGTTGAACTTGATTGAGTAATGATATACTCTGTCTACCCACATCTTCACCCTTGCCTTTCCGACAATCTCATAGGGAGAGACGAACTCCTGCTCCGACCATATGACATGATGGTGGAATGAATTCATATCACCCATGATTCCGCTCTGGAAATCAATCATCAGGCGGGCATTATGAGGATCGTCATATACATATCTCTGAATGGACGCATGGTCGGACGGAGACATTTCTGCAAAGACTCCTGCCTGGTCCATATATACGCAATAATATCCAGGCTCAGCCTTTTCAGAAGCCTTGTCATATGTACTTTGATAATCATCACGCGGCCATTCTCCGCAGAACGGGAACATAAGCAGATCACCCATATCCGGACAACCGGTACCATTTATCCTATTCTGGGTAAAGCCCCAAAGGGTAGTATCGGCATATTGATAGCCACCGGTGTAATCCCACGACCAGTTACCGCTCTGAGGACCAACCTGTACCATACCGAACGGACTTGAAGCACATGGCATACAGTGACCAAGAGACGCCGCTCCGACAAAAGGATTGACATGCTTCATGACATCATCCTTACACGAAGTCATCAAGAATGCTGCTGCAAAAGCAAATAGAAAAATCTTTCTCATATATTATTTCAATGGTTTGAGGACAGCCACATGGCCGCCTTCATTACACATCCTTATATTCAATTTGTCATCATTTGTGACTTTGAAGGCCCTCAGTGCAAAGTCTTCCGCATTCTTCTCTGCATTCACACCATCTTCCCAGACCTGCACCTGCCATTCACCTTCAGAAAGGAAGTCAAGGGCAATGCTGAAGGTCCTTGATTCCGGGCCGGCCATTGCTCCGACGTACCATGTCCCGTCCTCTGCTTCACGCGCAACGACAACATGTCTTCCAATCTCAGCCTCCAAAGGCAGGGTCTTTCTCCATACTACCGGAACAGATGACAGGAATTCCATGCACTCCGGCTCTTTCATATAGTTCGACGGAGAGTCGCACAACATCTGGAAAGGACTCTCGAAAATCACATACATTGCAAGGTTATGACACCTTGTACCCATTCCTCTTGGAGAGCAATAATCAGGATGCCAGTCCTTCTTATGGGCATTCAGCATGGCACCCGGAGTGTAATCCATCGGACCGGCTACCATTCTTGTGAAAGGAAGAGTGAGGTTATGCTCAGGTCCTATTACCTTACTCTGATCCACCTTGCTCTGCTCCATGCCGTAGACACCTTCATAAGTGATCACGTTCGGATATGTCCTGTACAGTCCGGTAGGTTTATAGCAACCATGGAAGTCCACAAGAAGATGGCGCTTTGCTGCAGCCTCAGACACTCTGGTGTAATATTGCACCATAGGTTGGTCGTCACGGGACATGAAGTCCACCTTTATACCCTTCACTCCCCATTCCGCAAACTTGTCCATTGCTTCATCAAGGCGCTCGTCAAGCTTGAGCCATGTACACCATAATACTACATCCACTCCCTTTCCTGCGGCATAACTTACAAGCCATGGGACATCAATGTCCGGATTGACCTGCAGAATATCCTCTCGTGTAGACCATCCTTCGTCGAGTATAACATAGTCAATACCTTCAGACGCTGCAAAATCTATATAATATTTATATGTTTCCGTGTTAAGACCAGCCTTGAAATCAACGCCGGTAAGATTGAGGTCATGCCACCAGTCCCACTGTACCTTTCCGGGGCGGACCCATGACCAATCACCCTCAGACGGGGTGGCCAGCTGATAGACCAATGTATTGGTCAGCAGCTGCTTATCTTCATCAGCTATCGCAATCACCCTCCATGGGAAAGTCGTTCCTGACTGATAAGACGCAATCCATTCCTCTCTCTCATGCACAAATTCATCTCTGTCTCCTCTTTTCTCAAGGCATGCAGGATATTTAGGGAAAACCGCCTTCATCGCGAGATTCTCTCCCTTTTCCATCCACATGCCGCCATAATCAAGAAGGTCTGATTCGGTAATCAGCACCCTACATCCGCCGCTTCCGAAGAGCACAGGCAGACTGGCAAGCCTGCCCGGCTCCAGGTCTTCAAGCGGCATTCTTGTAAATTTCTGCTCATTGGCAGAATAGAATCCATTGTTTTCCGCAGGATACCATATCTCTGAATCCTGTGGGAAAGATATTACTGCACTCTCGTCATTGACACGGAAACCGTTCTTTGATGTAACACACCAGCGATAGGCCACTCCGTTGTCGTATGCTCTCCATTGAAGTTTACGACCTCCGGCAAACTCCATTTCGAGGAAATTGTAATTATCCTCGATTACAGCGGACTTCTGCCATACTACAGGGTGGAGTTCCTCCTTATGCGCACCAGTGCGCACCCTCTTGACCTTGAGTCCATCCGCAAGGTCTGTCTTGAGATCTATGTCGGAAAGGGAGACCAGCTCCGCTCCGTTTTTCAGGACTTCGCAAGAAATGCCTGAAGTGACTTCTATGGAAACGCTGGTCCTGCCGTCAGGAGAAGACAGGTTGAATTCCCTTGCCCCAAGTGTCGGGGCAAAGGAAAGCATACCAGCGAGCAATATTGTGAGTGCACGCATAATTCAGTTGTTATTTAGTTCTTGCCAAACGCATTCCACATGGCCAGTTACGGTCATCTATTGGATCTGTCCAGTTAGATGTAGTGAAGTAAACCTGC
The DNA here is from genome assembly GCA_045614805.1 of Candidatus Cryptobacteroides sp. Lineage (GTDB taxonomy): Bacteria > Bacteroidota > Bacteroidia > Bacteroidales > UBA932 > Cryptobacteroides. Next base: position 17,329 of record JAZLDR010000052.1, on the reverse strand, counting down.
TGACCCCAGTTCCAGATTGTACCACCTCTCTTGATGGCTTTTCTCTGACCGTAATTCCAAGTAATTACCTCATCATAATAAGTTCTTGATCCACCAGGATACTCAAACCAGAGTTCCCATACCCACTCTGTAGCATTTCCTACCATATCATAGAGACCAAGACGGTTAGGCAGTCTTGTTGCAACAGTGAAGAGACCCTCGCCTGGTATAGAGCCTTCAATATGACCATACAGACCAAGTTCAGAGAAATCATTAGTACCAGGATATGCAGTAAGAGGAGTCTGTCCGCCACCGGCAGCCCACTCCCACTCAGGAAGAGCAGGAAGACGGAAACCCTTCTTTGTCCAGTCACAAACTACATTTGCCTCCCAAGCACCAGTCTTATCCCACTTATCAGGATCAGTCTCGCCATTTACCGAATATACCGGTTCCTCACCACGAGCAATACTTAGCTTATTACAGAAGATCACTGCATCAAACCAAGTTACACATGGCTGCGGATTGTATGAATCTCTTCCTACAGGATAGCAAATATATCCTTCTGCTTTCTGTCCATCAGAGATCTTGTCATTAAGGTAGTCTGCGCCCATAATTTCAGCAAACAGTCCCTGAGTAACCTCGGTCTTTGCAATATAGAAGTCTGGAAGAGTACACTGCCAAGTGTTTGAGCCAGCATCTGTATGACAAGCACCTTCGCCAACTGTGAATGTTCCGCCAGGGATAAGTGCCATTTCCTCACCAGTACCAAGATACCAAGGAGCAAATGTTCTCTGCTCACCATATACAGTACCAACTGAATTGGTAGCATAAGCCCTGAGATAATAAACTGTTCCCTCAACGAGACCTGTAACTTCACAAGTGAACTCACCGGCACCTGTACCAGCCTCAGCCTTGTTGTCGTCAACAGTAGGCTCCTTATGAGTTGCCCAGCATACGCCACGAGTAACCTCTACGCCGCCATCGTTTGTTACATTTCCACCAGCAGTAGCACCTGTTGAGGTAAGTTCAGTAACATTAGATGTCGCAACCTCAGGAAGTGTAGGCTCGACTGTAGCGAAAGACTTCTGCTCACCGTATGCAGTTCCAGCATCATTGGTAGCATAGGCTCTCACATAGTAAGTCTTGCCGACTGTAAGACCGGTCATTGTACTGGTGAATTCACCCTTACCAGTGCCGTCTTCAGTCTTGTTTCCATCAACTGTAGGGTTCTCTGCCTCTCCCCAGCACACTCCGCGAGCAGTGATAGGAGAGTTTCCGTCTGCAGTGATATTACCACCGCATGTTGCAGTCTCACCTGCAGCATTGGTAACCTCAGCTGTAGTAACTGTAGCAAGGACAGGCTGCACTGTTGTTGCAGACATCTCCGCACCATAAGCAACACCGGCCTTATTGATTGCATAGGCACGGTAGTAATAAGTTGTACCGAATTCAAGGCCTGAAAGAGTAACCTCAAAGGCACCCTTGCCTGCAGTTGCAGCAGCAACCTTATTGCCTTCTACAACAGCACCCGGTGCTTCGCTATAGCAGACTCCACGTTCAGTAACCTCTGCACCACCGTCTGCTGTGATGTTACCGCCGGTAACGATTGCAGATGAGAGGACAGATGATGCCTCGATAGTTGTTACAGTAGGAAGCTGGGCCTTAGGGCCATCATTCTGTTCTTCCGGTGTACAACCGATGCTCAACAACGCAGCTGCGCCAAGAGCAAACATAAAATGTCTGATTTTCATAATAATGTTGTTTATAAAATGGTTAGTTATTATTAAGTGTCAATTCGTACACTTCGCTGTAATTCACACGACCTTCACATTCTGCAGCCACGCGGACATAGACCTTGTTGCCATTTTCAGCAATCTTATCCACGTTGTTCTTGTACTGCACCTCATTCTCGAAATTGAATGTATGGGATCCTGTCTTGGAGCCGGTAAAGTCGGTCTTCGATCCGGCAAAATTTCCATTCTGGATATCTGTCTGCTTTCTGTAATTCCAGAGGATATATGTTTTCTTCACCTTGTATGAATCATCGGTAGGAGTGACAGTAAAGGAAACCTTTCCTTTCATTCCGTCCTGCTCTACATTCATCTCTATTCTCGAATAAGGAACTGCAGACAGGTCGCATCGGGTCTCTCCGTTCACGGTGGCCTGCTGACTTCCCTGGAGGACAAAAGGTCCTGAAGCAGTCACAGTATAATCCCCTTCGAAGATCAGCGCATTACGATAGGTTCCGTCCTGCTTGGCGTAAAAGCTTTGAGCCAATGTAGCACCCGTTCCGACTTCCATAATGCTCACTATTGCACCGGTGGTGCCTTCAACTGGAAGAGGGACAGGCTTTCCTGTCTCGGCATCAAGTATGCTTCCGTAAATGCATCCCTGCGGAGCGTCATAGTTGTCAAGCTCACATCCTGCAGCCATCAAGACTGCTGCGGCAAGGAGTATGATATTTATTATCTTCTTCATAATCATTAATTTATGAATTGAGGGTTCTGAATAAGTGCTGGATTGGACTTGGTCTCATTGGATCCGAACTTAGTGTAGTAGTTCTTTGTCGTGAATATCCTTCTTCGTTTAGGAATATCATCAGCGACCATCCACTGATATTTATCTGTACGGACATCGTAGTAAGGATGAAGAGCCTTGCCACGGAATCCGTTGAGTCCGCCGCGATCTGCGTCGAGATGTGCTACCCTCCAACGCTTGAGGTCCCAGAAACGAAGGTTTTCAAAAGCAAGCTCTACTCGACGCTCATGACGCACCTTGTCCAGGTCGATTCCCTTATGTACCGGCATTCCGGCACGTTCGCGAATCTCATTCACAGCCCAAAGCGCCCTGTCAAGATGTTCGCCTTTCTCGACAGCAGCCTCCGCGAGATTGAGGTATACCTCTCCAAGACGGAATATAGGCCAAGGAGTCTCTGTCTTTCCGAAATCCCACTGAGCTTCTGTCGCACAGTCTTCATCTACGAATTTTCTTACATTGAATCCTGTCTTGCTGGCATCTCCGGTATATGCTCCGCCATCCTTTCCGAGCACACGGTAAGTCTTGCCTGTACCTGAGTCAGTGTAGAACTCGTCTGCATATGTAGGTCCCGGCGCACTCTGCGCAATGAACAGAGATCCGTCTGACTTGATTATTCCTCTCTGGAACTGATATGTTGTGTCCATGAATTCCTGTCCCGGAACATAGATTGATGCAATCATACGAGGGTCACGACCCTGATACATCGCATAGATATCAGCATGCTGCACTGATGTGTCGAATGTTCCCGGAGTGCCGTCAAGCATTTCATAAGCCTCGACCATCTCAAGGGTAGGAGTGATGGATCCCCAGCGGCACATTGAATAAGGAAGATGCTTCTTGTCATAGCTGTTACCGATATCGGAAGCCACATCGAAGGTCTTCTGGAAGATATATTCTCCATTATCCCTGGTAAGGAAAAGCATACGGTAGTTTTCTGTAGGATCTGCTTCCTGCTTGAAGAGCTTGTAATATGGAAGAGATATGATTTCCTCGGAAGCCTGATATGAAATCTCGAAATAGTCATTGGCCTTGGATGCGTCGATTCCTGTAAGTTTTCCGAAACCGACTTCGCCATATTTCGCAATTGAGCCGGCATACAGGGCTGCTCTTGACTTGAGCGCAAGTGCCGCTCCCTGTGTAGCTCTCTGGACGTATGAAGTTCTTGAAAGAGGCAGCATTCTTGCAGCCTTTTCAGCCTCATTGATGATGAAGTCCCAGATTGCCTGCTCTGTGGCACGAGGCACCTGAAGTTCAGTAACGTCACCCTTGTACTCCTGCGGCACCTCAATAAGAGGCACACCACCGAATCTCTTCACAAGTGTGAAGTAGGCCATGGCACGAAGGAATCTGGCTTCTCCCTCGAACTGCTCCTTATCTCCGGAATCAAGAGGAGAGCTTCCCACCTTCGCAATGAATTCGTTACATTTACGGATGAGACTGTAGCTTTCAGAATAGACATTCCTGATGATATTCTCACCTCCCTGGTTACCCTGAATGTAGATGAACTGTCCCAGAAATTCGTCCGGATATTCCCAGACTCCACCTTCCTGATCGAATGCAGGTTCCTTCTGGAATCCGGCAGTTCCCTCGTCCGACATGGTCACAAGGTCCATGCTTCGCCACGAGTAGTCTCCCCAGAAGTAACTGAAGTCCTCGAAGATAAGACTGTTGTACATGTTGGCCATGATACCTATGATGGCAGCCTCATCATTCCACACTTCATCACCCGGCACCTTGTCGGTAGGCTTTATGTCATCGAATGAGAGCATGCAGGAAGACATTATCGCTGCCGTTCCCAGCATTATGGATATTTTTGAAATATATTTCATGATTACTCTCTTTTTAGAATGTCAGATTAAGTCCAAAGTTGAATGTTCTGGCCTGCGGATAATACCAGGCGTTTGAATCGCCGTTTTCCGGGTCGATATAGTCCATCATCCAGCCGCTGGTGAATGTCAGGAGGTTGTTGGAGTTGACATATACCCTGAGCTTCTTGATCTTCATCTTCTTGCAGACCTTGGCCGGAAGGGTGTAACCTATCTCCAGATTCTTCAGGCGGAGGTAATCCGCATCAAGCATATAATAGGAGTTTGTATGCTCGTTGTTTGAGAAACCTGCCTTTCTCACTGGAGGAAGTTTTCCGATAACCCACTCACCTGCGGCATTCTTGTGCGTACGCTGCTCGTACCACATGCTCAGACCGCTGCTGTTACCTTCATTCATGAAAGGCTGATAGAAGGCCATTCCGAGCTGAAGCTTGTGTCCGCCTGCACCCTGGAAGAAGATTGTGGCGTCAAAGCCCTTCCACTCAAATCCGAGATTCAGTGAGTAGTATGCGAACGGCGTATTGCCGACGCTTATCGGAACAACGTCATTATCGTCGATTATACCATCTTCGTTGACATCACGATACTTGAAGTCTCCCGGGAGAAGCGTCTTGTTGCCGCTGCCGTCCTGAATTGGAGAGTTGAGGATTTCCTCAAAGTTCTGGAACTGACCTATCATGTCATAGCCCCATGTGATGTTCTTGTTTCTGTCTGTCGAATTGGCTCTCCAGTTCTGATATGCATTCGGATCGGCAGCTCTTTCCACATAACCGTTGCGGCTACGCGTAAGTGACACGTTTCCTCTGATATTGTAGGAGAAATCTCCGATGGTATTGTTGTGTCCGAGCACAACTTCAAATCCGTAAGTTGTATCTGAATTGAGGTTTTCCTGCGGAAGACCTACTCCGAATGAAGTCGGCAACGACAGGGTCCTATATGCCATCAGACCATTTCTGTTTCTCTGGAACAGGTCCGCCTCCATATAGAGCTTGCCTTTGAAGAATCCGGCATCAATACCAACGTTTGCTGTATGAGATGTATACCATGTCAGATCTTCATTTGCAAGTCCGCTGGAGAACAGGCCGATGGTAGGATCTCCATAGTCGAAGAGGAACTTTCCGCCCGGATAGATATATCCCGACATCCACTGGAAGGCTCCGAATCCGCTCTGGTCTCCCACGATACCATAGGAAGCACGGAGCTTAAGGTTGCTGATTGCAGGTGCATTATCCTTGATGAAGGATTCCTCAGAAAGTCTCCATCCCAACGATGCCGAAGGGAAGAGTCCCCAACGCGACTTAGGGGCAAATACGCTTGAACCATCGCAACGGAGCACCACCTCAGCAAGGTAGCGGTCTGCATATGCATAGTTCACACGACCGACATAAGCCTGCATGAGTGATGCACCCTCGCTACCACCGTTTGTCTTGTTGGCATCATTTCCCGAACTCATCAGAGGAAGCAGGTTGATTGCAAACTCCCTGAAACCCTGAAGCCACTCATAATCATTCTCTGTCGCCTGGAAGAGGAGAAGGGCATTGACATCATGCTTTCCGAACTTTCGCGCATAGTTGAGATTGACCTGAACATCCTTGGTCATGTTTGTTCCCATCTGGTCGTTCAACTTTCCGACGGTGCTTCCGATGTACGACTTTACGACTTCACCAGACTCAACCGGCTCGTAAGTATATGGGTCCTTAGGTGACCAGTTCTTGTTCCTGTAATTGAAAAAGTCGAAGCTGAGCTTGGCATTCGCACTCAGACCTTTTACCCAAGGGAGATTCCAGTTCAGGTCAAGAGTCGTATTGAGGACTCTTTCATCATTTCTCGAATAACCATACTCTCTGAATGTACTGCGGAGAGGACCGACCGGCTCGTCATAATAATAAGGGCTACCGAAAGGTTTTGCTGTCTGAATATTATAGAATACGCCTGAACCTCCGGAAATATTTCTTCGGTCGAACTGTCCGGTGAGGTTGAGCGCCACTGTCAGATTCTGAGTCAGGGACGTACTCACATTTGCATGCATGGTGTAACGGCGGTTGTTCCAGTCATCAGACTTGAAATAAGACTGCTGGTCGGTCACGCCGAATGAGAGATAGTAACGGGCCATCTTGTTTCCGCCCTTTACGCTGAAATTGTGAGATGTCTGAGGAGCCGTGCTTCTGGTAACGGCCTCAAGCCAGTTGGTACTTTTATAAAACTCACCGTCACCGGTCTTGAATCGGGCCATCTTTTCTTCATTATAAACATCCGGAAGGCCGATATTATTGGCTGCCTCATTGGTCAGGACGGCATATTCATAAGAACTGTAAGCCCTCGGATAACGGGTCATCTGCTGGATTCCTACCCATCCTGAATATTCAAATTCAGGTTTACCCTCACGGCCTTTCTTGGTGGTGACGAGAATGACACCGTTTGCACCCTTGCTTCCGTATACAGCAGCAGATGCATCCTTCAGGATACTTATTGATTCAACGTCGTTAGGATCAAGCTTGGCGAAGCTTCTTTCCACACCATCAACAATGATGAGAGCACTGCCATATCCGCGGATATCGATCGAAGGCATATCTTCTCCAGGAGCACCCGATCTCTGCACAGCACGAAGTCCCGGAAGTTTTCCGACCAGAGTGTTGGCCACACTACCTGACTTTGTCTTTATAAGGTCATTGTTGGTCACATTTGCGACTGATCCCGTGATGGATGCCTTCTTCTGCGTACCATATCCGACAACCACAACGTCTTCCAGAAGGAGAGCATCCTCTTCCAGAACGACCACAAGATTCTCTGCTTTTCCAACTTCAATTTCCTTTGTCGTAAATCCAAGGCATGAAATTTCCAGAACATCTGCCGGACCATTGACCTCTATGGAAAATCTGCCGTCCAGATCGGAGATCGATCCAAGACCATTGGCCTTGTTCATAACTGCAGCTCCTGGGATCGGTTGATTGCCGGAATCTGTTATCTTTCCGGAAACATTCCTTGCAGCAGCTTCTCCATACGCAGGAAGCGCAATGAGACAGATCAGCAGCAGCCTCTGGATAAATTTGGTCATAGAATGTTTCATAGTGTTATGTGTTTGTTTTCTTGCAAAGTTACCTTTTAGAGCGCCCAAGGAGGGAAACAAAACGTTACATTTAGGATACAAAACGATTCGGCTAACGATTTGTATCCTATTTCTGTCTATCTTTGAACATGTTTTCACATTGATGCCATGAAGCGTTTTTTCATCATTCTCTTGAACTGCATAATACTCTATCCAATCCCATCTGATGGACAAGAGCAGAGGCTGTTTTATCCTATATCAGTCGAATCAGGCATGCCCCACAGTGAGGTAACTGCAATCGAAGATGACTCGTCCGGATTCATCTGGTTCGGCACATATAACGGACTGGCGAGATATGACGGATATTCGCTGATGAGCATAACCAAAGATTATGAAAACGACAATTACAAGAGCCTTCGAATCACAGCTCTCCATTGTGACAAGGAGAATAACCTCTTATATATAGGTACAGAGGATGACGGCATCAAGATCATGGATCTTGACACCTATGACATCATAGAAAGGCTCTGGTTTGCCAACTCCATCTATACAATCCAGGAGGGATTGAACGGAGACATCTGGGTCGGAACAGAACGCGGAATCGTACGCCTTGTCCATTCAGAGGGTGATTTTCAGTATCGCTATTGCGAATCAACTCTATCCAAGGTTTCATCCATAATCCAGACTGACGATAAAACGCTTATGGCAGCCGCCAGTACCGGTATTTACCAGATCGATATCAATTCCGGGCATCTGGCACACATCATGTCGGGCTTTGCAAGATCCATATATGACATGGGACTTGGACGCTATCTGCTTGGACTGTCCAGCGGACTTTATCTTATGGATGAGTCCCATCAAGATAAAATCACAAGGATAAAAGATATAGACGTCTACGATATCTATCGCACAGATGACGGAAGGTGGTGGATCGGAAGCATAGATTCCGGATTGTACCGCTTCTCTGAAGATTTCTCCAACTGCGCATACTTCAAGGCCGGAGACAAAGAAGGTCTTCCCGATGACGGTATCAGAGCGTTCATGGAGGATTTTTCCGGAAACCTGTGGCTTGGCACTCAGAATGGAGCGTGCAAGTACTATACTAGAGCCGAACTGTTCGACTTCTATGCTCACAGGATTGATGACGGGTCAGACATACCATATAAAAGTAACCAGACCTCATCATTCTGGGAGGACTCATACGGACGTCTGTGGATAGGAAAATACCATTCCGGGCTCAAGATCCTTGACAGGAATACACAGACAATACATTCCTTTACAGAAAAGCAAATACCGGAACTGCATCAAGCCACCATATCATGCTTCTTCAATGACAATGATGGAAACTTATGGATAGGCACTTGGGGAGGACTGTACATTCTCAATAACAGATATCTATCTGAAGCAGAGACATATTCGCGTCTTCCCCTTCTGGACTTTGCCGCTCAGAACAGCATGAAGGGTGTGTCAATATTCAAGATCATCTGCGACAGATATGGCGAATATTGGTTCAGCACAAGCAACGGTCTGTACAGATTCAAGCCGGAAAGAGGAAATCTGAGCAAGGGAACCATGAGCAATTATTTCCCGGCTGTGACAACTACTGATTTCCACATAGATTACACAGAAAATGGGGAAAGAATAATATGGATGGGAACACGTCACGGTCTGAACAAGATTATCTTCAGGGAAGGAACATCCAAACCAGAGATGATCACCTTAGAGGGCACAGACCACATACCATCCGGATTCATATCCGTAGTCTATTCGGACTCAGTCGACAGATTATGGATTCTGGGACTCGACGGAAGCATCAGCCTCGTGACTGGAGGAAGATACGACGACAGCAGACCGACATTCCGCACTATGGACATAAATTCGGAAAACACATTCGATACGGCTGAATCGCTATTGGAAGACTGCTCTGGAAACCTGTGGATCGGCGGAGTAAGGATGATGAAGTTCAACCCGTCAACATGGTCATGCGAGTTTTTTGATGAAAGCGACGGACTACAGAACCGGTCGTTCAAGATATGGTCCTCTACAAAACTGAAGTCGGGAGAACTGGTATTCGGAGGAGTCAACGGATTCAGTATATTCAACCCCGACAGACTGCAGAAGAACAATATCGAGCCACGCATAGTTCTCGAAGACCTGTATATTTCAGGCAAACGGATAAAGGTCGGACAGAAGATAAAAGGGAAGACTGTTCTGGAAAAAAGGCTTGATCTCATGGATGAGATAGAACTCCCGTTTGACAGCAACGACATAACCATCCATTTCGCGGCATTGCACTATACCTCTCCGGGCAAGAACAAATACAGGTACATGCTCGAAGGTTATGAAACTTCATACAAAGAAACCACCAGCGAAACACCTATGGTTTCTTACCAGAACGTTCCCTATGGAACATACACTTTCAGGCTGGAGGGAAGCAACAGCGACGGGGTCTGGGCTACAGATGCCAAGATACTTAAAATCAGGATCCACCCTCCTGTCTGGCTCACCATTCCCGCCATACTCGTATATATTCTGATTACTCTGATTATCATTTACCTGATATTCAAAGGGTTGATGCAGAGAGAGAAAAACAAGGAGCGGACTCGTCTGTACGAACTTAAGCTCAAGTACTTTACGGATATCTCCCATGAAATCAAGACGCCGCTATCGTTGATATCGGCACCGATAGAAGATATCTACGAACAATCCGAACTGGATGCAAAGACAAGACAGAAACTGACCTTGGTACGCAAGAACATCACGCGTCTGATGGACCTGATTGAGCAGATAATGGACTTCAACCGATTCGAGAGCGAGGTAATGTCACTGAAACTTTCTCAGCAGGACCTTGTCAATGTATGCCGAAGCTGCATGAGTTATTTTGAAGACAAGGCCGAAAGGAAGGATATCTTGTTCTCTTTCGAGAGTAATGCCGCTCAGATTCCAGTGTGGATAGACAGAGAGCGCATTGAAAAACTCCTTTTCAACATCATCGGCAACGCATTCAAGTTTACCCCTGTGGGAGGATCCATTACAATCAGGTGTAACCTTCGCTCCAATGATGTTGTAGTAAGCATCACCAATTCCGGCCCGGGAATAAAGCCGGAAATGATTCCGCATGTCTTTGACCGATTCTACACAAGTGACACCGAAGGTGGTTCCGGCATAGGTCTGGCCTTGGCAAAAGCTATTGTAGAACAGCACTCCGGCAATATATGGGTAGAGTCAGAAATGGGTAAAAGGACATCATTCTTCTTCACCATACTTCTGGGCGACACCCATTTCAGCAACAACAGACAATCATTCAAGAATCCTTATGAGTCAGAGGATGAACTCAGTTCATACACGGTCATAAGGGAAAAGAACATAGCGGAAGACAACCTTTATAAGGGGGAATATGTCTCCGAGGGCAAACCATCGATACTGATAGCAGAAGACGACAAGGACCTTCGCGAATACCTCAAGGATTCATTGGACCAGCACTTCGCTGTGACTGCATGTACAAACGGATACGAGGCATATGAGCTTGCAGTATCACACGACTTCGACTGCATTGTATCAGACATTGCCATGCCTGTCATGGATGGAGTGCAGCTGTGCATTAAAGTCAAGAAAGATATTCTTCTATCACACATCCCTGTCATCCTCCTGACCGCAAAAGACAGTGTGGAGGAGAAGATATCTGGTTTCGGCGCCGGGGCTGACGACTACATCACCAAGCCTTTTGACATGAAACTGCTCATCACCAGAATCACCAACATAATAAAGCAAAGACAGGACCTCAAGGCTTCATTCCACAAACATCTGGACATCACCCCGTCGATGGTCACAATCACATCAATTGACGAGCAGTTCATGCAGAAATGCCTTTCATTGATTGAAGATAATATCGCTGATTCGGAATACAACGTAGAGAACCTCTGCAATGACCTTTCAATGAGCAGACCATCTGTATATAAGAAGATAAAGTCCCTCACAGGTCTGTCTGTTGTTGCCTTCATCCGGTCTATAAGAATGAAGAGAGCCGCACAACTGCTTTTGCAGGACGGCTCCTCAATCAAGAATGTCATGTATATGGTGGGATTCGACAACAGCTCCTATTTCTCTGCCAGATTCAAGAAGGAATTCGGTTGTACTCCTAATGAATATGTTGAGCAGCATCGTTCTTAGGCTGAGCAACGGCTGAGAGTCTGGACCTGTATTCGCTTGGAGACATGCCGATGCGCTTCTTGAAGGCACGGTTGAAGTTTGAGATATTGTTGAATCCGCAACTGTAGCATATTTCAGAGATGTAATCATCCGTCTTCAACATCATGAGGACGACCATATCTATGCGGTAGTTGTTCAGGTAGTCCCAGAAATTTATCTTCGTCTTCTGTTTAAAATATCGGCATACAGAAGACGGAGACATATTGACAAGAGCAGCTATCTCCTTCAGGGATATCTTGTTCATGTAATTGTCGGCTACATACTTGAGAATAGCGATAACTCTTTTGCTCTCCACCTGAGGTACGATCGACATTGGAGAGATCGCTGAAAGGACAGAATATTCTTCAGCTGTCGCCAATGTATACATGATGTCTATGAACAGATAAAAACCTTTCAATCCTTCAGTCTTATGGAGGGCTATTATCTTGTCTTTTACCTTACGGACAGTCTCCTTTGAAAACCTTATTCCGTAGTTTACCCTCGAGAGCATTTCTCCAATAGGTTTGAGAACGCCTTTATGGAACATCTGATATGCAGAGCTCTCCCTGCTGAACTGGATTACAGCCACATCACAACCCTTGACATCCATATTCCACTTATAGCCATGAAGCACATCAGGGCCTATCAGGACAAGGTCATTGCCTATGACGTCCTCAACAAGATTGCCGACAATCCTTTTTCCATTCATCTTCAGACATAGAGTAAGCTCATAGTCATTATGCGAATGAAACGGAAAGTCCATCGGGTCATTAGGAGTGAACTTGGCGTAAAAAAGCTGATCCTTCTTAAGCGGGGTTATTTCTCTGAAAATCTCTTCCATATATTTTCCATAAATAAATTAGACGCTGCATGAGAAGCAACGCCTAAAATAATAAAATTTTTACACTATCTAGTCAATATTTCATTACGCCAAAACATTTTGGGTTATTAATTGTGTTTTGGGTATTCCGTACAAAGCACATAACGTATAGGCTCATCCTCGATGATTTCAGGGAATCGGCCTGTCTCCTCATAGAAACGGTTGTCGTTTGCATCATCATTCACTGTAGACACCTCTCCAACCATACAATCGCCATTCTCAGCCCAGAATGTATGATAAACGTAAGGAGTGAAAGAGATGCTCTGGCCTGGCTTCAGACGAAGTACCTCACCTGCCTTGATGACAGTAGATACACCATCAATCTGCATAACAACGTCATCCTGAGTCATTTCCTCATTCTCATCAGCCTTCCACAACTTCATGCAGAGTTCTCCGCCGCCACGATTGATTATATCCTCCATCTTTCTCCAATGGAAGTGGATTGGAGTTACCTGCATTTCCTTGACGAACATGATCTTCTCGCAATAAACCTTGTTATCGCGCTTTACATTTCCATTGCGTACTGTTATAAGTGTAAGACCTTCTTTCGCAAAATCCCCTTTTCCAAAATCTGTCACATCCCAGCCAAGGCAGTTGTTTCTGATTTCGTCACATTCCTTACCGGCATTCTGCCAGTCCTGAAGGCTCCAGTCAACCCATACAGGCAGGTGGAACTGATGGTCTGCAAAAAATTTTCTGGCCTCTGCTGCAGCCGCATTTATTTCTGATCGTTTCATATGGTTATTGGTTTAGATATTCGTTGATTTCATTTAACGTAGGGGCACCTCCGGTACTTGTCGCATTGCCGAGATTGAAGCGGGCACAGGCATTAGCGAATCTCAACATCTGCTCAATCGTATAACCTTCGTGGAGGGCATACAAAGTACCTGCGCAGAACGCATCACCGGCACCTACTGCAGAGACAATCTCTGACTTGGATATCATATCCGTAGGCATATATACACTTGTACCGTCCTTTGCCATCGCAAAGCCTCCTTCAGGGAAATGGATGACACACATCTTCCTGACACCCTTTTCCATGAGCATTCCAGCTGCTTTCCTCACCCCGTCTATATCCACCTTTCCGTCTGAGTCCCGTAACTCCATACTGCAGCATGCGCCAGCCTCAACCTCGTTGACTATCAGATAGTCTGTATATTTAAGGCAAGGAAGGATCACCTGTCTGAAACGGTCGCCTTCTTCTGAAACCACGTCTACTGACGTTTCGTAACCCCTATCCTGGAGTTCCTTCAATGCCCTGGCTGCCACCACGCCATATTCCGGATCCGCCTTATCCATTTCATCGAGCAGGAGCAGATATCCAAGGTGGAATATCCTTGCTGGAACATCGACAGCGCGGATGTGATCTATGGTAAGTCTTGCATTGGCTCCTCTGCAGTGGAAGAATGTTCTGGTCTTGTCACCATTGATCTCAGACATCACATCAGTATATGATGTAGCGACGTCCTCAAGAACTGTCATGAATCTTCCGTCTATATCATTGCTCCTGATGGCATCCTGCACCATCTGTCCGTAATCATCACGGCCGATGCATCCACCCGCATACAACGGCATACCGCTTTTCAGACGGGCAAGATCGACAAGGACATTATGAGAACAGCCTCCGAGGCCCACCTCAACGTTCCTGATAGTTACAAGATTACCCTTAACCGGATACACATCAATAAACTTGACACTGTCTACCAGCCAGTTTCCCACTGATATAATACCTTTTCTTTCCATATCAGTTAACACTTTCCGTTACTTTCAAAAAGAAGAATATGCTGTTTTACAGACTCACATGTGGCCTCAGTAATGACCTCCTTCATGTCTATATAATTGGCGCCAGGGGTGTCCACATACTTGCGCACCGCATCTGTCACTGCCATCTGAAGAGCTGTCGCGACATTGATCTTGCTGATTCCGTTGTGGATACATGACTTGAAGTCCTCCTCACTGGTACCGCTTCCTCCGTGAAGTACAAGCGGAAGGTTATTACGCTGAGCTATCTCCTTGAGTCTGTCTATATTAAGCTTTGGAGTCGCAACATAACGTCCGTGTAGATTTCCTATTGCAATCGCGAGAGCATCTACACCGGTCTTTGCAATGAAGTCTGCCGATTCTTCGACATCAGTGAAGACATCAGGAGTTGCCTCACCTGTACCCTCTCCGCCACCGAATCCGGTGTCTCCTACCTTACCAAGTTCCGCTTCGACATCAACTCCAACAGCACGTGCTATGCGCACGATTTCAGCAGTCTGACGGACATTCTCCTCAAAAGGAAGATTTGCACCATCAAACATCACTGAGTTGAAGCCAAGCTGAATTGCCTTTACGCAAGTCTCAAGACTCTGTCCATGATCAAGATGAACAGCAACTGGAACTGTTGCCTTTGCCGCAGCCTCCAGATAAACCGGAGCCATAATCTCAATTGGGGCACAAGGGAACTGAACCTCCGCCAACTGAAGAATGATTGGCGAACGTAATTCTTCCGCTGCTTTGATAGCACCCAGAACATGTTCAACACTAAGGCAGTTGAATGCACCTACTGCATAATGTCCATTATAGGCATCCTGCAGAATCTTACTGAATGGAACTAACATATTATTGAGTTTTACTTTATTATCTGATTTCCCATGCAAGATTAGTAATGATTATTTTTCTTGACTGATACTTTATTGACCAATGCTTGGTATATTTTTATCAAGGATTAAGATTTGCATATTTTAATAAGATTTTGTCAATATTATACAAGTGGGATTCTTTTGTGGTTAATAATTTTGCATCATGAAACGCTTTACTATTACATTACTATTCATTTCCTTACTTCTCTGCTCCTTCAGACCGAAGGAGAATAAAATCACGCCGACAAAGAATGTCATCATCATGTTGACAGACGGCACTTCCACCTCTTTGCTGTCCACTGCAAGGTGGTATAAGAGCTATATGGAAGGTAACATCTCCGAATTGAACCTTGACCCCTATGTTTGTGGACTTGTTAAATCATATATGTCTGACGCACCGATAGCAGGATCCGCTGGTGCCATGTCCGGATATATGACCGGAATTCCTCAAAAGAGTAGGGCAATATCCATCTATCCTGAGCCGAATCCATCGCAGGATATTATTGATGTAGATAGTACAATGGCCAATCAGCCATTGGCTACAATAATGGAGGCTGCAAAGATTGAAAAGGGTAAAGCAATAGGACTAGTAGCAACTGTGGACTTCTACCATGCAACTCCTGCCGCATGCATGGCTCACGCGTATGACAGGGGTAACAGAAAGGGAATTGTAGCACAAATGGCCTCACAGAACCTTGACGTGATGTTTGCCGGTGGCGCTAAAATGATTACGGGAAGAGCCAAGGAGATTCTAGAAGCACAAGGAACAAGATTGATTGAAAAGGATGTCGAGGCATTCAGAGGCATCGAGAAAGGCAAGGTCTGGGCTCTGCTTGGAGACCGCAACCTTCCGTATGAAATGGACAGGAATGACACCTCATCTCCGTCACTTGCAGAAATGACCATCAAGGCAATAGATATTCTATCTCAAGATAAGGACGGTTTCTGTCTGATGGTAGAGGGTAGCCAGGTCGACATGGCTGCTCATGCTAACGATCCATTAGGCACCATTACAGAATTCATTGCCTTTGACGATGCAGTAAAAGTTGCAATTGAATTTGCAGAAAAGGATGGCAACACTACTGTCGTCATCCTGTCTGACCATGGAAACTCCGGCATAACCATGGGAGACAGGCACTACGAAGATTACAGCGAAAAGGGACTGGATTCAATGTTCCTGAATATATCAAAGTTCAAATGTTCCGGAAGCAAACTGGCCAGACTGATTAAAAAAGCAGAAAATGATGACGTCAGAAAGGTGTTCGAAGAGAACACCGGTATAAGCCTGACAGCGGAGGAAATAGACATTTTGATCAGACGAAAGGATACCAATGTAAAAAACTACATGTCTGTGACTAATTCGGAGAATCTTCTCGCTGCAGTAAATGGAATTCTGACCAAGCACACACATATAGGCTTTGTAAGTGGGAATCACACTGGAGAAGATGTATTCCTTGCCGTTTACAATCCAAAGGGGCAGATTCCGTGTGGAGTAATATCCAATGTGGAGTTCAACAGATATCTCTGCAAAGTCCTTGGGCTGAAGACAAGTCTTGCCGATCTTACAGGATACCTATACAACAAACACACTGATATCCTTAATGGTTACGAGTATTCGATTAAAGAGGGAGCATATCCTCAGCTTCATATTAAGAGTGACAAAGGGATGGTCATAGTCCCTGCTTGGGAAGCTACCATTATCATTGATGGTGCAAGACACCAGATGCCCGCTCCTGCCGTGTATATACCTCAGAACAACACCTTCTACATATCAAAGGATATCATAAAATATCTATAAACGGTTCTTTGAGTATATCTCAGGCAGACCGTCAGTCAGAAAAAACGGGTAGGCGCATCAATGCACCTACCCGTCATCTATTCTCAAACTATTACGGTTTACAGGGATAACTACAAGGCTTCCAACTCCTCAATTGACAACCCAGTCGCTTGTGAAATGGTAGTCAGATCAACACCCAACTGCTTAAAGTTTCTGGCAGTCTCCCTCCTGGCCTCCTCTCGTCCTTCTGCCACCCCTTCAGCTCGTCCTTCAGCTCGTCCTTCAGCCAAGCCCTCGTCGCGTCCGAGTCTCCTGGCAGTGTTGATTTCGCCCATATGTCTACGCTCGTCGTACATATCCTGATCGTATTCTATTCGTTTCTCTTCACTGAACCTGGCAATCTCGCATGCTGAGAATATACGTGTGAAAATCTCATGCCTGAGAGCCTCCGGTTTCTTATTCAGTTTGCCT
>JAZLDR010000051.1:0-2585 GCA_045614805.1 Candidatus Cryptobacteroides sp. | reverse complement strand
AGCTGAACACTGGAAATCATGGAAGACAAGGCCGGAATATTGACCCAGAAGACCTCCTGTGATTCGGAATCATTGAGAGTGATTCCGTTCAGGGTGACGTTGATCTGAGAGCCTTTTGACCCCCTTATCGTCATCTTGGAGTATCCGAGACCGGTTCCTCCTTCGTTGACGGACACAACTGACGGCTGCAGGGCAAGATTCATAGGAAGAGAGTTGAGAGGATTAGAACGACGAAGTTCATCCTTTCCGACCATTGTGAATGTCACAGGCGTATCCTTGCCTGCTCTTGATGATGA
Source organism: Candidatus Cryptobacteroides sp. (assembly GCA_045614805.1). Classification (GTDB taxonomy): domain Bacteria; phylum Bacteroidota; class Bacteroidia; order Bacteroidales; family UBA932; genus Cryptobacteroides. The sequence goes on along the minus strand of JAZLDR010000051.1, from coordinate 2,289 downwards.
GACCACGACACTGTCGAGTCTCTCGACATTTTCATCGGCCGCTTCTTTCTCCACACCTTGTGCGGAAAAAGGGATCAGCGTACTGAGCGCTGCAATAAATAAAAAACCTCGCATAATGTATGCACATTTATGCAAGGGGCTGACACAGTGCAATCAGCACATGTGTACGATGAGATTCTGCTTTCCTACGCCGGCATTATCCGGATCAGGTTCCTGGGTATGATCTCAGCCACGGTCACCCGCAGCACCCCTGCAAATATTTCTGCAAAGATAAACAGATTTTTTATATCTTTATCGGGATTTACGCATAAACTTATAACCTATGAAACTGTTTAAAGGTGCATTGATTTACGACGGAACAGGCTTAGAGCCGTTCAGAGGCGATATTCTTGTTGATAATGATAAAATCGTCAAGGTTGAAGAGAATATACAGCCAGAGGAAGGATGGGAGATTACAGAACTAGATGGACTTTCTGTTTCATCAGGTTTCATCGATGCACATTCACACAATGATTGGTTTGCGATAAAGAATGACACAAGAAAGTATTTCGAGCCATTCATCCGCCAGGGAATCACATCATTCATATCAGGAAACTGCGGATTGTCATCAGTCGGATTTGAAGCAGATACACCACATTCAGACAAGGTCGGCGGAGGATTATTCTCTATTCAGGATACCACAGGGGTATACCCTAGTGTGGCGGAGTTCTTTTCAGCAATAGATGGCAATACTCCTTGCAATATTGCTGTACTTGCCGGACATTGTACTGCAAGAGCAAGTGTTGCAGGATATGAAAACAGGCCTTTGACAGACGCAGAACGCGAGAAAATGCTCGGAATAATGGAGAAGGCGCTGAAAGAAGGAGCATGCGGTCTCTCATTAGGACTTATGTATGAACCAGGCATATATGCAGGTATTGACGAGCTTAAGGACGTTGCAAGACTGTGCGAGAAATATGACAGGCCAATGACAGTACATCCAAGGGCATGTTCCGCTGTGTCTATGACCTATCCCCTTCTGGGACGTCCTCATCTCCTTAGAGCATTGGACGAACTCGTGGAGATTTCGGAAGGTACTCGTATGAAACTGCATTATTCGCATGCTATCTTTGTCGGAAGACGTTCGTTCCGCTGTAAGGATGAACTGGTGAGCATTCTTCACGGATTAAGAGATAAAGGTATCGATATCGGATTTGATATATACAGCGAGTTACTCGGTGTTTCTGTCATCACTGTTGTGCTCCCTGCATGGTATCAGGCACTCACACCGGCACAGAAGCGTCATTGGTTCAATAAGTTGAAACTCAACGTATTGATTGCAGCTACTATTATCCTCCTCGGTTTCGGATGGGACGATATCCAGATAGCATATATAGGTCCTGGACATGAACAATACGAAGGCAAGAGCGTAGCGCAGATTGCCAAGGAAATGGGCAAGTCCTGTCTGGATGCATACCTTGATCTTTGCGAGATGAGCAATTTCAAGGGACGTGTGAATATGGGACCATACAGCACCCCTGAAATCGTAAGTGAACTGTCCAAGGATGACAGATGTCTCTACATGACTGACGCGTGGGTGGAAGATCATGGAGTGCAGAATCCTGCCATATATGACTGTTTCCCTAAGTTCCTGAAGTTCTCTCTCTGCGGAACTGGCGACACTATGCCGAATACTATCAGAAAGATGACGGGTGCTGTTGCAGACAGATTTTCAATAAAGGACAGAGGATATATCAAGCCGGGATATTATGCGGACCTTACCGTTTTCAATGAGGAAAAGTTACGTAATGGTCAGCCTGATCAGGAACGTCCGTTCGGTATTGAGAAGGTATATATAAATGGTATCAACGTACTCGATGGAGATACACTTGATTCAGAGGCAATCAGACACTCAGGAAGAGCTATAAGGTATAAGGATTAATTCTGTTCTGTAAGTATGACAGGTGTATTGCTCATCAGTATTCTACCTTATCTTCCTTTTCTTCCCACTTTCTGAAAGCACGGAGAGCGTCTGAACGCATGAAATGCTCGCATTTGATAGAACGCTCTTCGTATTTCAATTCAAGCTGGTCATATATGAACGAGTCGTCAAAGTCGATTGCTTTGGCGTCATCCTTTGTGTTGCCGTAACAGATTCTGCTTACACCTGCCCAATACAATGCACTCAGACACATAGGACAAGGCTCACATGAACTATATACAGTACATCCAGTCAGCTGGAATGTCCCCAACTTTGCGCAGGCATTTCTGATAGCCATCACCTCGGCATGTGCGGTCGGGTCAGAATTA
>JAZLDR010000050.1:0-28983 GCA_045614805.1 Candidatus Cryptobacteroides sp. | reverse complement strand
GATACCGCCAGGTATGAACACATACCAAGGAAGTAGGCGAATATCATATTGTCGATGAAGATCGACTTTACAAATAAGCTAATATAATCTGCCATAATTTTCTTTAGTTATGTGTTATTTTTCCTGAAGGTCCTTCTGGATCGATCTCTGTATCCAGATGATGCATCCGAGCAGGATGAGCGCCATCGGAGGCAGGATCATGAGACCGTTGTTCATATATCCGAAATCGTATACAGCCTGTGGGATTACCTGGAAGCCGAAGAGAGTACCGCTTCCGAGGAGTTCACGGAAGAATGCTACGATAACGAGAATCATTGCATATCCTACACCGTTTCCAAGACCGTCCATGAGGGATGCGAAAGGCTTGTTGCCGAGAGCGTATGCCTCGATACGTCCCATTACGATACAGTTGGTGATGATCAGACCGATATATACTGAAAGTGTCTTGCTGACGCTGTATGCGTATGCCTTGAGTACCTGGTCAACCAGAATTACCATGAGGGCAACCACAACCAGCTGCACGATGATACGGATACGGTTAGGAATGGTGTTTCTCAAGAGTGAGCATACAAGGCTTGAAAGACCTGTGACGATCATAACAGAGAGACCCATCACGAATGCGCCCTTCAGCTGAACTGTTACCGCAAGGGAAGAACAGATACCGAGGACAAGGACAGAAATAGGGTTGCCCTTGAAAATCGGATTCAGGAATGTTTCTTTAAAGTCAAAATTTGCCATGTCTTATTCCTCCACTGTGTTAACTGGTTCAACTTCTGTGCACTCTGTGCAGCACTCGTCCTTACAGTCAGAGCAGCACTCCTGCTGACATGATGCTCCGTTCTTAGCAAAATAGTTCTGGTAGAAGCCGAACCACTGGTTGAGAGTCTTTCCTAGTGCCTGAGATGTGATGGTTGCACCTGAAATGGCGTCAACACCATTGTTCTCTGTAGCACGGTTAGCCGGCTTGGCAATCTCGAAAAGGATTTCACCTTCTCCTACAGTCTTGCCTGCAAATGCCTCTGCAAATGAAGGCTCGTCAGCGATCTTTGCACCAAGACCCGGGGTCTCGCCCTTGTGGCCGAAACGCACAGCCTTGATAGTGTTAAGATCCTTGTCAAATCCAACATAACCCCAGATCGGACCCCAGAGACCTGCACCGTAGCAAGGAACTACTGTAATGCCGTTCTTGAAGATGTAGACAGGGAGAGCCTTCTCCTCTGCAGCGATCTGTCTCTTAAGATCAGAGTTGCCGTATACTTCACACTCCTCGATGTTGAGTGTGCCTACCTCCTCGCCGTTGATGTCCACGAGGATAGCCTTTTCGATTTCCTGCTGATATGTCGCAAGGATGTCTTCGCCCTGAACAGTAGCTGCAGTAAGGATCTGACCGATTGTGTCCTTCTTTACGTTAGCTTCCTGCATTGGCTTGAGGAACATTGCCGCAAAGGCAAGAACCGCAGCGACTATCACGACGAGGATAATCGAATATATTACTGTATATGTATTACTGTTTGTATTCATACCTTATATATATTAAGCGATTTTTACCTTCTTGGCTCTTCTCTTGATTGCTCCCTCGATCACATAGTGGTCGATGAGCGGTGCAAATGTATTCATGAGAAGGATGGCAAGCATCATTCCTTCCGGATAACCAGGGTTCCAGATACGTACTGTAACAGCTAGAGCACCTACGAGGAATCCGTAGATCCATTTTCCGCACTCAGTCTGTGCTGAAGTCACAGGGTCAGTTGCCATGAATACTGTACCGAAGAGGAAACCGCCCATTACAAGCTGATAGTAGCCAGGGAGGTCAGTTGCTCCTACTGCAAATCCAAGGTAACCGATTGCAAGTCCACCGATGACTGATGATGCCATGATCTTCCAGCTTGCCACGCCTGTCCAGATGAGGAGGATGGCTCCGAGGAGGATAGCGATCACTGATGTCTCACCGACTGATCCCGGAATTGTACCGATGATCATGTCCATGAACTTAGGCTCAAGGTTGGCGAGAGTCGGGTCAGCGAGTGGAGTTGCACCTGAAAAACCGTCGATGAGACCGTTTCCAGCCTGATATGCTGTACCTTCGCTCATGAATCTGGTTACACCACCTGTCCAGACAGTGTCGCCTGACATCTTGCTCGGATAAGAGAAGAAGAGGAATGCACGTGTAAGGAGAGCTGGGTTCCAGATGTTCATGCCGGTACCGCCGAATACTTCCTTGCCGATGATCACAGCGAATGCAACTGCGATAGCAAGCATCCAGAGTGGAACGTCAACAGGGACGATAAGCGGAATGAGCATACCTGAAACGAGATAACCCTCGTTGACTTCGTGGCCCTGGATCTGAGCTGAAACGAACTCGATGCCGAGACCTACGAGGTATGATACGATATAGAGTGGAAGTACCTTTACGAGACCGTAAAGAACGATGTTCCAGAAGCCCCAGTCGAGGTCGAATGCGAGGTTGTGCTGGTAACCTACGTTCCAGATACCGAAGAGCATTGATGGAACGAGTGCAAGCACTACCATGATCATGACTCTCTTCAAGTCGACGCAGTCCCTTACGTGTGAGCCGCTGCGGGTCACAGTGTTAGGAACGAAGAGGAATGTCTCGAAAGCGTCGAATGTCGAATGAAGGAATCCGAGCTTGCCGCCTTTCTCAAAGGTCGGCTTGATCTTATCTACAAAATTTCTTAATCCGTTCATATTCTAAGCTTTTTAGCACATTTCTTTCAACATGAGAGCGATACCGTCAGTGATGATCTGCTGGATATCGATCTTTGATGGACATACGTACTCGCAGAGAGCAAGATCCTCTTCGAGTACCTCATAGATACCGAACTTCTCCATCTTGTCGATGTCATTTGCAAGACATGCCTTGAGGAGATATACAGGATAAAGCTCCATAGGGAGAACCTTACCGTATACATCATTTACGACGAATGCACGTGGGCCTCCGTGAAGGTTGGTGTCCATGTCGTACTTCTTCTTAGGTGTGAGCCATGAGAAGTAAGTGCGTGAGGCGCTGAACAGGCTTGGTCTGAATGGCTTCGCCCATCCGAGGAGCTCATACTTGTCACCCTCTTCGAGGATAGTCACCTGGTTGTCATGGAAGCCGAGGAATCCCTCTGCACCGATGTTCTTACCTGTAAGGACATCACCGCTTACGAAACGGAGGTTCTCAGAAGCATTGTAGAATTCCTTGATATCCTTCATCGAGATACCTGGAAGACCGTCTACATATGCCGGAGCGATTGCCTTAGGACCGGTAACTGCGATCTTTCTGCTTACATCATACTTTCCTGTGTTGAAAAGCTTACCGATAGCAGCAAGCATGTGGAGTGAAACAGTCCATACGGTCTCACCCTTGCGGATAGGACTGATGTGGTGGATCTGTACTCCTACGTTACCGGCAGGGTGCTTTCCGCTGAATGTGTGAACAATCACGTTGTTCAGCTTGTGGAAAGGAGTTCCTGAATAGTTCTCTGAGTTGATTGAAAGGTGTACGCCTCCGTCAGTGAGCTTTCCGAGAGCATCGATGGCTGTCTGGATGTTTGCAACTTCGTCCTTCAATGTGAATTCAGAATCTGCTGCCAATGGTGCTGTAGAGAATGCCGATACGAAGATGGCCTTAGGCTTCACCTCTGGATTAGCGATGATACCATAAGGTCTCTGAGTGAGTGCAGGCCAGAGACCGGCTGCGAGGAGGGCTTCCTTGATCTGCTCAGCAGACATTTCCGCTACTCTCTTTGTGCCATAGTCTACATACTCCTGTGTCTCATCAGCTTTGATGCGGACCTCAAGCAACTTTCTCTTTTCGCCTCTTACAACCTCTGCTACAGTTCCGCTTACCGGAGATGCAAAGAGGATGTTCTGAGACATCTTGTCAGCCAAGACCGGTGTACCTGCGAGGACCTTGTCACCTTCTCTGACCAGAAGCTTCGGTACGAGACCTCTGAAATCAGTAGGCTTAACTGCCACAACGTCAGGAACAATCACCTTCTTGGTCTCTTGGGCAGCCACTCCTGCAATCGGAATGTTCAAGCCCTGTTTCAAATAGATGTTGTTTGACATTATATAAAAGTTTTGAGTATAGAATTCAAAATGCGCCCGCGAAGGTAGTTATTTTTTTCCTATTTACGTAGTAAATCTTGCGTAAAAAGTATTTTTTTGATTGCAATGTTTTATATAATTTTGTGGCCTTTCAAATAAACGTCATTGCAGATATGGAAAATAAGGGAAACGCTATTTTAGAAGGACTCAACAGTGAGCAGGCTGCTGCTGTGAGTTGTGTGGACGGACCTGTGCTGATAGTAGCGGGTGCGGGATCGGGAAAGACAAGAGTGCTGACAAGCAGGATAGCCTATATTCTTGCTCAGAAGGAATGTGATCCGGCAAGGATTCTGGCATTGACATTCACCAAGAAGGCTGCTTCCGAAATGAAGGAGAGAATTGCTCTGATGGTAGGGGAAAAACGGGCCAGGAGGCTATATATGGGTACATTCCACTCTGTCTTCATCCGCTTTCTCAGGGAATTCTCCGAGTCATTGGGCTACCCTTCGACTTTTACGATATATGATACCAGTGATTCAGTCAGTGCAATAAAGACGTGTATCAAGGAGCTGCAGCTCGACGAGAAGGTGTATAAGCCCAAGGATGTGCTTTCGCGAATCTCTATGGCCAAGAACAATCTCGTGACTCCGGGGGCTTACAGGCGTAATGCGAACGCCATTCAGAATGACGCTGCTGCCAGAAAGCCGAGAATCGTGGATATATATGAGCTTTATGCCCATAAGTGCAGGCAGTCAGGAGTGATGGATTTTGATGATATACTCCTGAATATGAATGTCCTGCTTCGTGATAACCAGGAGGCCTATGAATCCATTTCCGGTCGCTTCGATCATATCATGGTAGATGAGTATCAGGATACAAACTTTGCACAGTATCTGATATTGAAGAAGTTGAGTCAAGGTCATCAGAATATATGTGTCGTCGGTGACGATTCTCAGTCAATCTATGCGTTCCGTGGGGCGAAAATCGAAAATATCCTGAATTTCAAGAAGGACTATCCTCAGCATCATATCTTCCGTCTGGAGCAGAATTACCGCTCTACAAGAGTAATTGTCGAGGCGGCTAACTCCCTGATATCCAAGAATACATCCCGTATTCCGAAGGAATGTTATTCTCGAGGTGAGGAGGGGGAAAGGATCCGCCTCATCAAGGCTTATACTGAGCAGGAAGAAGCTTTGCTTGTCGCTTCGGCCATTGTGACCCGCATTCAGTCGGTTTCTGCTCAATATCAGGATTTTGCAATTCTGTATAGAACGAATGCACAGTCCCGTGCGCTTGAGGAGGCCCTGCGCAGGAGGAATCTTCCCTATGTGATTTATTCTGGAAATTCATTCTTTGAGAGAGCCGAAGTCAAGGATATGATGGCCTATTTCAAGCTGGCTGTCAATCCTCATGACGACGAGTCTTTCAAGAGAGTAGTAAATAAACCGGCAAGAGGAATAGGAGATACTTCCATGGCGGCCCTGATGGCTGCTGCAGTCCAGCTTCAGACATCACTTTTCAAGGCTGCCTTTTCTGATGAATTGGAGACATTCGGACTGAAGGCGGCGGCTATCAAGAAGATCCGCGAGTTCTGTGAGATGATCGGCAGACTTGCTGTCCGTGCTCAGAAGGAGGATGCATATCAGGTTGCGACTGCCCTTGCCATGGAGTCAGGCCTGCTGATGATGTATAAGAGTGATACGAGCATTGAAGGTCAGTCCCGTACAGCCAACGTCGAGGAGCTTTTGAACAGCGTGAAGACGTATGTTGAAGAGCGTCATAGCGAAATGTTTGAAGAAATGCAGTCTGATGGGGAAGTGGTTGAGGGGGTGGAACTTACAGACTCAGATCTCCCCGTAGTCACCCTTGGAGAATTCCTTGAGAATATATCATTGCTGAGTGCCGTGGATATGGAGGATGATGAGGAAAGTTCCAACAAGATTACCATGATGACAGTCCATTCTTCGAAGGGCCTTGAATTTCCGTATGTCTTTGTGGTGGGAATGGAAGAGAATATTTTCCCGTCAGGAGGATGGATGGCTTCAGAAACGGAAATAGAGGAAGAAAGACGATTGTTCTATGTGGCGATGACACGTGCAAAGAAAGCAGTCTCTTTTGCCTTTACGCAGACAAGAATGAGAAATGGAAAGCACGAGTCCAATTCACCGAGCCGTTTCTTGCATGAGATTGATAAACAATATATTGCTAACCCGATATCAAAAGAAAATGACACCGAACAAGGTGAATCACGTTGGTCATCATTCGGCGCCAGACAGGCGACTTCGACGCCAAGACAGAGACCTGTGTCTTCATCTTCTAGACCAGTGTCGTCATCTTCAAGGCCGACGCCACCATCGAAGCCTTCACCGTTGTCGGCAAGACCTGCCGTGCCACAGCCTGTGCGTCGCCCTCAGCCAGTTCAGGCAAGAGTGCCGGATGCTGATTTCGAACCGACGCCAATAGTGCAGCTTAAGGCTGGTCAGAGGATCGAACATAATCGTTTCGGCTTTGGTAAGATTCTCGAGATAACAGGTCCGGTTACGGATCTGAAAGCGAAGATCTCATTTGATGATCATGGAGATAAAATCCTGATACTCAAATACGCAAAGATCAGAGTAATTTCTCAATAAATGTTTAAAAAAGAGAAAAAATACGTTTAAAAAAAGTAAAAAAATCTTTTTTCTTTTTCTTTAACTGTTTCATCTGACTCTTCCATATATTTGCCCGGTCCGCAACAGGATCGGGTTTAATTTTAAATGTTGAAGAGATATGAGATTTTTGTGTTTTTGTCTAAGCGTAGCATTGATTGCCGCTTGTGAATCTTTTGAAGGGCCTGTAGGTAAAGGCGAATTGAGAATTTCCTTTTCGGAATCGCAGACTGATCTGACAAGGACTGTATCTGAAATTCCAGATACAGGTGATTTCATTATAACAATTGATGATTCAAAAGGAAAAAGGATTTACCGTGGACCTTATTCCGCATGTCCTGAAGTCATGGAGGTGGCAGCAGGAAGCTATCTCATCAAGGTTGTTTCACGCGAATTTTCTGCGCCTGAGTTTTCTGCTCCTCAATATGGTGATGAGCAATGTGTTGTAGTCCCTTCTGCAGGGGTGGCGAATGTAAAATTGATCTGTTCTCAATTGAACGCCGGTGTCAGGTTGAAGATTGCGTCGGATTTTCTGACGGCTTGTCCGAATGGTGTACTTTTCCTGAAGTCTTCTGCCGGTAAGCTGATGTATGGCTATTCGGAAAAAAGGACTGCATATTTCCCTCCGGGATCCGTCTCTCTGCTGCTATCAGAAAACGGGGTGGATAAAGTGTTGATGAACAGAACTTTACTTTCGCAGGATATGCTCAATCTCGGGGTGCGTGCCGCAACTTCTTCTTCGACTTCATCTGTTCCCTCCGCTTCGCTTTCAGTGGATGTTGATACAACCAGAAACTGGCTCTCGGAAAGCATTATGATCGGCCAGGGAAATTCTGGCGGCGGAGAGTCAAGTTCCAAGGCGATGACTGTGTCACAGGCCATAAGTTCTGCCGGCGAGGAAGATGTCTGGGTGTGCGGATATGTTGTCGGAGGAGACCTTACATCGGCTTCCGCTTCCTTCAAACCTCCGTTTTCATCCAGAACGAATATACTTCTGGGACCAAAGTCATCTACTAATATCAAGACTTCCTGTCTGTCAGTGCAACTTCCGGCAGGAGATGTCCGTGATGAGCTGAATCTTGTGGATAATCCTTCATTGCTGGGCAAGAAGGTTTATCTGAGAGGTGACATAGTTGATGCATACTATGGAATCCCCGGGATAAAAAATATTACGGAATTTCAGTCGGATACTGACTGATAATCTGTAATCATAACCCATATGTCCATTATCTGCCATGCCCTGTATAACGTGTTGTACAGGGTGTGGCCTTTATTTGTACTTTCATTCTGTAAGTGAAATCATGGATAAATCCCATTTCGGAGCACATCATACCATTAATATATTTAATTTGTTTTAGAATGAAATATATCTATCTTTGCACGCTTTTATATAACCAAAGATTAATTGATGAAAAAATTAACGTTCTTTATTCTTTCCGTCCTCGCCATTCTTCTTGGCGGAATGTCAGCCTATGCACAATCCACAGTGGTTGTCAAGGGCGTTGTGACTTCCGCTGAAGATGGATTGCCGATGATCGGAGTGGGAGTAGTATCCGCAACCGGAGACGGCGTGATCACCTCGATAGATGGAGATTATGTCATTGAGGTGCTTCCTGGAACACAGCTGACTTTTTCAAGCATAGGCTTTCTTGATGAGACAGTTGTAGTTCCTGCGGTAACTGAATTTGTACATAATGTGGTTCTGCAGCCGGAGAGTCTGAAACTCGATGATGTGGTTGTCATTGCCTACGGTGTCCGAAAGAAGGGAACTGTGGCAGGTTCGGTATCGACTGTAAAGTCTGAAAAACTGGAGGCAACTCCTACTGCGGCTTTCGATCAGGCTCTTCAGGGACAGGTAGCCGGTCTCACAGTACTTTCCAATACCGGAGAACCAAGTGCTTCGGCAACAATGACAATCCGTGGAACCAACTCAATCAATTCAGGTACGTCACCGTTGTATATCCTTGATGGTGTAGAGATATCGTCGTCTGATTTCAATACGATCAATCCTGCTGATATCGAAAGTATGTCTGTCCTTAAGGATGCTTCGTCAACATCGATTTACGGAGCCAGGGCTGCGAATGGTGTAATCGTGATCACAACCAAACGTGGCCGTGACATGCAGCGTCCTAACATCAATTACCGTATGCAGCTTGGTATGTCATCCATTGCCCATGGTAACTGGGATCTGATGAATACGGCAGAGCGTATCCAGTACGAAAAGGAAATCGGCATGACGGCAGGACAGGATTATAACTATCTGTCAACAATTGATGTGAACTGGCTTGATGTGGTCTTCAATGATTCGGCCATGCTTCAGAGCCATGAACTATCTGTTTCCGGTGCCACTGAAAAGACTAACTATTATCTTTCAGGAGGTTATTATGATCAGGAAGGTATAGCGCCGGGCTCTTTGTTCGAGAGATATTCACTGCGTTTCAATTTCGAGCACCAGATGGCCGATTGGTTGAGGATGGGAACAAACACCATGCTCAACTATCAGAACATCCAGCAGGCTGATGAGGGTTCGTATGCTCTTGTCACTCCGATTTCCGCTTCCCGTTTCATGCTTCCATATTGGAATCCTTACAAGGCAGACGGCACACTGGCCTCTGTCAATGACGGATCATGGAAGGGACAGGGACAGAATCCGCTTGAGTGGCTTGAGAATAATCCGTTGGCTTTCAAGAAGTACAAGATGTTCTCTACTGTCTTTGCAGAGATGAACCTTTACAAGAACCTTGTATTCAAGTCCCAGTTCGGCGTTGATTTCTCGCATACAACAGGTTTCAGCCAGTCGTTCCCGAGTTATGCGCCTAACCTTGGAGAGGGTACTGCTTCAAGAAGTTCTGCTGACGGCATGAACCTTCAGTGGACCAACACGTTGAATTATCGTATGAATATAGACAATCTCCATGATTTCAATTTCCTCCTCGGACATGAGTGGCAGGATTATCATTATGAGAGATTCAGTGTTGTGACAAAGGGTCAGACCAACGACATGCTTACCGATATCGTTACAGGTACCAGAGCATCAGGTTGGGACAGTTCGTCAACATCAGACTATTCACGCGTTTCATTCTTCGGACGTGGAGAATATAGTTTTGCAGATAAGTACTATACTGAAATATCTCTCCGTACTGACGGCTCGTCACGATTCGGAGCCAACAACAGATGGGGACTTTTCGGTGCTGTGGGATTCATGTGGAATCTGCGTAACGAAGATTTCATGTCTTCAAGCAGACACTGGCTTACCAATGGACAGATTTCATTCAGTTCGGGAACTTCCGGAAACTCTGAAATTCCTAATTATGAGCATCTTGCATTGATTGCTGGTGGTGCAGACTATTCCGGAGATTCTGGCGTATTACCGGCACAGCCTGGTAACGAGAACCTCACATGGGAGAACACATGGACAACCAACCTCGGTTTCCACTTCGGATTCTGGAGCAGATTGGATGCGGATCTTGAGCTGTATGCCAAGAGAACTACCGACATGCTCATGGCAGTTCCACTTTCCTATGCTCAGTCCAACGGTTTCGGTTATCGTTGGGACAATGTAGGTGCTATGGTCAATCTCGGTGCCGAGATCAACGTTAATGCGCTCATTATCCAGGCCGGTGACTTTGCGTGGAATGCCAATGTGAATTTCGGATATAACCATAACAGGATTGTAGAGCTATACAACGGTGTTCAGGAATATGAACTTGCAAATACAAATACCAAACTCGTAGTCGGTCATCCGCTCGGTGAGTTTTATATCAACCGTTATGCCGGTGTAAATCCAGCGAACGGAGATGCTCTCTGGTATGATAAGGACGGCAATATCACCACTGAACTTCGTGATGAGGATAAAGTGCTGATAGGTAAGACTTTCCATGCACCATGGCAGGGTGGTTTCGGTACTGCTGTATCTTGGAAGGGACTTAGTCTCAGCGCTCAGTTCAGCTGGGTCGCTGACAGATGGATGATCAACAATGACCGTTATTTCGATGAGTCAAACGGACGTTTTGCATCATACAATCAGTCCCGTCGTCTGCTCAAGCGATGGAAGAACCCGGGTGACATCACGGACATTCCTCGTCATGGCGAGTATACCGAATTTGACAGCCGTCTTCTCGAAGACGCTTCATTCCTCCGTCTGAAGAATCTGATGCTTTCATATTCAGTCCCTGCAGGTCTTCTGAACAAGACCCGTGTGATCAGGGGGCTGAGAGTGTATGCACAGGCTCAGAATCTCCTGACATTCACTAATTTCTCAGGTCTTGATCCGGAAGGGACAACTAATCTTTATGCAGCACAATATCCGATGTCCCGTCAGTTTACATTCGGTGTTGATCTGATGTTCTAATCTTTGGTGAATATGATAAAGATGATATATAACAAATTAAGAAAGGCAGTACTGTTTGCATTGCTTGCAGCTGGAATGACTTCCTGTCTGGAGAAACTTCCGGGGGATGCAATTCAGTTGAAGGATGGCATGAAGACATTCAAGGATGCGGAACAGACGCTTACTGGAATCTATGCCGCATACATGAACGGCTCCCTTTACAGCGGATCATTGACCCTGCTGCCTGACATCCAGGCTGACCTGGTACATGCAGTTCAGGGAAATTCGAATACTCATGGAACACTTTGGCAGTGGGATATCCGTCCGACCAATGCTGAAACAGAAGGTGTGTATGCCGCTTTATACAGTGTCATAGGAGGATGTAACTTCTATCTTGATAAGGTGGATGCTTTGCGTGAGTCACTTACTGACGATGAAAGCATAACTTACCTTGACTATTATACAGGTGAGGTATATTGTGCCAGGGCGCTTGCATACTCAGAACTCCTGAGATGTTTCTGTGAACCGTATTCAGATGAAACCGCAGATGTCGAGCAGAGCGGTGTGGCACTTGACAGTACCTATTTCGGCAAAAAGCCTGTCAAGCGTTCGACACTTAAGGAATCTTATGAGTTTGTATTGCGTGACCTTAAGAAATCCGAAGAACTTCTTGAAGACGCCGAATACGGATACAGTGCCCCATATTTCTCATACGGTTCGGCTAACGCGCTTCATGCAAGAACGGCTCTGTATATGCAGGATTGGGACAAGGCAATCGAGTATTCGACAAAGCTTATCGAGGATAAGGCATACTCGCTGTCGACTTCTTCGACATACACTCAGGGAACAAGCCCGATAACCGGAGCTCCGAAGGTATACAACTACATAGATTATATGTGGACAAACGATCTTGCCACAGAAATCATATGGATGGTTGATTATACCATTACATCTTACAGCGGCGCCCTCGGACAGGTGTTCCTGAACTTCAATAATGATTATGTGTACTACTATCCTGATTATGTGCCGTCAGAGTGGGTGCTTGGTCTTTATGCATCAAATGATGTGAGATACAATGCGTATTTCACTACATTGCCTACAGGATATGCTCATGGCTTGACATGGCCACTGCTGACCAAATATTTCGGTTGTGATGAGTTCATCCGCAACATGATCTATCATGTCAGCAGACCGAAGCCGATGCGTCTTGCAGAGCAATATCTCATCCGTGCAGAGGCTTATTGCAGGAAAGGACAGTACTCTCAGGGTGCTGCTGATGTGGCAGCTCTCAGGTCTGCAAGATATACAGGAAATGCTTCGGCAAGCATGAATGCAAACAACTGGCTTGAAACAATCTCAGAGGAGAGAGTCAAGGAATTCTATATGGAAGGTTTCCGTCTTCATGACCTGAAGAGATGGAACAAGGGATTCGAGAGAAAGCCTCAGACGTCTACCCAGTCTGAAGGTAACGATCTCAAGATCGAAGCAGGGGATTATCGTTTTGTATGGCCTATGCCTCAGAATGAGATCGAGGCTCCGGGATCGGAGATCAGTCAGAACAGAGGATATGTAAAAAAATAACATTGATATATGAAGCAGATTTTGAAATATATAGCACTTGCATTCATGGCAGTTTCAGCATTCAGCAGCTGTCATGAAAGGTATGTGACATATTCCGATGCTGAATATGTCATGTTTGCAGACACTTTGAAGACATATGCGGTGCAGAAGGATGTCGAATACTTCTCTGTCCCCGTAGTATCTACCGTTGTGAGAGATTATGACAGAGTCTTCGGAGTGGAAGTCATCGACAAGGGAAACAACGCGATCGAGAATCTCCATTACAGACTTAAGTCCAATACAGTGACAATCAAGGCAGGAGAAACTCGTGCAGATGTACTTGTACATGGATGTTATGACAACATAGAGGCTACGGATTCACTTGGCTTCCAGCTGCAGCTTGTGATGAACAGCAATCTTGAAATGGACCTGTATGGCAGTAAGACCAAGGTTGTCCTCATGAAGTCATGTCCGTTCGATGTGAACGAGTTTACAGGTTATTGTGTGCTCACATCTATGTTCCTGTATGATTACAGTATCACCGGGTCATATCAGAGACTAGTGTTTACTGAGAAACATCCTTCTGAACCGAATGTGGTGATATGTCGCAATTGGATCAGGAGCGGATATGATGTGAACATAACTTTCCATCCGGAAGATCCGATGAGACCTTATCTCACAATGGATGCCGGGCAGGTGGCTACCGATGAGGGATCCTTCTTCGGCACAGTCCACGGAGATGACAAGATTCTTGTGAGAAACAGTCCTTTGTATGAATCGATATTCTACCCTTGTGGCAGTTATCTCTCAATCTGGACAGAAATGTATGTGGAAGATCTGGGAACAGCTGTCGGTACAGTCGGTCATTTCTATAATATCATGGAATGGGTGAGCGACGAGGAGGCTGAGAGACTCAAGAGAGAGGGCATGGATTACTAATATATATGATTATGAATAGAATACTATATACATCAGCCCTTTGCTTGGCTGCGTTTGTGATTTCAGCATGTGTGGAGGAGGCTCCGCAGATGGGAACCCCTGAATTTCCGGAATGTGTGGAGGTAACAGTTGAATCAGGGGAGCAGTTTGTACTTAAGTTCGACGCCAACCTTGACTGCAAGGTGAGTGTTCCGGAAAATACTTTCCAGTGGTTCTGGATCCAGGACGGCACATTCAAACAGCTCGAGAAAAGCTTCAAGAGCGGTTCAAATGAGGTTGTGATAGGCGTGTCTCCGGTTGAAGAGTTCGATACCAACAGATCATGTGAAGTCACCCTTGTCATGGGCGGACAGGAGCAGGTGATTGCAAGGCTTGTCCGATTTGCGAAGAATGCGACTCACACTGTATATGTAGCAAAGGTGGAGAACGGCGAAGCTGTATTCCTCCCGGATGGCAGTGGTTATGAATATGAGACAGAAGAAGTTGAGAGTCTTGACCTGTATTGGGTCGGCAGCAGCTATCGTCTTCCTGTCAAGGTTGAAGCCAACTATAACTGGAGATATGAGGGACCTGAGTGGATGACCATCGATATTCCAGAGAATGTTGAAGGTATTCAGAACCTTGTAATTGAGGGGGTACCGACCAAACTGCCACTTGATGATGCCAGCGGTAAATTGACATTTGTCAACGGCTCTGATGTTGTCAAGGAATATACTGTAACCATACCAGGTTGCCGTGACATCTTCTCGTATTCTGTTGCCAACAGCTTGACAGAGCTCGAGTTCAATGCCAAGGGACATTACAAGACGTCATCAGGTTTCATTCAGGCTAATCCGGAAGAGGGAATGGATGATATTTATTTCTCTATCTACGGAACTGATGGCATCCGCGTAGTCGTACTTTCAGTATCAGCAGATAAGTATTCGACAACCGTTCCGTCGTGGCTGCATCTCGATATCCCGGATTATAATACATCGGAAGGTGCGGAAGTCCTTCAGAAAAGGACTGTAAGAGTTACTGTTGATGAAAACGCAGGTGAGGAGCGTAATGCTGCAATCCTTGTACTCCCTCGTTCCGTAGAAACTTCGGAGTCCGACCTCTTCGATGCTTCTGGAATCAAGGAAGATTACAGGCAGTATCTGATCCCGGTAAAGCAGCTTTCAAGCAAGCAGCCGTTTGTATCACTCCTTTCAAACCCATCTGTTGCAGCTGCTGCCGGTGCGAGACTTACAGCTACTTCAGATCCTGAACTTTTCACAAAGTTCGGTGAGACAAAATGGGCATTTGACCTTCTTTATAATAATCAGTATGCCCGTGATGAGGCGAGACTTGTTTTCGATTCTGCTGTTGCTTCAGCTGAAATATATGATGCAGATGCAGATCCTATCGTGTTCGAGTTTGCCAATGTATATAGTGAGGCTGTCGAGGCTTCAAAGGAAATGGTTGCAGGAGACAGGATATATGTTCGTGCAGATGAACTTGATAAGGAGGACAGCAGCAAGATAATTGCTGCCGGAGGATGGTATGAGGTTGAAGAACCAGGTAAGATCAAGGCAATTGAGTGCGATACCTTCATTCTGTCAGCCACCCTGGATAACAGAGGATATAATGGAGTCATCGATATGATGTCTGAGGAATATGCTCTCGGTTATGTCGTGTTGAAAGGCGCAGATGGAGCGGTGCTTGCAGTCGTGAGATGTGAGATAGATCCGACTGTTGAAATAGGAGAGATTCCGGATGTCGAGTTTACATTGGAGAGTCTTATGAAGGCAGTTCAGGTCGGGGCGTCATTGGTCAATGTTTCTGACGATCCTAAATACAGAAACTACAAGGCAGGCAATGCACCTCTGTTCCTGCTTACATATACTCAGGAAAATCAGCCTTTGAGTATTAAGATACCTGCAACTGTAAAGAAGCATACAGTCAGTCCTGAAATGTATAAGTCTTATATCCGTGTGAATGACCGTATTTTTGATGATGAGTTTTTTGTAAATGGTATGCATACCGGAATCGAAATCATCGATGGAGGTGTGACAATATATATTGACATGCCGGAGGATAAGAGACCTAAGAAAGTATTTCAGGGTTTTATAAACTTCACTAACGAATCTAACGATATTATTTTCGTTCTTATTTGTAAGATTGACCTTAATTAGCAGTGCAATATTAATATGAGATATATCAGAAATATAATTCTTATCGTGCTGACCATGTCGGTATTCGTCGGCTGTGCGTCGATGGAGGAACCTGACTATCGTGAGCAGGACTATGGATATGTGCAGTTCAAACTGTACAAGGAGGCCTCCTATGATACCAAGGCTGTCGTCACTCAGCTTGAATATCTCAGGCAGGCCACCAAGGTTAAGGTCAGTCTGAAGTATGAGGGAAATATGATCTCTCAGACTCTCGTCCTCAGAGCATCAGATGACGAGTCTGCAGAGTACGGCTTGAGAAGTGATAAGCTGAAGCTTCTTGCAGGAGATTATTCTATATTGTCTTTCAGTCTGTATGACAATAATGATGAGGTGATCTATGAAGGAACTCCGGAGTCTTCGATGAATACTTTCACAGTAGTAGTTGGAGGATTGTCCGTTCACGACCTTCTTGCCAACGTGAAGCCACGTGGAAAGGTGAAGTTCACTATCGTGAAGGATATGTCGGAGTTTGAAGATATACCTTCGACCAAGGCACCGAATGGATCTGCTTATGTTTTTGACGACATCGAATATCTGACTGTCAGTGTCAAGGCAGAAGGTGGTGTCAAGACGACTTTTGAAAAGCTTCCAGCCAAGTTCTCGGTACATTTCGACGAGACTGACGATGTTGAGGACGGATACAGGACATCAAGTCTTGTGTGCGACACACTTCTTACATTGACAGCAGGAAACTACGATATAGAATCCTACACTGTATACAACACAAGTAAGATTGCCCTCGAGACACGAATGCTTGTCAACACCAAGTTCTCAGTGTCAGACAACAAGACAAGTGATGTGGATGTTCCGGTTGCCATCTATGAAAAGGATGAGTACATGAAGGATTATTATGCCCTTTATGAGATCTGGAAGGCACTCGGAGGTCAGCCTGACGAGAATGGAAATGGAGGTTGGCGTTATACAGGACAGGATTATACTGCAGGCTGCAATTGGGACTTCAACAAGGATCCCGACCTCTGGGGTGACCAGCCGGGCGTGTCATTGCACTCGAACGGTCGCGTAGCTGCAATCAGTCTCAGCGGATTCGGTTTCCATGGACATATGCCGGCTGCAATCGGTCAGCTGACTCAGCTTGTTGAACTTTATCTCGGCTCTCATAATGACAGCAACCTTTCATCTTATGACCCGTTGCTTCAGGACGGAATCGGTAATGCCAGCCGTATGGAGAGAAGCAGACTCTATCTTAAGAATCTGCATCCGGCAACACCTGCTACCGAGCCAATAGCAAGAGCTCTTGCAGAGAATGGAATCACGATCCCTGCTACGGAGATATATCAGACTAAGAGCGAGAAGGATGTATTGGATCCAGCTACAGGACGTGCGTACATCAAGCCGATGGATATGAATCATGGAGTGGTGACAAATGGCCTTTTGAGCCTTCCTGCTGAAATCGGCAACCTTACAAAGCTTGAACAGCTGTTCATAGCCAACAGCAAGATCGGGTCTCTTCCTGCTGAGATGGCAAATCTCGTCTCTTGTACTGATATCGAGATATATAACTGTCCTCAGATGACCAAGTTCCCTGAGGTCTTGGCAAAGATGCCGTCTCTTATTCTCCTTAACCTTGCCAATAATGCACAGTGGTCAGCTGCTGAAGCATTGAAGGGAATCAAGGAGCTTGCCCAGGGTTCGGCTGCTGAAAAGATTCAGATGCTCTACTTCAACAGCAATAATCTTGAGGTGATCCCGAAGGAGATCAAGAAGATGAAGAAACTCGGACTCCTTGATTTCTCATCGAACAGGATCCATACTATCGAGGAGGCATGGGGTAATGATATCAAGCCGGTGCAGCTTTATCTTGATAACAATAAACTCACAGGATTCCCGGTGAACGAGGATGGAATCTTCTGTTACATGGAGGATGCGGAGAACTTCTCTGCGAGAAACAACAAGCTTACAGAATTCCCTGATATCTTCAATGCCAAGTCGGAATATACCATCAAGTCTATTGACTTCTCGTACAACAACATCAGCGGCATCCAGAACGGAAAGAACTTCAAGGGTGTGAAGGTGGAGACATTGACATTGGCAAACAATCCGGGCATTACAAAGTATCCGGTCGAGTTTGCCCAGTCAAATTCTACAGTAGCCTATATCATTCTCCGTGGCTGTAATATCAATGAAGTTCCGAAAGGATCGTTTGAATATGAGAATTCGATTTATCTCACATCACTTGACCTCTCATATAACGACCTGAGTGATTTCCCATGGGAAATGCATGCCGGAAACCTTCCTTATCTGTATGGCGTGGAGCTTTCATATAACAAGTTCAAGTCATTCCCTTGGGAGCCGCTTGACAGCCAGTATCTGACAGTGTTCGCCATCAGAGGTCAGCGGGATGACGACGGTAACAGGTGCTTCACAGAATGGCCGACTGGAATATACCAGCACAGAGGTCTTCGCGGACTTTATTTGGGATCGAATGATATCAAGAAGGTAGATGATACCATTTCAACCATCTGTTATTATCTTGACATCAGCGATAATCCTAATATCCTTTTTGATGCTTCAGACATCTGTTATGCTATCCAGCAGGGTGCATATATCCTTATATATGACCAGAGTCAGAAGAAGAATATCAGGAATTGTGACATATTGTTCAATTAATGCAGGAGGGTATTGAAATGAAGAATATTACTATAAAGATATCTTTACTTATAGCCGTGACGGCTTTTGCCTCTTGCGTCGCGACGCCGGAGATTGAGTTCAATGTGGACCAGAAGGCCATTGCAATAGGTGCAGATGGCGGAGAGTACACATTCAACGTGGCATCATCAGGCAGCTGGGTAGCCATGACGGAGTCCCCTTGGATCACAGTGTCTCCAGCCAACGGAAAAGGTAGTCAGGAATGCAAGGTCATAATTGACTCTACCATCAAATATACATCACGTACAGGTGTTGTACGAATCCAGAGTCTTGATGAGAATAATGATCCGAAGGATTTTGAGGTCGTGCAGGATGGTTATGACTATCAGATCTGTCTGAAAGATACAGAAAAGAAGGTTGAAGACTATGCAGCATATGGCGAAAGAACCTTTGAGGTCAAGGTGAAGGCAAATGTGGACTTTGATGTGGAGGTGCCTGTAAATGCTTCAGGATGGCTTTCATATAAGAAGAATGACCTTAATCTTGACCGAGGCTCAAGACCACGTGAATCAGTGATACGCTTCGAGTGGAAGGTCAACTCTCGTGATCAGGAAAGAATCGCGGATATTGTCTTCAAGCCTAAGGAAACTGTGGATATGGGCAGACACGACGGACTTAAGGTAGTCCAGAAGGCTGCTCTCCCGATTCCGGAAAATACTGCAGCAGGAGACTCCCTTGCAATTCTGGCTGTGAGCCGTGCGCTTGGAGCATACAATGAGTGGGATACTTCCGAGAAGATGGAGTATTGGAATAATGTGGAGGTATGGAAGGAAGGTGAGAACAAGGGCCGCGTCAAGTATGTCCAGTTCTTCCTGTTCAACACCAAGGAGGAGATACCTTATGAGATACAGTATCTCACTGCAGCAGAGGAGATTTCGATCTATTCGAATGCCAATCACTTCCTCCGCAGTCTCGATACAGGTGAGCATATTACCAAACTCACGCAGCTTAAGAGACTTACTATCGGAGCGTATGGACTTACTTCGCTTCATCGTGATTTCGTGAACCTTAAGAACCTTGAGTATCTCGACCTTAGTTCAAACTGCTTTGAGGAGATACCTGAGATCCTGACTCCGGAGAATTTCCCTGCTCTTCATTCTCTTCAGTTCAATGCAAACCAGCGCTATACAATCTATGATATGAGTAATGATATCAGAGAGAATATCGGTGGTCTTGTTGCTGAACATTTGAATACGGACAAAGGTCAGAAGGCATTCAAGAGACTTCTTAAGTGGGAGAATCTTGATACCTTGAGACTTTCGGTGAATTATCTTCAGGGTGAAATTCCTGATATGATGGACGAGGGACTTGACTGCTGGACTTATGAGGAGTTGAAAGATTCACTTGCAGTCGAGGCTACTGAATTACCTGCTCGTCTACAGAATGTGCCTAAGGTACTTCCTGATACAAAACTTTTTGCAATAAACTTCAACCGTCTGACCGGAGCACTGCCTGAGTGGGTTCTTGTGCATCCTCATCTTGATCTTTGGGTGCCTTTCTCTTTGGTATTCCCTCAGGAAGGAAAAAATAAGGATGGTGTCAATGCGGGATTCTATAATGAGCCTGCAAGCCTTGATGAGTATTATGAGATTTATCCGAGAAAGAAATATAACCCGGCTAACATTAAGGAAGATGAAAGTGATGAATAAGATATATTGTGTGGCGGCAGTCCTGATCATGGGGCTGACTGCATGTTCAGTCGAGCCGACTTATGAGCAGGAGAAGGTCAAGGAGGAGGTTGCAGTCAATGCACTTCCGGGCCAGCTTCTCGTTAAGTTCGAGCCGCATGTTGCAGATGTTATTGAACAGGCCGGAATGACAAAGTCTGCTGATATTCTCAGCATTGTGAAGGATTATGAACTGGAGAGGGTTTTCCCTGTCGATCCGAGAAACGAGGAACTTACCCGTAAGGAAGGTCTTCATCTATGGTATGTTGTCCGTTTCAGCGAAGAGTATTCCGTAGAGAAGGTCGCAGCTGACATGGCAAAGCTCGGACATGTCAACCGTGTGGAGTTCAACCGTACGCTCAAGAGAGCGAATAACAGGAAGGCAGTTCCGTTGACAATGGAGAAGGTTCGTCAGCTTACTCAGCCAGCAGCATCTCCTGCATTTAATGACCCTCTTCTTCCAAATCAGTGGCACCTTGTCAACAATGGTGACCTTCGTCCTACCAAGTTCGTCAAAGACGCAGACGTACAGGTGGAGAAGGCATGGAAGGAACTTGAATGTACCGGAGATCCTTCAATCATTGTTGCTGTGCTTGATGAAGGAGTAGATGTCAGTCATCCGGACCTCAAGGCAAGTATGTGGGTCAATGAGGGCGAGGTCTGGAAGTCAGACAAGGATAATGACGGAAACGGTTATTGCGGTGACATCCACGGATTTAATTTCGTTCAGAATACAGGTGTGATTTCTACCAACAGCCTCAATGATACCGGTCATGGTACTCATGTGGCAGGTGTTATCGCAGCAGCCAATAACAATGGCAAGGGTATAAGCTCCATTGCCGGAGGTAATGGAACTCAGCCTGGTGTAAAGATAATGTCTTGTCAGATATTCTCTGGAGCATATGCGGGAACGGTGCTTGAAGAAGTCCGTGCAATCAAATATGCTGCAGACAACGGTGCTGTCATTCTTCAGTGCAGCTGGGGATACATCTCAGGTGCTGCCAATCCATATGAATGGACTCCTCAGTATTCTACTGATGAGGAGTGGGAGGCATATAATGTACTGGAAAAGAATGCTCTTGATTATTTCATTCATAACGCCGGCTCTCCCGATGGTGTGATAGACGGAGGTCTTGCAATATTTGCCGGTGGAAATGAGTCAGCCGCAGCTGCAAGCTACCCGGGAGCTTATCCGGACTTTATCGCAGTTGCTGCTACAGCCGGAGACTTTACTCCTGCGGTATACAGTAATTATGGTCCGGGAACAACCATTTCCGCTCCAGGAGGAGACCAGGATTATTATTGGGAATATGCTGACGAAAACCTGAGGATCGGTGAGGTCGGCTGCGTCCTGTCGACTCTTCCATATCACGTGAGCGAAAGCGGTTATGGCTATATGGAGGGAACCTCGATGGCCTGCCCGCATGTTTCAGGTGTTGTTGCACTTGGCCTTTCGTATGCGGCACAGCTCAGACGTCATTTTACAGCAGAAGAGTTCAAGCAGCTTGTTTATGATACTGCGACCCCGATTGATGAATATATGAAGGGAATCAAGCAGTATAAGAGATATGCCGTTGACCTTGAGGATGCTTCTCCTACTATGTCACTTGAGCTGAATGCATTCAAAGGCGGTATGGGTAACGGTCAGATCAATGCATATGCTCTTCTCAAGGCAGTGGAAGGTGCCGGTGTTGAAATGACATTCCCTAATATTTATGTTGCGGAAGGTGGACAGACAACAGCAGTTCCATCTATGTATATGCCTGGAGACGAATTTACTGTAGTTGTCGAGAATCAGTCTGTAGCTACTGCTGAGATCGCAGACGGTAAAATGATAATAAAGGGACTTAAGGCAGGGCAGACCAATGCTGTCTTGAAAGGAAGCCGTGAGGACAGCTTCGTGATAACTGTACGCGAGACAGCAAACGGTAACGGATGGCTATAAGATGAATTTCAGAGGGTTCATAGTGATGATCGCTGCATCTGTCATGATGGCAGGTGCTCCGCACGTCGCTGATGCCCAGATGAAAATCATTCCGCAGGATAAACTGAATGCAGTCAATGATCCGGCTCTTTCGTCAGATTCTTCCTTCCTTAAGTTTGAAACACTGACGATTGAGGCGGAGAGAATGAATGAGGATGATGCGCCTAAGACCTATGAATATAGATTTGTCAATGTCGGAATTGACACATTGAGAATCCGAAGGATGGTGTCCTCATGCTCATGTCTGCAGGCGACATGCAATATGCAGGAGGTAGTTCCGGGAGCGCAGTCAGCAATAATTGTCAGGTACAATCCTAAAGGACATCCCGGCAGGTTTGAACGGAAGATATTCGTTTATACGGAGGAGGGTAGTGATCCTGCCGCTGTACTGACATTGAAGGTGGATATCTCGAATGGTGCCGACCTTTCAGGCAACTGGCCGGTGCAGATGGGACCGATACGGCTCAGGAACGATGAGGTGAAAGTCAGATCCGGGGTGAAGTCCGTTGAGAGACTTCGGTTCATCAATCTTGCCGGGAGGCCTCTGCGCCTGGAATTTGAGGAGGTCTTTCTGCCGGAGTGCCTGAATGTTTATACGGAACCGGAGACAGTTGCCGACAATCAGGAGGGTGATATAGTGATATCCTATGATCCGTCTAAATCCGGCGCGAGGGAGGAGATGAAGGTTATGCTTAAAGGACTTGGGCTTCCTCCGAGCCGTTCTGCAGTAACTGTAACTATTATACGATGATAAGAAAATATTAATATAATGAACAGAATTAAAACCATGTTGGCAATTGCTGCAATAGCTTTATCTGCAATTGCTTGTGAGAAGAATGACCTGAGTCAGCCAGAAGAGCTTAAGGAGGTGAATGCAAACAATATTTCCGGCAAGTGGCAGCTTCATGAGTGGGATGGCGCTCATATGTTGGATGGTACATATGTATATCTGGATATTGTCCGTAACGGCCAGACTTACACAATGTATCAGAATGTGGACAGTTTCTCAGATGTGCCTCATGTGGTCACCGGCTCATATGCCTTGATTACCGATCCGGCATTGGGTACAATCATTCGTGGTGATTACGATCATGACAGCGGAGAATGGGCGCATCGCTATATAATAAAGAAGCTGACAGCCAAAGAAATGCTTTGGGTTCAGAATGATGATCCGTCCAGGACCCAGCTTTTCGTCCGCATTGACTCTATTCCTGTAGAGTGATTTGGCTGTCGCCATCGGCGGTCAAATCACCTGAATGGTACAGATGACAAAAGCGGCTGACCTCGTGTTATGAGGTCAGCCGCTTTTGCTTGTGATGATATCTTACTGTTCGTCTACGCCCTGATCATCAGCGCCCTGAGGACCCTGATTGCTGAACGGACCCTGAGCACCTGGCTGAGGACCAGCCTGAGCTGCCTTTGCCATATCCTCTGAAGCTGCATGCCATGCTGCCTCGAGTTCAGCGTTGTATTTGTCGATGTCAGCAAGATTCTGAGCCTTCACTGCATCCTGAAGCTTGTTCTTGGCCTCTTCGATAGCTGTTTTCTTCTCTGCTGGAATCTTGTCACCGTACTCCTTGAGGTTCTTTTCAGTCTGGAAGCACATGCCGTCAGCGTTGTTGATCTTGTCGATACGCTCCTTCTCTGCCTGGTCAGCAGCCTCGTTAGCCTTGGCCTCGTCCCTCATTCTCTGGATCTCTGCCTCTGAAAGTCCTGATGAAGCCTCGATACGGATATTCTGCTCCTTACCGGTAGCCTTGTCCTTTGCAGAAACATTGAGGATACCGTTGGCATCGATGTCGAATGTAACTTCGATCTGAGGTACACCTCTTGGTGCAGGTGCGATACCGTCGAGGATGAAGTTTCCGATAAGCTTGTTGTCCTTAGCCATAGGACGCTCTCCCTGAAGAACGTGCACGTCAACTGCAGGCTGGTTGTCAGCGGCTGTAGAGAATACCTGTGACTTTCTTGTAGGGATTGTAGTGTTAGCCTCGATGAGCTTTGTCATTACGCCGCCGAGAGTCTCGATACCGAGAGAAAGCGGAGTCACGTCGAGGAGGAGCACATCCTTCACGTCTCCTGCGAGTACACCACCCTGGATTGCAGCACCCATAGCCACTACCTCATCAGGGTTTACGCTCTTGTTAGGAGCCTTTCCGAAGAACTTCTCTACTACAGCCTGGATTGCAGGGATACGTGTAGATCCACCTACAAGGAGAACTTCGCTGATATCTGAAGCAGAAAGACCTGCGTCCTGAAGTGCCTTGCGGCATGGCTCGATAGTTCTCTGGATAAGGCTGTCAGCGAGCTGCTCGAACTTCGCTCTTGTGAGAGTCTTCACGAGGTGCTTAGGAATACCGTCTACCGGCATGATATAAGGGAGGTTGATCTCAGTAGAAGTCTGGCTTGAAAGCTCGATCTTTGCTTTCTCTGCAGCCTCCTTAAGTCTCTGGAGAGCCATTGCATCCTTCTTGAGGTCGAGACCGCCGTTCTCGGCAGCGAACTCGTCAGCGAGCCAGTTGATGATAACCTGGTCGAAGTCGTCACCTCCGAGGTGAGTGTCACCGTTTGTTGAAAGAACTTCAAATACACCGTCGCCGAGGTCCATGATAGAGATATCGAATGTACCGCCACCAAGGTCATATACGGCGATCTTCATATCCTTGTGCATCTTGTCGAGACCATATGCGAGGGCAGCGGCTGTAGGCTCGTTGATGATACGCTTCACCTCGAGTCCTGCGATCTGACCAGCCTCCTTTGTAGCCTGACGCTGTGAGTCAGAGAAGTATGCAGGAACTGTGATGACAGCCTCTGTAACCTCCTGTCCGAGATATTCCTCAGCAGTCTTCTTCATCTTCTGGAGAATCATAGCTGAAATCTCCTGTGGAGAATAGAGACGACCGTCGATGTCGACACGTGGAGTGTCATTCTCTCCCTTTACAACCTTATAAGGTACACGTGCGATATCGCTTGTGACCTGGCTGTATTTCTCACCCATGAATCTCTTGATAGAGAACACGGTCTTGTTAGGATTGGTAATAGCCTGACGCTTTGCAGGGTTACCGATCTTTCTTTCGCCACCATCAGTGAATGCTACGACTGAAGGAGTTGTTCTCTGTCCTTCATTGTTGATGATTACTGTAGGCTCATTTCCTTCCATTACGGCCACACATGAGTTTGTGGTTCCGAGGTCGATTCCAATGATTTTTCCCATAATACTGTTTTTTATTCTAATTTAATTTATATTCATTTTTCAGACGCTGACTATTCTATCGAAAGGTGTGCCAATGCATTTCTTGCTGAAATGTATGTCAAAATGTCAGTTTTTGTCTGCCATTACGCTCTCCGTAATGACATATTTACTATTTTTGTCATCCAAGTCACCATACACCCAATCTCTAAAGATAATGATGTACAGAAAACTGTCAGTCGAGGAATACAATGACCTCACTTCAAGAATACTATATGAAGACAATCACCTTCTGGTCGTGAACAAGAAGGTAGGGGAAATCGTGCAGGGAGACAAGACTTCTGACGAGCCTTTGACAGAGACGTACAAGGCATTTGTAGCTCAGCGTGATGCAAAGCCCGGTCAGGTGTTCATGGGCCTGCCTCATAGGCTGGACCGTCCCGTAAGCGGTATTGTTGTCCTTGCAAAGACCTCCAAGGCTTTGGAGCGTCTCAATGCGATGTTCCGCGATTCAGATGTGCATAAGTACTATTGGGCGCTGGTGTGTGCGCAGCCGAAGCCGACAGAAGGAAGTCTGGAGGATATGATGTGGCGCAACGAAAAGCAGAACAAATCATATATCTGTCGTCCAGGCGCAGCCCGTAAGGATGCAAAACTTGCAAAACTTAATTATAAGCAGATAGGAACTACAGACAGATATTGGCTTGTGGAAGTTGAACTTCTTACCGGACGTCATCATCAGATCCGTTGTCAGCTGTCCAATCTTGGCTGTCCGATAAAGGGTGACCTCAAATACGGTGCTCCGAGGTCCAATCCAGACGGAGGCATATCTCTCCATGCACGAAGAATCACTTTCGTGCACCCCGTAAAAAAGGAGCCCCTGACAATAGAGGCTCCTGTACCTTCAACCTGGAAGGGCGTTACCAGGTGATTTTTTATCCGAAAATTGTATTCAGGACATACGCCAATCTGTATCCGGCTACCAGCAGACGGTCTTCCAGAAGAGGGGAGAAATCATACATGAACTGATATGAGAGATTAGGGTTCTTCATGTTCTCCACATATTCATATATGGAAGCAGCACCTTCGACTGTCTCAATGAACCACTCCTCATATGTGCCACGCATGACGCTTTTCTTGTATTTAGGACTGGTGTTGTCCAGATGATCGCGCCATTCGCTATAACTCCATTTCCTGTTTGCTTCCACAAATTTGCTGTCCCAGACTGAATGCAGGTTGGTCTTGTCACCGAACCACTTTACTGTTGTCCTGTTTCCACCCAGGTCAGAGAGTCTTCCTGCATGCATAGGACAGTGCATGTCGCCCACCATGTGTACAATCATCTTCACATAGTCGACCTTCATGCTGTCAGTAAGATTGTCATAGTTTTCAGTAAGTTCCTTTGTCAGGAATTCGAGACCTGTGACAACATCGCCATTCTCATTCTTTTTCATGGTCTGGTAGGTGTATCCCTTGTCCACATTGGCATAATGCCAGGTCTTTGTCTTGTTATATCCGTTCTCCCAGTATGGTGAGTTCTGAATACCATCCATCCATGACGAATAATAGACGATTGAACGGCCGTCAAGCAGTTTGTCAAGTTCCTTTCTTGCCTTCTTTGTGAGGTTTTTCTCAGCAATTGCCGCTACGATGTCGTGTCCCTTGGCGCCCCAGCCGTATGCTGCGATGCCGTTAAGAAGCATGATGATGCTTATCAACGGAAAAAGAAATTTCTTCATTCTTCAGATTTTAGATTGTTTATCAAACAAATATAATCATATTTGATCATTTCGCAGATTAAAATTTTAACTGATGTAAATAAATATTCATAACTGAAAGTCCTGTTTCTGTTAATGAATTGAAAGCCTGTGTGTCGGTATCCTTAAATATATAAAGCGTAAAAGTGTAATGTAACTAATTGTCTTAAAATTACTTATAAAAATATTTGATTATCTTTGCAGCTGTAATTCAGAAAGTTAGTAGTAACAATTTAAGTGTAAAGATTATTATGGAAATCAACAACATCGGAAACAACGCAGGCGTTGTATGGAATGTACTCAATGCAAACGGTAAGATGACAGAGACTAAACTTAAGAAGGAGTCTGGTCTTGGCAGCGCAGAGTTCTACACTGCACTTGGATGGCTTGCACGTGAGGGTAAGCTCAATGTAGTAGTGGAGACTCGTTGCGGAAAGGACTGCGAGTACTACACACTCAACGCGTAATCATACTGCATGGTAATGATTGATGGCAATCTCTGGAAACAGAGGTTGCTTTTTTCGTTGAAAAATTGCTAAATTCGCATGATGTTCTGAAAATAACTCAAAACAATATATTTTATCATGAATGACACTAGAGTTTTAAATCGCGCAGCCGACAATATCCGTATTCTGGCAGCTTCAATGGTTGAAAAGGCAAAGTCAGGTCACCCGGGTGGTGCAATGGGAGGAGCAGATTTCATCAATGTCCTCTATTCTGAGTACCTTCAGTATGATCCTGAAAATCCAAAGTGGGAGGGACGCGACCGTTTCTTCCTTGATCCTGGTCACATGGCTCCGATGCTTTATTCTCAGCTCGCCCTTGCAGGTAAGTTCACTCTTGAGGAACTCCAGCAGCTTCGTCAGTGGGGCTCTCCGACTCCAGGACACCCTGAGGTTGACGTAATGAGAGGTATCGAGAATACATCAGGTCCTCTTGGACAGGGACATGTGTTTGCAGTAGGAGCAGCTATGGCGGCCAAATTCCTTGCAGCACGTACAGGTAATCCAACATTCGCTAAGGAGACTGTCTATGCTTATATCTCTGACGGTGGCATTCAGGAGGAAATTTCGCAGGGTGCGGGCCGTATCGCCGGTACTCTCGGTCTTGACAACCTCGTGATGTTCTACGACTCTAATGACATCCAGCTTTCTACAACATGCGCTGAGGTTATCTCAGAGGATACTGCCATGAAGTACACAGCATGGGGATGGCATGTGATCACAATCAATGGTAATGACTGTGAGCAGATCCGCAAGGCTCTCGACGAGGCAAAGACCATCAATGACCGTCCGACCCTGATCATCGGTAAGTGTATCATGGGTAAGGGTGCACGAAAGGCTGATAACTCATCATTCGAGCGCAGCTGCAAGACTCACGGTGCACCTCTCGGTGGCGATGCATTCAGAAATACTGTTGCAAACCTCGGTGGTAACCCTGATGAGCCATTCGTGATTTTTGATGAGGTCAAGGAACTCTATGCAAAGCGTGCTGAGGAACTTAAGACTATCGTTGCTGCACGTCGTGCAGAGGAGGCTGCCTGGGCTGCTGCAAATCCTGAAAAGGCTGCTCAGCAGGCAGAGTGGTTCAGCGGTGCTGCTCCAAAGGTTGATTGGAGCAAGGTGCAGCAGAAGGCAGGTGACGCTACAAGAAACTCATCTGCTGCTGTCCTCAGCGTTCTTGCGGAGCAGGTTCCTAATATGGTATGTGCTTCAGCTGACCTTTCCAACTCAGACAAGACTGACGGATTCCTTAAGATGACCACTGCCTTCACCAAGGGTGATTTCAGCGGAGCATTCTTCCAGGCAGGAGTTGCTGAGCTTACAATGGCTTGTGTATGTCTCGGTATGGCGCTTCATGGTGGTGTGATCGCTGCTTGCGGTACATTCTTCGTATTCTCAGACTATATGAAGCCGGCAGTGCGTATGGCTGCTCTCATGGAACTTCCGGTCAAGTTCATCTGGACACATGATGCATTCCGCGTAGGTGAGGA